>DATFAZ010000264.1:0-6958 GCA_035254105.1 Noviherbaspirillum sp. | reverse complement strand
TCGTACTCATGTTCTCTCCTTATTTTTGTAGCCTGGCTGCAGCGTTCTTGATGGCGATGCGTATGCGCGGGTAGGTGCCGCAACGGCAGAGATTGCCGGCCATCGCTTCGTCGATGTCCTTATCGCTCGGGTGAGGGTTTTTCGCCAGCAGGGATGCAGCCTGCATCATTTGCCCGGGCTGGCAATAGCCGCATTGCGGCACATTCGCTTCCTCCCATGCCTGCTGCACGACATGCATTTCTCCGGCGCTCAGCCCTTCGATGGTGGTGACCTTGCTGCCGGCGACATCCGATACCAGCGTCGAGCAGGAACGCGCGGCGACGCCGTTTACATGCACGGTGCATGCGCCGCACAGCCCCATGCCGCAGCCGAATTTCGTGCCTGTCATGTTAAGGTGCTCGCGCACCACCCACAGCAATGGGGTGTCCGGCGCAACATCCAGTTCGACGGGCTTGCCATTCAGTGTGAAACGCGTCATGTTCACCTTCAGTCTGCTTATTCGCTGCACGCCAGCGTGTGGCGGTTGAAAATTTGGGTAGTGGCTGCGAGCGGTCCTTGCTGCGAATCGGGATTCGGTTGCTTCTTTCCATTTCTTACCGCGATCAGCTCCGCCGCGATGGAAACCGCGATCTCCGGCGGTGTCCGGCTGCCAATGGAAAGGCCGACCGGCCCGCGCAGGCGGCCGATCTGCCATTCCTCCAGGTCGAATTGGCGCAAGCGGTCACGGCGCTTGTGCTGTGTCGCGTGCGAGCCGATCACGCCGACGAAGAATGCCGGGGATTTGAGCGCTTCCAGCAACACCATGTCGTCGATCTTCGGGTCGTGGGCAACCGCCACGATTGCACTATGCGCGTCAGGGCGCCAGTGCGCGAGGAAGTCGTCCGGCATGTCGCGCACCATCGGTGCGATCTGTGGATTCCATGCCTGTTCGGCTTCAAAACGCGGATCGGTGACGGTGACGCCAAAGCCGACCGACTGCGCCACCGGCGCCAGATAGCGGGCGATCTGGCCGGCGCCGACGATCAGCAAGCGCCAGCGCGGGCCCCATACCGCGACAAAACGATTGCCGGCCAGCTGCGAGTCCTCGCCTGATTCGGCGGGGCGAAGAGACACCGTACCGGTCGCCATCTCCACTTCGCGAGCGACCACGTTGCCGCATTCAAGCCCGACTGCGAGTTCGTCGAGCTGTTGGCGTTGCGGGGCGGGCTCGACGAGGAGTCTCAACGTTCCTCCGCAGGGGAGGCCGAAATGGTGTGCTTCATCGGCGCGCACCCCGTATTCCAGAAAGAACGGAGTGGCTCGGTGCAGCTCGCCGGCCTGCAAGCGGTGCAAGAGATCGTCTTCGACACAGCCGCCGGATACCGATCCGCTCAGTAACCCATCCTCGTTCAATGCGGCCCACGACCCGACCGGGCGCGGCGAAACACCCCAGGTACGTACCACGGTGACGATCCATACCCGCTTGCCGGCGGCGCACCATGCTAGGGCATCCGTCAGCACCTGCTTGTCTTCCTGCTGCATTTCATCTCCCCCGTATCGTGCAGCCGCAGGTCAGGCGGGTGCCGACATTTTCTTGACCAGTGTTGTGGTCATGCAGCGGGGCGTAAAACGCACGGAGAACGCCATGAGCCGGTTCATCAGGCCCGGGATATAGACGGTTTTCCCTGCCATCATCGCCCGGTAGCCAGCGATGCCGATCGTTTCGGCAGAGGGCAGCCTTTTCCCTTTCACCAGCGCCGAGTCGTTCATCTCGGCCTTGTCCTGGAAACCGGAGCGTGTCGGCCCCGGGCAGAACGCGGTCACGGTCACGCCAGTGCCCGCCAGTTCGCTGGCCAGCGCTTCGGAATACGACAGGACATAAGACTTGGTGGCGTAATACACCGCCATGTACGGGCCGGGCTGAAACGCGGCAGTGCTGGCGACATTCATGATTCGCCCATTGCTGGACAAAACGTCGGGGAGGAACAGCTTCGTGAGCGCGGTCAGCGTGACCATATTGATGTTCATCATTGCCAACTCGTCATCCAGGCGTGTTTCAGCGGACAGGCCGTACAGTCCGTAACCGGCGTTGTTCACCAGATAGTCGATTCTGATCTTCCGTTTCCTGATGTCGTCCGCCAGCAGGTGCGCTGCCCCGGCGATGGCCAGGTCGGCGGTGACCGGAGTCACTGTCACCTTGTATTTGACGGACCATTCCTGCGCCAGGAATTGCAACTGCCGGAGATTGCGCGCGACAATCACTACGTTGTGGCCGTGGCTTGCAAACTGCTCCGCAATGCTCTTGCCAATGCCGCCGGAGGCGCCTGTGACCAGCGCGGTTTTTGTTCGGGAGACGTTCATGGTTCGCTTCCTTTAATTCACAATCGTTTAAACATATCGACCTATTCGGCCGAAAAAATCGGATGCCTCGTTTGCGCATCCGATACTGCTTTACCCGACAAGCACGAAGTTTCTTACAGTTAATGGGATACTGCTTGCGCTCCACTTTCAAAATGAGTAGTCAAATAGTTTATAGGTTTAATCTTGTAAACCTATATTAGCAGTTACTTTGGACGGATACAAGCCCTTGAATGGCAACAATATTTATCGGTTAAAACATCTTCGCAAAATCCTTACCCTTGCCAACCATGGACATCGCCGCTAGCATGTTCATTTGTTTAAACGCATTTTTAAGATGAGTAGCGATCAAACGCCAACGCTGGACGACGTATTGCAAAGTTTTCGCCGTTGCGCGCCATTGTTTCATGCGCTGGGAGACAGGCAACGTCAGGACATCATCATGCTCCTGGCAGAGAATGAACGTCTGAACGTGTCCGCCATTACAGAAAAGATGCCGCTGTCCCGGCCGGCAATCTCGCACCACCTGAAGGTGCTGCTGCAGGCTGGCCTGGTGAAAGTCGAAAGCGAGTCGCGCGAGAATTTTTATTCGCTGACGCTGGATGAAGGATTAATGCAACTGAAGCAGCTCGTCATGCAGGCAGAACAGTCCTGCGTATGACCGGAAGTGCCGGCGAAACCGCCAGCAAATTTTTTGGCCAATTAAATCGACCTGTTTAAACTCTTGGGTATATAGGCAGCCATGGCGGAAACAGTATTGATCACCGCTGTATCCAGCGGCTGATGTGCCCGCAACAACGGCACCAAGCCGTGCCCCTACGCGTTGTTTGATTCTGTAATGAGCACTTAAAAAAAACCGGTTTCATGCATGCGTGTCGACGAGCTTCAAATACGACAAGCGGCTACCGACATGATGTGAACCGGGAAATATGACTTACAGGTTGAGTATTCTCGGTATTAATTTCAATCCAAGAAGTGTTGAATTTATTTCCTTGCGGCACTCAATTGTCTGCCCTTGGAAAATCTATGAGTTTTTTGCAACGGTGCGCATTGGTCGGCGCTTGGGTCTCGGATTCGCGGTGATTCTGACTTTCGCCATTGTCATAACCGGCATTAGTATCTGGCGCCTTTAGCAGCTGGCGCAGTCAACCCAACTCCAGCAACGTTACGGAAGCGTTGAATGGAAAAATCGTTGGAGTGTATGTCATGGATGTTGATTCTCGCATTGGAGCTGAGTCATATGAACTTTCAAATGCGCTCCAACCAGTTCTGGATTGGGGGCCGTAACGAGCTCGGCTGACGCGGCTGCACGATGGTAGGTGAAATAGCGCTGACGCATAGCAGGCAATTCGACACAGACGCGCAAACGCGCCGGTTAATTGAACGTTAAGCGTCATGAATTCCGCGGCTAACACTATGTTAAAGGTCTACCTTGGCGCGAATCAAACGGGCGGGTATCGTCCGTTCGGTCAGGTGGAGCGAATGACTATCGCCTATGGCAATGATGCAGCGGCCAAACTGGCTCAGATCCAAAACTATCTTGACATTGACCATCCCCGTCTGCCAAGTCGCAGCTTGACCTGGCACAAGAGCAGAAGGCGTTCGAGGCACAACTTGGGCAACGCTTTCCGGAGCTAGACAACGTGGCAGTTAATGCTCTTGCATGCCGCTGGTCATAGTCATGGAAATAGTTGGCGTGTTGACGCTCAATAAACTGTTGAACGGCAGCTTTCTGACTTGCCGAGAGGCAACTTTGGACCGACTGCTCCAGTTTGACGGTAGCAGTCCAAGGTCAGGACTCTGGCACAGAGTATTGATGGTATTCCCCAGTTCTGCTACGTTCGGTCAATTGCTGCCCGTCGGCAAGTCTTCTTGAAGGCGCTCGCGTGCATGGGATAGTACTTTTCCTTTCAGTCAAAGAAAGGCTCGTCAGTGTTTAGGAAACTGCGGCGCTTCATTTTTATTTCTAGCCAGAGCCGGCCGAGATTTTCATTATCGGTGGTGGCGAAACCCACCCCATCCATGTCCACCGTCAAATCGGCCCCCGCCTCCCCAAGGGTGCCCACCGCCCCAGTGATCGCCGCCATGTCCTCCTCTGCCACTCCAATATCCAAAACTGAAGCTGAATCTGACCGGAGGCGCGACGTACACTGGCGGCGGCTGAACATATACGGGTGTTGGCGGATAGAAGTAGCTGTAGCCCTGCTCAACATACACTAGAGTGGACTGGGAGTTAGGATAGTCACTGTACGCTGGCTCGTACACAGCGCAGCCTCCAAGCAACATTGATATGGCAATCGGCGCGGCCGACACCTTGAATGCGGGGTTCATGAAACAACGTCCTTCCCATATCATTATAGGAAAGGAATTGAACGGTGCAGGGGCGCTTTTACCGAGGCGACGCCGCCGGCGCAGAAGGCTATTGGGGTTTTTTTATACGCATCCTAGTAAGACTTACTTGCGAGAATGGTGCAATGGATAGAACGCCTGTGTTGACCAGGAATAACTACATGGCGCCTACATGACTCTGAGAATGCAAAAAGACCAGTCCGGAGAGCTGGGCTAAGTGCATGAATTTCTTGGGGCGCGATGGGACTCGAATCCACGTCGATAGGAATCACAAGCCTGGAGTCGTTGCCCAAGAGTTAAATGCATTTACCCCGCCCGCTTCCAGGGATAATCTCAGGGATAATGCAGGGCATTCTAGGGAATTCACTGGGAAATGAAAAACCAACATTCCCAATAAAATTAATGAACTAGCTTCCCCGCGACGCCCTATCAATGCCCGCAAATACCTGTGTAAACATCCAGTAAAAAGCGTTGTTACAGGTTAATAGCCTATCGGGGGTTCGAATCCCCCCCTCTCCGCCAGAATGTAGTTCAAAGAAGTTCAGACAGGCCCAACTAACCCGCATCTAGCCCAGTGCTGATGCGGGTTTTTTGTTTCTGGAGCGGTTTTAATGCCTATTGACATCCAGATAATTTGGGGGGCACTTGGGGCGCATCACCTTCCTCAGAAACGAGTAACCGGTCCGGTCCGCCTCAAAACAGGAATGCGAGCTTCTCAGCAACCGTCGGTTAAGGTGTTAAATAACCAGCTTATGAACCTGCCTGGCGCAGGGGGCAGGTGGAGGAAGGTTCAACACCATATTTTCCCTGGGTCAAACCATGAACATAAATCATTGCGTCAGAATGGGACGTCATCGACTTAGCCAAGAAGATCCGCACCTTTATGATCATCTGGTACTCCCTGTACGAGAAGCACATCACCATCCGTATTGCCGATGCGAAGTGGCCGGATGGCCCGATAAGCTTCAGATTCATACCATCTTTTCGCCATCTCCATAGAGGGAAACTCGATAAGCGCCAAGTCTGCGGACCATGCCCCTTCTAACGGCAGGTAAGGTCCGCCGTGAACGCGGTACTTGCCGGAGAACGGGGCCAAGGTTTCATCAATGCGTTGCAAGTACTCCTTGATCTCGGGGCCGAATCGGGTCTCGCGAATTATGGCAACGGCGTATGCTGTCATAGTTCCTCCGAACAATTTATGTTTTGCAGTTTCCGGTTCTCTTTTGTGGGCTGGACGCTGACTACTGCTGATCCACCGGTGTTTCCAGCACCGTTTGGCAGCTTCAGGCGGCGTCGAGCACCAACTGTGTCTGTGTAACTAACGCACACAGTTTGCCGTCCTCGGTCAGAACCTTTGTTTGCCACACCATCGTCGTCTTGCCGCCATGCAGAAGCGTGCTTTCTGCGCTTACCGTTGTCCCCAGTCGTGCTCCAGCCAGGAATTTGGTACTTGATTCGATCGTGGTAGTACGTTTGCCGGACGGTAGGTTCAAATAGGCGCTGACGGCACCCAGCGTGTCCGCCAACGACATGATCGCACCACCGTGGATACTGTTACCGACCGTACATAGATCCTCACGCACGGTCAGCGTCCCGCTTACGCGCTCTTTGTCCGCATTCGTGAGCCGCAAGCCCAGAAGGCCAGGGAACAATCCGTCAAGCATGTGCTGCAGGGAGTCGAGGGTGTTCATGGTGAATTCTCCTGTTATGCTGGGATCGCCGCCTGTTCGACGGCGACCCGTTAGCGGAACCGGCGAGCGGTATGCTCGTTGGCGGGAAAAAATGGCTCGATCCGCAGATCACGGGCCGTGGGCTCATGCGGGGTTACCCATGGCAGCGATCGAGGTAAAGCCGTCAGCCCGACGAAGCGCCAATAAAGTCGAGCAGATCCCGGTTGAGCCTTGCAGTGTGCGTCAAAGGCAGGCCATGCGGCGCATTTTCATAGACGATGAATCGGCTGTTTTTCACCAGCTTGGCTGCCTTGTAACCCGAAATCTTGATGGGTATCGACGCATCCTTCGTTCCTTGCACGATGAGCGTTGGAACACTGATCTCCCGCATTTCTTTCCTGAAATCCGTCGTTGCAACCGCATCGTAGAGTTCGACCACCGCCCGCAGCGATGTCTGCAGCATGATGTTTTCCATCCACGTCAGCATGCTTTCCGGCGTTTCCGGAACGAAGAACGGCCTGGCATTGTCGTGCAGCCATTGCGGGAAGTTGGTTGCATAGGCGTGGCGAAGCGCCCGAATGGCTTCGGTTGGTACGCCTTCC
>DATFAZ010000263.1:0-13332 GCA_035254105.1 Noviherbaspirillum sp. | reverse complement strand
GAGCACCACAGGAAGAAAGCGTGGACTCATGTCGATCGGTTTGAATCGTGCCATCGTTGACTCCTCCTGTTGTTAGAGAAGTATCGCCCATCTAAAAACTAGGAAAGATGACGTTTGATGGGTTTTTGCACAGCCTCAACGGCAAAGCTAACGTGATGTCACATCGACGAAGGATGCAGCAGGTCTTTGGTGGTGCAATGGTCAACTAAATAGTCGCCCATCCGCGCCCTCACCTGGGCGATCCGGTCCGACACGCCGTGAAAGGTTCGCGCCAGCGCAGCTCTCGCGTCATCAGCCGATAAATCGAATAATTGGTTCTGCACCAGTTGTTTTTCATCGAGGTCGGGCATGCGGTACGTCGGGGTCGGATCAACGAGGAAGATGGTCCGGGTCAGCGTTGTCCCTTCCTGCGCAATCTTGCCTGCGCAGTAGCGTTTCTGAAATTCCAAATACCACGCGCTCTTGGGGCGGAAGTGACACCGCAAGCGATGCATGATTGCCCTGTCATCACAGGAAATCAGGACATTCCTTTCCATGGCGCCCAGCAGGTCAACAATCCGTCGCTGGCAGTCACCGATTCCGGACAAACAACCGTCTGCGGCTTCGATACGCCGTGGGTCAGGCAGCCCATCCTCCCCGGTTATGCGCTCAGCGAGGTAGCATGCTGCCGCTTGCACTCGCCCGCCAAGCTCGTCCACGTCCAGGTACAGGCGGTAATACGACGGCCAGTGTGTGACGTGCAGCCCAGGCGCGCTGAGCAAATCCATGATCAATGCCTGGACATCCGACAATTCCCGGAAGAGGTCTGCTGCAGGTGTATGCGGGGTCATTGTCGTCGTCCTCTCGTCGGAAATTGGATTAGGTGGTAGGCCGGGTGAGGTGCTTCACTTCGTGGTAGCGCTCCATGAACAGCGCGTACGCGCGTTCCGGCCCAACCGGTTGGATCCTGGTCTTTGCCGGCGGCGGCAAGTGTCCCCAGTCCATCCACGCCGGCGGCAGGAGATCGCGCAGTTCCGTGGCCATCGCGATCAGGTCAGCTTGCTTCACTTCATCGTGATGGCGCGCAAAGCCAAACCGCGCCGCCAGCGCCGCTTCGATCGGCTCGAGCTTCTGGTTGATGTCGTCGCGTCCGAGATAGACCTTCAGCGGCGACGGCCAGTCGCCCTGGAGAAATTCGATACCGTCGTGCCAGAGCGCGTCATACGCCAAGGCTGGCGGCACCAGGCGCGACACCATCACACTGTGCTCGGCCACCGAATAGAACTGCCGGGTTGCTCCGCACCAGCGCGGCTGGTACGCCAGTCCACGTGCGACATCTTCCACTGGCAAGCCGGTTGCGTCGGGACTGGTCAGGTCCAGCACGAATCCCGACGCGGTCAAAATGGCAGTGCGGCCGCTGGGCTTGCGAAAGAGTTCAAGCTGGTCTTCAGTCATTGCGAACGTTTTCCGGTTTCGAGTAACAGTCGATGATGTAGGCAAACTCCGCCTCCATTTGTTCGTCGCTCATGTGCAGCGGCGTTTGCGCTCCGAAAACCACATCGCTGACCAGCAGTTCCTCGTCTGGCAGCGAACAATGCGCATCAGTGCCTTGCGGCGCGACTTGTATTCCGATATCGGTTGTCATCATCGTCCTTTCGAGTGCGTTGGCCAGGCGATTCATGCCGGATCATTGCTACGCGTATAAGCAGAGCGTTTTGCAACCAGCTGATCATACTTCCAGCGATATTTGTTTTTCCATTCCTGGCGTAGTCGCGCTCTCTCCGCATCCGACAAGAGCGAGAACCGGCCATCGTATTCCGGGTGGAGCCGCTGCAGTGGCTCGATCTGCTGGGCGAGCCACTGACGCATAGCAAAATCGGTCGGGGTGAACGATTCACAAAGCTCATCGTAACTCCCGTACACGCGGGATGCCGCGCGCACCAGGAACGCAAGGCCAGCAATGAACAGCGGCTCGCCATAGATCGCGTTCGTATGATCATAGTCGCCATACCAGCTATGGTCGATCCACAGCATGTCGATCAGTGGCCAGTATTGCAGGAATGGGAGGTGCTGGACGTGGGCATCGATGAGCAGCATGACAAAGTACGCGAGACCGTATGTGCCGATGCAGCAGGAAAGGTAACGGAGGTACCAGAAGGTCGCCTCCACGGGATCTGGCGCTTCCAGCGCCTTTTTACGGTTGGCGAACACACCCCAGATGATCATGCCGATACCAACGGCGAACACCAGTATCTGCACCAGCCATTGGAAACGCTGAAGGAATGCGAATACCGCGTAAGCGTCGGCCCAGCTCCGCCTGTTATCGTCATGCATGGTTGTCCTCCCGGTGATGGTTATCCTGCATGCGGTCACAATACGACGCTATCGCGTCAATTTGCGACGCAGATGTCAGACGGCAAGATAGTGACAGTCCGCAGAGAAGACGGCATTTAGCCTCGCGACCCGCTGCTGCGGCTGCAGCTCGTCGATCTGCCAGAAACCGATGTGCTCCAGCTGCCTAGCCAGCGCCATTGCCTTGCCATAGCCAAGCCGGAATTGCCTCTACAGTAGTGAGACAGGCGAATAGACGACAGGCAGTTTCACGCAGTAGCGGTCCTGCAGGAAAGTGATTGCCATGGCAACGCTGGCGTCCTGTATGCCTACTGCGGACGCGTTCGAAGACGGTGTCGCGGCGGCAAATGCGAGCGACGGGATTGCACAAGCGAGCGCGGCCGCGACCACGGTTCGCCTACGCTTGGCATCAATGCCGGGTTGGCAGTGTGATTTGGCGGCCGCGAAATCTGGCGAAGCGGCGTTGGCAGCGCGGGTTCTCTTCATCTGGATCTCCTTTTTGCTGGACGTGTGAGAAAGCGAATTGATGCGGTGCTAGGTGCTCCACGGCAGCACATCGTCACCCGGTGCCGCCGTGGGACACGTTGCCCCCCATGTGCAGGGCAAGCCTGGCGACGAGGTACCGGTAATGCGCCGTTTGCATATAGGCTTCGAGCCGGGCCCAGGTCGAGCCACCCGGGCCTGTCTCGAACAGCAGCAGCCAGTCCGACGAGCGCAGTGTCTGCATCCAGTCGGCGAGTGGATCGAATAAATGCGAACGCCATAATGCCTCCCGGCTGTTGAAGCGTTCCCGGTCGCCGGGAGGGCAGAATGCGCAGACATAGTAGTTGCCTTGCTTTTGTGGCCGGCAGTCCAGCCATAAAAGGGCATCCCAGAACTCGCCGCCTCGCTCCACGTACACGCACAGGTCGTTGGCAAGCGAGATCCGGATTGCATCCGTAATGCCAGTGATGCGACATACGAGCGTATTGTCCGTCCGGAGTGCCACGGCCAGGGGAAACGGCAGGCTGCGGTTGCTGTCTCGCAGCCATGCGAAAAACGCGCGTTGAAATTGGCGCCGCGGTAGCCGCTCGCGCCGTAGTCCGGGTAACGGCATATTTACAGGCGCCACATTGGTTTCATCGCTTTCTGCACAGTCAGTTGTTCGGCAGAGCGAGCCAGACCAGGGCTTCGGCATGAGCAAAGAGCATCATTTCGACCGAGTAGACTTGGGCGTCCAGGTTCCGGACTTCGCTGTTTAATCGTTCCGCCGTTGTCCGGCAGAGCTTCAGGTAATCTTCATAGAAGGACGCTGGCGTGGCAGCCCAGCGATGATCCCGCGCCCATTCCTTCAACATCGGAATCCTGTTTGCAATCAACGTATTTCGGCTTGGCAGTAACGGGAAGCGCACCGGGTTCGCTACACGCGATTGGATCTGTAAGGCAGTCAGTGCGGCTGCCACGCGCGCATCGTAAATGGCGTATTGCTGCGCATCCCGTACGGACAGCGCCTTGGACCAGCTGGCGATGCCACGGCTGCCCAGTGCGATGTTCTGCGCGTCGGTGTTGGTGAAATACCTGTCCAACGTGTCCTCGCTGTTGGTGCGGACACCGCCAAAATCCACGATGTAGAATCGTTCCAGCGCATGCCGGCGGGTGACGCTTGCGGTCTCCTTCCAGTCCTTGCTGAGCGCCTTCTTAAGAGCCACGTTTTGCTCATAGCAGTTGCCAGCTGGTTTGCGGATACCTGGCGGCAGGCGATCCCAATTAAACGTCCATTCGTACCAGCCGGTGCCGTCACGGAGCTTGTCGTTGCAAAATTCAAATAGCACGGTTTCTAGTTCCATTGTTCACTCCTGTATATGAGGGCCCGCCTGAAGTATGTCGAGCGTCTTCCCTCTCAGCCACAAATGTGCAGAGATGACCAGACTGGACGTCGCGTAAATAGCGCAGTTGGGAAATTTTCGATCCCTGCTCCTCTTTTCCGGCAGGTTGCGCGGGTCATCGCAATTGCCTCATCGCAATGCTATAGTTGGATAGCGACAATTAGTGACGTTAAAAAATGGACAGCGAGAAACGACAGGACGAGGATGCCGCCGGCATGCTGCCCAAAGGCTGCAAACAGGACTCCGGAAAGACGCTGGTGCGTCGCATGAAGATCCTAAGCCTTCTTCCCGTGCAACGAAGGGGCAATAAGGGGCGCAGCGCACGCGAGATTTGCACCTTGCTGAAGTCGACCAAATATGCCGCCGGCATTCGTACCATCGAGCGTGACCTGCTAGCCATGTCGTCCGACGAGACCGTCTGGAGAGAGGTCGGGATTGAATTGCTTCACCAAGAGGACGAAGAGGACGGCCGGACCACATGCTGGAGTCATTCGCCCAAGAGCAAGGCGCTCCTGTTCCAAGCGATGTCCGAAGAGGACGCCGCCATGCTGGCACTGCTGGATCAGGAGCTGAAATTCCTGTTGCCGCCGTCGGTTGCGCAGTCCTTCCAGCATTACCTCGACCAAGCCAATGAGGTGTTGTCGCGCTCGCCCACCCGGGGGGCGGGCCGTTTTAAGGACCGCATGCGCGCGATACCGGACGGACCGCCCCGCGTTCCGCCCGAAATCAACATGGACCATGTGCACGAGATCAGCGACGCCCTGTTTCATGAGGAACAGCTTGATATGACCTATCACGCGAGCAAAAATGATTCGGTCAATAACTATCGCTTGCATCCGATTGGCTTGCTGCATAAGGGAATTTACTATTACCTGGTGGCCATGAAGGATCGGATCATTTCGGGGGGCGATGGGACGCCACAGACGTTCCGCGTTGACCGCATTCTGACGATTAAACGCCGCGCCTATGATCTTGTCGAGCGCGGACTTCCCAGTCTGGACGATGCAATCCGCGCGGGCGTTGCACAAGTGTCCGACGGTAAAATGATTGCAATACAGCTGCATATTCGGCAAGGCGAGGAAACCAAATGGGTCCGTAACCGGTTTGTCGGTGCCCCTCTGTCGGTCGACCAATCCATCACCCCGTTACCGGACGGCTCGTTCGTGCTTAGCGCAACAGTTCGGAATAGCCGCGAGCTGGTGAATTTACTTCAGGAAGTTGCGCACTATGTCGACGTGCTCGAGCCGGTTTCGCTACGCGAAAAAATTGACTCTTTCGTGGAGCAGGCTGTCGCATTGCGCCGTAACCGCCAATAGCGAGCGGGGAATGTGGACGCACAATCCGTGCAGGCGCGTTACAAGCGCGCACAATGCGTGCCCAAGCTTATCGTCGCAACGCATTCGCGAGTAGCGTCAAGGCTTGCAGCGCGCCCATCTTCACTCCCACGCTGCTGCCTCCACGCACTGTGGCATCGGCAGGATTTATACGAATCATTGGCGCTGCGATCGCTTCGCCCTTGCGCCGGATGGTAGGAGATCGACGCCAGCTCCAATTTCAATAATGAGCAATCGTCGCACCTTTTTGCGCCACATCGAGTAGCGCTGCTCCTGACCATCGGTTCGCGAAGAAATCCAAGGCCAATCATTGAATAACAGGACGTTCGGCCGGGCCAGCGCGCCGCAGTGTGGGCATTCCGGAAGTGCCGAGCGCAACAAACACTCCTTGATATCAATATCAAGGGACAGATTTTCCGCGGACCAGATGCTTGCGCTACAGGGACGCGTGCATTGCAGGTAATGGATCGACCCGTGGCATTCCACTATGTGCAACGCATCGAAGCCAGCCTTTTGGAATTGCCCATCCAGATTGCTGGTGTACACGTAGGCGCCGTGCTGCATACGTTTTGCCCACGCAAGCAGAATTTGAAATCCTACATGGGGTATTGCATTGCGATAAAGCTGCAGACAGTGCCCATAAAAACCCCATGCCCGACGAGGATTTGTCGCAAACACAGATGGATCGGTCATTGCCTCGAAGCTGATTTTCTGGCGACCAAGGGCAGGATAAGCGCACCAGAATCCGCGATTGCCTCGAAAGTCGGGCAGACCTGAGTCCACACCGATTCCAGCGCCAGCCATGATCAGCAAGCCCTCCGCCTTCTCAATCAGCTGAACAGCCTTTTTCAGTTCATGCATGATGAATCCAACGAAGTCGGAATACGCCACGGTTGAACCAAAATAAAAAAAGACAAACGCGTTGCGCGTTCGGACTGATCATGAACCCTACTCCTCCTACGGCCGCGCTGGTAGATCAGCGCAGTTCATCGGCGATCTTTGTCAGAGCCTCGAGCGCCCCTATTTCCACACCCACGCTCTCGGCGCCGTGCACCGTCGCGTCCGTCGGGTTAATGCGGATCATGGGCACCCGCATGCCCTCGCCCTTGCGCCGGATGGTAGGCAGGTCGATACCCGCGCCGAGTTCGATGACGACCATGCGCTGCACCTGTTTGTGCCACAGATCGAAGCGCAACAGCTGGGCATCCGCGCGTGACGAAAGCCACGCCCAGTCATTGAACATCAGGATATTCGGGCGCGCCAGCGCACGGCAGCGTGGGCACTGCGGCAACGGTGAGCGGAGAATGCAGTCGGTTTCGTCTACGTCCACAGTGAGAGTATCGGCCAACCAGATGCGTGTCGAGCAAGTCTGCAGGCATTGCAAATAGTGGATGGAGCCGTGGCATTCGACAATGCGCGACTCGTCGAAGCCAGCCTTCTGGAATTGACCGTCCACGTTACTCGTGTAGACGAAGGCGCCATGTGGCAAGCGCTGCGCCATTTCCGACAGCAATTGGAATCCCGCGTGAGGGACAGTCTCCCGGTACAGCTGAAGCCGGTGCCCATAAAATCCCCATGCCAACCGGGGATTGGCTGTAAATGCGGCAGGATTGGCCATCGCTTCGAAACTTAGCCCCTGGCGGCCAAGCGCGGGGTACGCGCGCCAAAATCCTCGATTACCTCGAAAATCTGGCAACCCGGAGTCCACGCCAATACCTGCCCCCGCCGTGATCAAGAGTCCGTCTGCCTGTGCAATAAGCCGAGCTGCTTTTTGTATGTCGTTCATAAAAGTGCGCGCGTCATAATAAGACAAACGATTCTTGCACTCTGTAGCGTCACTATATGTCGCAATGGTCGGCTTGTGGTGGCGACATATACCGTCGCTATCGCGGACTAGCATGTGGACATTGCATATCCTATCCGAGAGGAGAAATTCATGGCTACCCAATACCTGAAAGACATTAACGGAAAAGTATTTGGCGTTATCCGCCCCGCAGGGGATAGCTCGACGCGCATCTACACACTCAATGGCCAATTACTCGGAAGTTATTATCCGCACAATGACACCACTTTCGACCCGAACGGTCATCCTATCGGGCGCGGCAATCTGTTGGCGCTTCTGGCCGCCCCGCATTGAAAAGAGTGGTCGTACCTGTGGTGCAAAATGACACTCATCGGGCGTCAAAGATGGCAATTTGTATCGCATGGAATCGTGCTAGCGAGATTCCATGGGATTAGGCAACCACGCGTCATTGATGCCGAAGTGACGTGCCAAGGAGCGCACGGCTCTGTTGGAGTTCGTCTACTGACCAGGCCCATCCATGTCCCCCAACCGCACCCACCAATTCTTTGAATCCTTCCCGCATCTGTTTCGAAGAAAGAACAAGCCATTGACTGAATCCCGGATATCCGAGGGGTTCATCTGTGAAGATGGGTGGTTGGAGCTGGTTCGGGATCTGTCGCAAACGATCGACGCCATCGCGCGCGCCGATGGCCGGGAGTCAGGAAGTGGCCAGTGGCAGGAAGTGATTCAGGTAAAGGAAAAACTCCCCTTGTATTCGGGCCGTTGCAGCAGCAATCGGGCCGCGTCATTGGGCTCCGTGCCGGCCGCCTTGGTCTGGTGCGTGGTGATCTAAGCGATCAGCGTCAAAAGGTGACGCGCGTAACACGGCGATAAGTCGGTCGAGCGCGTGGTGGAACGTACCTATGTTCATTTTTACGGCGTTGCCGTTGCGAGGCGCGCTTCTTCAGTCAAGACCAATGTCACGATCTCGTACTTCTGAGCCGGAGAAAGGCGCTTGATCCAGTACTCGAGCTTGGACGCATCTGACCGATCGGCGGCCGGAAAGCTGCAGAGCAATTGGCGTGGGGGCCGAGATCGCGTGTATTTCGCCCCTTTGCCCGCGGCATGAGCGGCATAACGGGCCGCCACATCCGTTGTAATACCCGTATAGATGCTGTTGCCTTCGCATTCAATCAGGTACACAAACCAGGTCACCATCGTGCTTCCTTTGTTCATCCGGATCAAGCATACCGCATGAGGGGATGGATCGGTTGAAGAAGGTTACGACGACTATTTCTTCAATTTTCGAGCCCGGTACTATCGGCGTATGCACATGGCAAGTACCTCGGAAGCATCGGTAGGCGTTGATGGAGGCAGACTGGTCACATCCACGGAGCCTGCCTGCTTTTCCTCGTCGTTTCGTGCCACTAGGAAATAATGTAAATTCCTGGAAGATAAGCCTATCAAAGGTTCCGGCTGAATGACGTCGCCAAGATAGGCAGACAGCTGTACATGTTTTGTGTTTTTTCACCGCTATTTGAGCGGAGGTGATGTTTAACATGAAGATGACCACAGACAGCAATGCAGCTGGTTCTCCAACACATTACGGACTTTTGGGAGTTGCTCTTTGAACCTTACAAGCAATGAAGTAATTGCGGTTGCCAATATCATTGGCCCGATATTTGACTCGCATTTGTCGAGCTACAGCTTCAAGAAATATCCTGCCGAGGACTATGCAAGATACAAATCTGTTTTTTCACAGAAAGGCGTTGAGAATAACGAAATTTATGCAGCGCTTGTGTGGAAGTGGGGGCACGTTGGTAAAAAGAAGTTTCCGCAAAAGCAGCTCGAACTGATTCATAAGATTGAGAACTTGTGGCCAGAGTATGTGCAATCAAAAGACTGCACCGATGCAAAATCGACTTTTCAGTGGTGGCGCTCCAAATTGCCGAAAACTGCGTATATCTCACAAGCCTATTTAACGCATCTTATTCATCATGCTGACCCACTGCCGATTATTGATCAGCATAACTTTCGGGCGATGAACAGCCTGATTAAAGCGGTTCGTCCCACTCATGAGGCGACAACAGTGCCGAGAACCTGGAAGGACATTACAGATCTCCAAGCGTTTATGTCTGCGGTGCTTTCCCACTTGCCAGAACGTTCATTTGGAGAACTTGACCGGTTTCTCATGAGGTATGGTTGGAGTATCAAGCCTAGATAGGCAACAGCCCGCATCAACGGTGCTAGCCGTTCACTGCAGTCGCAATGATCCTGACAGGCCGCATCTTTGACTTCGATGTCATCCTGGCTCCACGCCTTGCTCGTACGGCAGACGGACGTGGTCGATGCCGACCTGCCTGACTACTTCGGCAGTATTCCATATCCAGAACTGATGCGCTCGCTGGCGCGATGTATCGTCGACTGGCATGTGCTGTATTTGATTCGGATGTGGCTGGAATGCACTGTCGAGGAAACGGACAGCAAAGGCGTCAGGACACGTTCGACTGTTGCCCGCGACAGTGGACGCAGCATACCTCTGGGCTCACCGATCTCGCCGCTGTTATCGAATCTGTACATGCGTCGATTCGTGCTGGCCTGGAAGGTGCTGGGGCTGGAGTATCGCCTTGGCAGCCGCATCGTTACCTATGCCGATGATCTCGTGATCCTATGCAAGCGTGGCAAGGCGGAAGAAGCCATCCAGCACATGCGACAGCTCATGGGCAAGCTGAAGCTGACGGTGAATGAGGAGAAGACCCGGATTTGTCGGGTGCCGGATGGAGAATTCGACTTCCTGGGTTTTACGTTTGGCCGGCGGTACTCGCCCTCGACCGGCAAGGTGCGTCTTGCGCTGTGGCCATCGAAGAAGAGTATCCGGCGCATGGTCGAGAAGGTCCATGCGCTGACGAATCTGAATATAACGTGGCAGGAAACTACGGAACTGGTGGGCAAGTTAAATCGCACGCTGCGCGGCTGGGCGAACGACTTCAGTGTAGGGATCGTGAGTCGGACATACCGTACACTCGACATGTACACGGCTTCGCGGCTGCGACGGTGGCTGCGCGATAAGTACAAAGTCAGGCGACGCAGGGGGGGACTTATCCACTCTCGCACCTCTACGGGCACTTCGGGCTCGTGCATCTGACTGCGCGCGGAGGCGTAGCGTGGCGTGTGTGAAGGCGTGATGTACTGTCCGAGAGCCGGATGCGGGAGACCTGCACGTGCGGTTCGATGAGGAGGATGTGGAAACGCGGTGATGGCAACCGCTACTAGGGTACCGCCAGACAATAGGGGCGCCCAACGGACAAGCCAAGCCTAAGACCACCGCACCACATCTTTACTCTACCGGGCTCCGCTGTTGAACAGATTCTTGCCACCGGCGAGTATCGTAAACCGCTGATTTGACTGCCCTCAGAAGGCATTAGAGCGGACCATCGCCGGATAGCCTTCATTGAACGCATGAAAAGCCGGTCTGCCACCCTCGTGGGGGATTCCGACCCGTATGACGAGCGCAGGCTCCAGTACTGCATTAACCTGGCCAACGGGCATGCCCGACTCAATTGGGACATTTCTCGTCTCCAAATTCGTCGCTCCAAGGAATGGGACCCGCCGCGCTTGAAGAGAAATTGGCCGGACGGGCGGTAGGAAAACGATACAACTACCGATGACAACATAGGAACCTGTGGGACCATCTCCCGCCCGAGCAAGCTCGATACACGAATGGACACGTCGCGAAACTCGGCTGATTCGTCGCCGAAAAGCCGGTGTTCGTCACACATCTATCGAAACGACCCGAGGGAACGCGGACAATCCTTTCATCGACGCAACATGAGCGTCGCCTTGGACAACCCCTCTGGAGATATTGTCATGAATGCACCGAAAACCGCACTGTCCCTTGCCTCCGCTCTCCTGCTTGGTTCGACCCTGTCGGGTTGCAGCTCCCTCACACCCAGCTTTGAAACGCAGGAAGCGTATGTCGTGATCGACGGCGCTGGTCCCACCAACCCTGCTGCGATGGAAAAAGTGCTCACCGAAGTCACCAAGGCGGTAAAGACGCAGGTGAGCTCAGTGCGCGCCAGCCGCATCGCCCCGCCGGTACCGCTGCCGAGCGCACCGGGAAACTTCTCGGTCAACGACATGGGGGGCGGGTCTGGCTTTGGCGCCGTAATGCAATCGCGGGGGATAGCGCTGCGCACCCCGCGCTGCGAAAGCGCAGTGCTCAATCTCAGCTCGAGCGACTCGGGACTTGCTGGGTACGGCCAACAGACCCAGTATTTTGTGTGCGTGATTCCATACGCGACCGGTTACCGGACGGCCGTATATGCGTCTTACAGCAAGGCCAGCGGCCTGCTGTCGCCAGCCACGATCGGAGCGAGCCTGGGCGGCATGCTCGTCGGCGAAGGCAGCCAGTTCATACCCCGACTGATGGCTGAAGTGAAGACCGCGATGGAAGCGAACCTTCGCAACGTGAAGGTCGTGCAGAGCTATATCCCGGATAGCATGGATGGCCCGATGGTCAAGCAGCGCGACAAGCTGACCAGCGCCCAGTGACATGCAGTGGGAGTGGTTAGGCGGCAGCTGGGCTGACACCCTGCAGCGGGTCGGCCGTTGCGTCGCCCACAGTCCTAGGCTGCACAGCAGACGGAAGCCCTTATGCCTGACCGCCTACAACATGACCTAAATATGGGATAGACCGTGATGCGACGAACCGGTTTAATCCTTGGCGCGCGAAAACACGCTCAGTAGGGAAATGAAACAATCGGACGAACTGCTCCAAGCCCTCAAACGGTACACGGCTCGGCCGGTTAGACGTCAATAACGTGATTGCTCCATGACAAAGCTAACTAGAAAGTGGCCCCATAACGATGAACGCAATCCGACCATCGCACCTCAATGAATTCATTCGATTCGCACTAGCCAATGCACCTGCGCTGCGTGAAGACGTGGACGTTACCACCGAGCGCCTGGGAGTGTTTTTCCGGCGGGGCGGGATAACGCTCAACGAAGCCGAGCTGGCCAGCATTCGTGATGGCGTGCAGGCACACCTCGACCAGCCTGCCAGCAACCCGGCGCCAACGCCGCTGTGCACGGGAGACCTGGTCGACGTGCTCGGCCGGCTGCCATGGAATACAGCGGTGCTGTATCAGCGCCTGGACGACCGGTTTGGCGACGAACTGGGCTGGGGGAGCGTGTCCCTAGCGTGGGATGGCGGCGACATGTATCTCGACTACTTCCCCGCATTCGGCTACCACCTCGCGCATGACGCCGAAGGCAATATCGCCTTTTGCATCGACTTGATGAGCCCGGGGGCGGCGCGGGCGACGGCACGGCAACCGCCTGCGGCACTGTGCCGCTCTGGATATCCGCGCACCGGGGATTTCGCGCCCCAGTATCGGGAGCTGTTCGCACGATTTGAAGGAAAGCGCGTGGCGCACAGCGATACCTGCAGGCCCGGCGAAGCATTCTTTGACGGATCGGGGGTGGCGAGCGGCTCCGACACCGCGCTGGCGCTGGCGGCGTTCCACAACCGGGTATTCTTCCCCGGTTACGGCGCGCGCTCGCTGACGACCAGCGCCCTGCTCCGCAGCTGCCGGGGTTTTGCGCCGCACACCGAGGTGTACTGCCAGCGCGAAGCGGATCAAAGAATCGACAAGGGACACTGGCCGATGTACACCCTGTCATGGGAAGACGGACAGGGGCAGTTTCTGAACGCCTATGACTGCCAGATGCCGAATAATTCGGATGGCAAGACGGTCCTTAGCATCAATAGCATATGGTAGCGGGCAATCTTGCCCGCTTACCGCCTACCGCCCTTCTGACTTCAGTCGGCCGCCGCCTGTGAAGCGTGGCGGTCGGTAGCGCCTGTCCCCATCCGTCGTCGACCAATGCAATGCCTGCGCTCAGCCGATCATTCCTGGCGCGTCCTGTTTCCTCGATTGACAAGCTGAATCCGTTTTACTGCGTGTACGTCGGCCACCTTCCGGGGTTTATCCCTTCTATGCCGGGACTCGTCGCAAAG
>DATFAZ010000262.1:0-2553 GCA_035254105.1 Noviherbaspirillum sp. | reverse complement strand
GATCGCTTCTTCGGCGTTCAATGAGCGATCGGATTGCGTGATCAGCTGTACGCGTGATAATTGCAGCGCGTGGGCGATCAGGATGCGCGCTTCCATCGCGTCTATCGGCGGCTTTCTTTGCAGCGCGCCGATGGTGGTTCCGGCCGCAATCGAAAAACATCCTGCAGCATGTTGCTGGGAATCCGGCGTCGAGGCCATCTGCTGGCTCAACGGCTGCGCCTAAGCGCTGCCCAGATCAGTACAAGGGCGAGTGCGCCGAACCAGATTGCCGACCACTGCGGGGTGGATAAGCCGAGAATCGGTGGGTACTCGGTCGAGCAAAAGCCATCGGCCTTGAATACGTAGGGCAGCAGTTCTGCGGTGGGAAGCTTGTTGAGAGAAGTCTCAAGTGGATCGATGCCGCAAGAAATTGCCGGATGCGCTTTCACCCAGATATGCCAGCCCGCCACGCCGGCGCCTCCCAGCGCAGTCAATGCGCCCAGACTGGCGCCAAAACGTGTGGCGCCACGCGGCAATGCAGCGAATAGGAAGCAGACCAGTGCAATAGCGATGAAGACGTAACGCTGGATAACGCATAGTGGGCACGGCTGTTGTTCTTCCACATGCTGCAAGTACAGCGCAAATCCCACCAGCGCGAGCGCGATAACACCGACAGCCAGCAATACGGGTTTCGAAGTTTTCATGTTCATGTTTTACAGGTAGGTAATGCCATATGACTAATGATGCAGCCAAATGTTCCCGATAAGAAATTTCTGTTGCAAGCACTGAAAAGTGCCGATTATGCCTCGTCACCGAGTGCTGCCAGTAATTCAGCCTGATGTTCGGCCACCAGCGAATTGGTCAGCTCTTCCAGGTCGCCGTCCATGATGAAATCCAGCTTGTACAGCGTCAGATTGATACGATGATCGGTCATCCGTCCCTGCGGGAAGTTATACGTGCGGATACGCTCGCTGCGGTCGCCCGAGCCGATCAGCGATTTGCGGGTTGCAGCTTCTTTCGCCTGCTGCTCGCGCAACTGCACATCCTTGATGCGGGCGGCGAGCACCTTCATGGCCTGCGCCTTATTCTTGTGCTGGCTGCGATCGTCCTGGCATTCGACCACGATACCCGTCGGCGCGTGGGTGATGCGTACCGCTGAGTCGGTCTTGTTGATATGCTGGCCGCCGGCGCCGGACGCACGGAAGGTGTCAATGCGGATATCGGCCGGGTTGATGTCGACGTCCTCGACCTCATCAGCTTCCGGCATTACCGCCACGGTGCAGGCGGAGGTGTGAATCCGGCCTTGGGTTTCGGTTGTCGGCACGCGCTGCACGCGGTGGCCGCCAGATTCAAACTTCAGCTTGGAATAGGCGCCGAAACCGATGATGCGGACGATAACTTCCTTGTAGCCGCCAATTTCCGATGGCGATTCCGACACCATTTCCACCTGCCAGCGGTTGCGTTCCGCAAATCGGGTGTACATCCGCAGCAGGTCGCCGGCAAACAGCGCCGCCTCATCGCCACCGGTGCCGGCGCGGATTTCCAGATAAATGTTGCGCTCGTCATTGGGATCCTTCGGCAGCAGCATTTTCTGCAGGTCGACTTCGAGTTGCTCGATTCGCGCTTTCGCTGCGGCGATTTCTTCCTGTGCCAGCTCCTTCATGTCAGGATCGGACAGCATCTCCTGTGCCGCCTGGATATCCGCGCCGGCTTGCACATAAGATTTGTAAAGCGCGACCAAAGGGCCAAGCTCCGCATGCTCCCGCGTCAGCTTGCGGTACTGGTCCATGTCGGACGTAATGCCTTCCTGCATCAGCAAATTGTTCAACTCTTCCAGCCGTTCGGTGAGCTGGTCGAGTTTGGCAAGCATTGAAGGTTTCATTGGCGTTGTCTGTTTGAAAATTTTGATGGAGCGGGACTCGGGGCTGCATTAGTGCAGCGAGCGGAATCCCGGGCGGTAAGCCTACCCGGGGGAGAAGAGGAGGAAGCTAGCGCTTGGTGCGGAACAACTGGGGCAGCAACGCCGCAAGGCGCGCACGATCGTCGCCCTGGGCGTTATGCAGGGCCTGTTGCGGGCCGTGCAGGAATTTTGCGGTAATGCCCTTCGACAGCGCTTCCAGCACGACGTCGATATCTTCGCCTTTGGCCAGAAGTTTCTTTGCACGTTCCAGTTCAGCCAGGCGCAGCGCTTCACTGCTGTCATGCAAATCGCGAATCAGGGGAACGACCGCACGACTGTCGATCCAGTGCATGAAGGATTGCACGCGCGTCTCAATGATGGCTTCTGCCTGTGCAACCGCTGCCTGCCGGTTTTCGATGCCTGTCTGCACGGCGGTGCCCAGATCGTCCACGGTGTACAGAAACACGTCATCCAGTCGTCCGACTTCGGGCTCGATATCGCGCGGAACCGCCAGATCGACCATGAACATCGGTTTGTGGCGACGGGCCTTGATTGCACGTTCCACCATGCCCAGGCCAATGATGGGCAGCGTTGATGCGGTGCTCGACACGACGATATCGAATTGCGCCAGTTGCTCGGACAGGTCCGCGAGGCGGATTGCCTTGCCGTTGAAG
>DATFAZ010000261.1:0-25181 GCA_035254105.1 Noviherbaspirillum sp. | reverse complement strand
GCTGCTTTTGTGCCCCCGATCGATGTCGACGGACATCGGCTGCATGTTTCAGCCAGTATTGGCGTGGCGCTGTTTCCCGATGATGGCGATGGAGCGGCAGCCCTGATGCGGCAAGCCGAGGCAGCGATGTACCGTGCCAAGGAGGACGGCCGCGCAACCTATCACTTCTACTCGGATGGTACGAACATCGAAGGCGCTCAGTTGCTGACTCTAGAAGCGATGCTGCGGCAAGCACTGACACGCAACGAATTTTCAGTCGTTTATCAGCCACAGATCCATCTTGAAAGCGGCTGCCTGGTTGGGGTGGAGGCTCTGCTACGCTGGTCCAATCCGGAATTGGGGGCGATTTCGCCAGTCCAGTTCATCCCGATTGCCGAAGAAACAGGCATCATCGTTCCAATTGGCAACTGGGTTCTTCATACTGCCTGCGCTCAGTCTCGAGCATGGCGACAACGCTATGGTGTGTCACTACCGGTGGCAGTGAATCTTTCTGCACGCCAGTTCACCAATAAAAATCTCATGACAGACATCCAGAAGGCGTTGGAGGAAAGCGGGATCAGTGCTGGTGATCTGGAACTGGAAATCACGGAGGGGTCTTTGATTGAAGATCCGTCCAGTGCCGTCGACATCCTGCGAGGCCTGCGGGCCATGGGAGTCAGAACCGCTATCGACGACTTCGGTACTGGCTATTCGTCTCTCGCATACTTGAAGAACTTTCCACTTGATAGGCTCAAGATTGACCGCGCTTTTGTCCGCGATTTGCCGCACGACCAGAGCGATGTCGCTATCGCGCGGGCGGTCGTGGCGCTCGGTCTCAACTTAAATATGGAAATTCTCGCAGAAGGGGTTGAAGAAACGGTGCAAGAACAGTTTCTTGCGGAGATCGGATGTCACGTAGTCCAGGGTTATTTGCATGGCAAACCGATGAGCGCGGCAGAAATCGAGCACCGCATTGACAGTGGTCTTCTAACCCTGCCCCTATTAAGGCATAAGCAAGAAAAAGGGGAATGCCAAGTTCATTTGCCATGAGGTGGATAAATAATTCAGTGGCGCTAAACCTTGGCTCGACTTTATCCATTTCGGTCTATCGGACGGGTGACCACGGGGGGCGGCAACGCGAGCCCGGGGAACGCGCTCATGTAATGAGCACCCTGCCACGAGAGCCTCATTATGCCGACCTTCCCCCCAGCTCACGAACTGGAGTGTAGTGTTCGCACCGCTGCTTTCCAAGCAGGTCCGGTCATCGGTTCAGGCGTTGCTGATCGGTGGGATTCTGGCGGTCTGCACGCGTACCGTGACGACGATCTCGCGCATCATAGAACTGTCGCAAGAAGTCCAATTCTCGAAGTATTACCGAGTATTGAACAAAGTCAAATAGTACAGCCTGGCCGCACGGAGTCTATTCAGTCATTCGCGGTACCGGCGGCAATGGGCGACCTTCCCGACCATCACCCTCTGCGTCGCAAATGGAGAAACCGACCCAAAGCGGGCATACGTGCTTCCGGAAAGCGGACGCTCAACGTGAAGTTAATGGGCGCCCTGCCGATAAGCGAAGCGTCCCTTCGAATGCAGGGTTAGGCAGAGACGGGGGATTCATGCAACGAAGCAAGGTTGCCAAGAATATTCAATATCCGATAGTCATTTTTTACGAATGACATCTCTCCGTTCTTTTTATGGATTTGTAATTGCTCGTTCCACTGCGCAATAAAATCTCTCGGAGTGTCAAGATTTCCGGGCTGCCCGGCCAGGTTCTTATATTGCGGGCCGAATTCTGGCTGAAAAGAAAGTAAGGCGTGATCTTGAAAAGAAATAGCTCCCGCTTGGTAAAGTTCCTGGCTCATTGCCGCCATTTCTCGTGGCGACATATTTTGTACATCGTATTTTTTTGCGACATCAGCAAGAGACGTAGCCGTTCCTAGAGCAACCACAGCAGAATCAACGGTGGTGAGTTCAGTGCCGCCGCCCGATAGCGGCAACCTGTTGGCGCTTTTGTTTTCCTTTACAGCAGACGTTGCCGTAAGGATTGATCCAGATAAACGCTGCTGTGTAGCACTAGTAATCATTTTCCATTCTCCTCGTGAATTCTGATCCGCAAGAACAGCAAAAATATGCCTGCTGTACGATTAACAGGCATGCCTGCATGCATTGTTCAATTGCATGTTAGGTCTGCCTCAGAAAACGTCCAGTCTTCGATTCCAAAAGCTTTATCAACTCGGGCTGCATGTATTCGTATTCATCCGGAATATCCAAACAGATCACCTGTTTCCCATTTAAGTGCCGCTTGAACTTCGCCGACAACTTATTATTATGAGCCTTCTCCATTACAAAAATGATGTTCGCCCATTCAATCTGCTCTGGAGAAAGCGGGACTGTCGCGTCGGCTCCCAACCCAGCAGAATCAGTCTCAACTCCAGGCCAAGTCGCAAACATCTGCTCGGCGGTCGGGCTTCTGAGCCGATTCTGTGTGCAAAGAAAAAGCGCTCGTTTCATTGAGGCCTAACACCTGAGTTAAGCCGTGCCACGAAGCGGTGCCGGCGTGGACGAATTGTTAGGCGCTACCCCGTGCTCTCCTCGGGCGAGCAACTGGGCACGGCGCCCCAGATAGAGCGGGAAGGCAAACGCCAGGCCCACGCCAAAGCACAGCGCAATGTACAGCCATGGGCTTGGTGATCCGGCGCGGCTCCGCTCTAGGACGGCCCAGGTCGAGAACACCAGGGCAGCCCAGTAGATGTCCACGGTGATGGCGGTGGTAAGCGCGTTGGCCAAGGCGCTACCGAAGAACGAGTCCGGAGCGACACTTCCCCCGTCGAGGAAGAACTGGACATTGAAGTACCACGTAGCAATGAGCCCAATGGCTGCAAGGACGTAGTACATGGTCGCTGTGCGGTGCTGCATCGATGAGTCCTTTCTGATTGACGAGATTCTGCCTGTAGCGCCTAACGTGCTAGTTCAGGGGCCGCCGGAGCGCGAAGCGCGGAGGGCACCTGCAAGCGCAGCTTGCAGGCGGTCCCCTGGAACGGCGGGTTAGCCATCACCAAGACACCTTTTGACCCATGATTGCCCTAGAAGGCGATTCCGATCCTTCGTTGTCAATGGGCGATAGAGAAACCCTGTGGATCGAACTAGCGTAGTACATTGCGTCGTTTGATCCGCAGCAAAGAGGCGGCCATCGCAAACCGCTAATCCCCCCTTCGTCTTTTCCCAGGTACCGCGGTACCCGGAATCGTTATCGCATGGAGTTTGAGTCTCACTCCCCGGGGTGCCGCAGATTAGCTCTAGGTCCGCACGATCTGCGGTTCGTGAACTCGCCTGGATCTGTCCTTCATAGGTGCGATACGTTGCCCAGTAGTCCCATTCACCGCAGACCCGCCCCTTCCGCTGGACAAGAACGTATGAGGAGCAAATCTCTTCGCCCTTCCACAATTGGCATGTCTTCCACTCACCTTCAAATGGATTGGTACGATCGGCATTGGTCTTTGATGAAGCGAGCCCGTTGGCTCGAACAATTTCTTCCCATGTCTGCTCCAACTTTAAAATCCGCGTTTCGTAGGCCTGCACAAGACAATCTACGTTCTTGCAGCGGTTGCGCATCTTAATGAGCCAGCGCCTTTGGTCGGTCTGAAGAACGCTCCGGTCGGGTACAACGGTCAGCACCGCCTTGTAGGTGCGAAGTAACACATCGTCGAGCTGTGAGAGTTCTTGATCGTCGCAGATCATTTCCTCAATCTCGCCCTTTGCCCTTTCACAGTCGAAGCCAGCCGCGAAACAATTGACAGCCATCAGTAGGCCGATAACACAGTAGATAAGCGAGATGTGCATGGCTAACGTGTTATAGATCGCAAAATGCCAATTTAACATGGCACCCTGTCGTATAACATCCCATATCCGTGTGCCGGGAAACGGCTTATTGCCTAGGTTTGCGCCCTTAATACTGTACGCGAATACAGCATTAACACAAATGGCAAAGTACGCAGACCGAAATTCACTTCAGTGTTTCCGTTGAATCAAGTGGCAGGACGCTACATAGCTACTACCGGGAAACACGGGAATCAGAATGACGTAAGGCTGAGTGGACGAGATTCGAACGTCTGGTATTCGGGTCTTGATTCCAAGGTCGACTGGCTGCTTATGGCAGCCTGCTGCCCGTCGATATTCCGGAACGACCGGCCGGTTCATGCTTCAGAGCAGACGGGGAAAGAATGGAAGGGTCATAGTGATTTCGGTGTCGTGTCGTATCCGAGCTCCCCACGCCGAAACGAATAACTACGAACTTCCGAAACGGCTGAATCCCATCTACTGAACAGAGTGCTTGCGAGTGGCCGTCGCACGCATATATTCGTTGACCGATTAACAGTGCAGCCAGAAGCGATAGGTTTATGCCTTGCGCTTTTCTTCCCCAAACGACTCGCGCAGGAAATCGATAAACAGGCGTACACGCGCCGGCACGTACCGGCGCGATGGCCGCACGGCGAACAGGCCGGACGGCGGCGGGCTATGTGCCGTCATGATCTGCCGCAGCCGGCCATCGCCCAGGGCATCCTCGACGACAAAGCGCGGCAGCAGGACGATGCCCATTCCTCCTATTGCGCATGCCTTCATGGCTTCGGCATTGTTGGCCGAGAACGAACTTTTGATCTCGGCCGCCTCGGCCGCGTCCTCAAATAAAAACCCCCATTCATCTCGCATGCTCAGCAGGCTGTAATGCAGGCAGTGATGTTGCTTCAGCTGTTCCGGCGTGTTCGGCTCGCCATTCTTGTCCAGATAGCCAGGCGCTGCGCAAAAGACAAGGGCGATCGAGCCGATGCGCGTTGCGACCAGGGAGGAATCGGGCAAGGCACTGCCGATGCGAATGGCGAGATCGATGGCCTCGGCATGCAGGTCGGTGTAGCGGTCCTCCAGCAGCAGCTGCACCTTGAGTTCGGGATGACGCTGCATGAACTCCGGCAGCATCGGGGCGATCTGTTCGATTCCGAAACTTACGGATGTTGCCACCCGCATCAGTCCGGTGGCTGCTTCGCGTCCGATACGCACGCGCTCCTCGGCCTCGCCAAGCAACTGCATGACGTTGACCACATCTTCATAGAAGCGCCGCCCGGCTTCGGTAATGTCGATGCGGCGTGTGGTGCGATTGATCAGCTGGCTGCCCAGTGCGTGCTCGAGCGCGGCAATGCGCCGGCTGATGGCGGCCGTGCTGGCGTCCAGTTGTTCGGCGGCGCGCACAAAGCTGCCGGACTCGACCACGGCGACAAAGCTGCGCAGCGTAATCAGATCGTATTGTTCCATTTTGCGTAATTATGTTTCACGATAAAGCCTCTTTATTACGCCAGTTTAAACATTTAACCTAGCTCCATCAACTTAGTGGAGCATGAAAAATGGCCCTGCAATACAGACAGATCGACGCCGCATCCTTGCATTACCTGCCTGCCAGCGCCCAGCATCCGGCGGATACGTTCTTCCATTTTTCCTTCGCTAATTACTACAATCCGGAGAACGTGAACTTCGGCGTGCTGCGGGTGCTTAATGACGATGACGTGCTGCCGCACAGCGGCTTTGACAAGCATCCGCACCGCGACATGGAAATCGTCAGCTATGTCGTCAGTGGCAAGTTGACCCACTGGGACAGCGCAACCGGCATCACAGAAGTCATCGGGCGCGGCCATGCGCAGACCGTGACTGCCGGCACGGGGGTATGGCACTCAGAAATGAATAATCATGGCGAGCCTTGCCGCTTCCTGCAGATCTGGATACTCCCGCCGGCCAACGGCCTGCCGGTCCGCTATGACAGCCATAAGTTCGATGCAGCCGATCGCCTGAACAAGCTGCTGTACATCGTCGGCAATCCGGCCAGCAAGGATGAGGCACCGCTGTATCTCAACCAGGATGTCAATTTCTACGTGTCGGAACTGACCGATCCACACGCGCAGGTTTCCTTTTCCGTGCAGGCTGGCCGGCAAGCCTATATCAACAATGTGGAAGGCGTGGTTGAGATCGACGGTGTCGCCACGCTGGCCGAGCGCGATGCGCTGGAAATTGTAGGCCCTGCGGAACTGCGGTTTTCCCTCGCGGATGAAAAGGCGCACTTCATCATCATCGAAATGGTAGCAACCGAAACACAGCACTGATTTCCGCTCTTGACGATAGAAAGACAGCCCATGAAAAAACACTATAACGGCCCCGCCAAGGCACTGCACTGGCTCACTGCGGCGTTGATCCTCACTGCGTTTCCGTTGGGCGTCTACATGCATGAGCTGCCCTTGAGCCCGACGAAACTGCAGCTTTACTCGTATCACAAATGGATCGGCATAACAGCGCTGCTGATTGCCATCGTGCGTGTCGTCTGGCGCTTTGCCAAGGGCGCGCCGGAGCCGTTGCCGGCGCCGGCGTGGCAGCACAAAGTCGCTTCGCTGACACACGGCCTGCTGTACGCGCTGATGCTCGCGGTGCCGCTGTCGGGCTGGCTGATGAGTTCGGCAAAAGGTTTTCCGGTGGTTTATTTCGGCGTGCTTCCCCTGCCTGACCTGGTGGGCAAGAACGCGCAATGGGGCGACCTGCTGAAACAGGTCCATGAAGTGTTGAACTTCAGCCTGATTGCGCTGGTAGGCCTTCACTTGGCGGCAGCACTCAAGCACCACTTCATCGACCGCGATGAAACGTTTGTCCGCATGTCGCCGCTGCCCAGCCCTGCAAAATAGAAAGGATATTCACATGAAACGCCTGCTTCTCCCCGTACTCGTCCCCGTCCTCGGCCTGCTTGCCTGCTCAGCCTACGCAATGCAGTTCAGCGAAGTGCAAACAACCAGCAGCCAGATCACGTTCGTCTCAAAACAGATGGGCGTGCCGGTCGAAGGCCGGTTTGGAAAGTTTGCTGCGCAGCTCGCCTTCGATCCGGCCAAGCCGGATGCCAGCAAGGCCCGCATTGACATTGACCTCGCCAGCATCGACGCTGGCTCGGAGGATGCCAATAAAGAAGTACGCAGCAAGAGCTGGTTCAACACCACGGCGTATCCGACCGCCAGCTTTGTGGCCAGTAGTGTCAAGCCGCTGGGCGGCAACCGCTACGAGGTGCGCGGCCAGCTGAGCATCAAGGGCCGCAGCAAGGACACCTTGGCCGTGTTCAACCTGAAACAGGACGGAAAGACCGCCGTCTTCGAAGGGGCCTTCCCCTTCAAACGCAGTGAATTCGGGGTCGGCGAGGGTGCCTGGGCTGACCCGAGTGTCGTCGCCGACGAGGTACAGGTGCGCTTTCGCCTGCTCGCCAACGCCAAATAATTTTTGATTAATTCTTAAGGAAACCACCATGAAAAAACTCGCACTCATCGCCATCGCTTCCGCCTTCTCGGCTTCCGCTTTCGCCGCACCGGAAACCTTCACGCTCGACAATAGCCACACCTTCCCGCGTTTCGAGTACAGCCATTTCGGCTACTCCACGCAGCTCAGCCGCTTCGACAAGACCACCGGCACCGTGGTGTTCGACAAGGCAGCCAAGACCGGTTCGGTAGACGTGACCATCGACATGAAATCGGTCAGCACCGGTTCGGCGCTGTTCAACGAACACATCCAGGGCGAGGACTTCCTCGATACCGGCAAATATCCGACGGCAACTTTCAAATCGACCAAGGTCCATTTCAACGGTGACAAGCCGAGCAAAGTCGAAGGCAACCTGACGATCAAGGGCGTTACCAAACCCGTCACGCTCAATGTCACATCGTTCCAGTCGATGGATCATCCGCTGGTGAAAAAACCGGCCATCGGCGCAAATGCCACGACCACGATCAAGCGTTCCGAATTCAATGCGGGTAAATTTGCTCCGTACGTTGGCGACGATGTCACGCTGACGATCGCGCTGGAAGCAATCAAGCAGTAAGCAAGCCAAGGGCGGCGCGCGCATTGCGTGTCGCCAACGTCAACCGGCTGGTGCATAAAGGCAAGGAGAAGCACATGAGCGGCTATCTGCAAAATGGCAAGTGGCATCCGGGCTGGTATGACACGCGCGCAACGCAGGGCGAGTTCCTGCGGCCTGCTGCGTCCTTTCGCGACTGGATCAGCGCCGACGGCTCCAGCGACTACCTCGCAGAGCCGGGACGCTACCATCTCTATGTATCGCTGGCCTGTCCGTGGGCGCACCGCACCCTAATCGTGCGCTCGCTCAAGCAGCTCGAAGACGTGGTATCGGTATCGGTCGTCGAGCCGATCATGTCGGAGCAGGGATGGTGTTTCAGCGAAGCCCTGCCGGACCATGTGAACGGCTTTTCTTTCCTGCACCAGCTCTACAGCGCTTCGCTGCCCGACTATTCCGGCCGGATTTCTGTGCCGGTGTTGTGGGACAAGGTGCGCAAGCGCATCGTGAACAATGAGTCGTCGGAAATCATCCGCATGTTCAACAGCGCGTTCAACGGCTTCGGCAATGCTTCAGTCGATCTGTATCCGCAGGCGCTGCGTCCGGAGATCGACGCACTCAACGAATTTATCTACGAGAACATCAACAACGGCGTGTATCGCTGCGGCTTTGCCTCGACGCAGGCCAGCTACGAAAGCGCATTCCACAAACTGTTTGCGGCGCTAGACCAGATCGAAGCGCGCCTGGCCGATCGCCCTTACCTGTTGGGCGAATCGATCACCGAGGCGGACTGGCGTTTGTTCACCACGCTGGCGCGGTTCGACGCGGTGTATTACAGCCACTTCAAATGCAGCCGCAACCACATCGACGATTTCCCGCAGCTGTCGCGCTACCTGCGCGAACTCTACCTCGTGCCCGGCATCGCGCAGACGGTAAATATCGACCATATCAAGCGCCACTATTTCATGAGCCATCCGCACATCAACCCGACACGCATAGTGCCTATCGGGCCGCGGCTGAAGTTCTGCGCCCCCGCGGATGTGCATTGAAGGGAAATCATGCAGACATTTCTCACCCTGCACATAGTTGTCACGTTGCAGGATCACGACTAACCGACATCCAAGCAACATGCAACGCTTCTTCACCCAGATGCTTGGTGTGCATCTGGCCACTTAACCCACCCGGGAGATCACCATGGCGAAAGTTCTCGTCCTCTATTATTCCACTTACGGCCATATTGAAACCATGGCACACGCCGTGGCCGAAGGTGCCCGCTCGACAGGCGCGACCGTCGATCTCAAACGCGTTCCGGAAACCGTCCCGCAGGACATCGCCAAGTCCGCGCACTTTAAGCTCGATCAGTCTGCTCCGGTTGCCACCGTCGCCGAGCTCGAAAGCTACGATGCCATCATCATCGGCTGCCCGACCCGTTATGGCCGCATGGTGTCGCAAATGGCAAGCTTCCTCGATCAGACCGGCGGCTTATGGGCGCGCGGCGCATTGAACGGCAAGGTCGGCGGCGCATTCACTTCCACCGCAACCCAGCATGGCGGACAGGAAGTCACGCTGTTCTCGATCATCACCAATCTGCTTCACTTCGGGATGACGATTGTCGGGCTGCCTTACAGCTACCAGGGACAAATGACGCTGGACGAAATTGTTGGCGGCAGCCCCTACGGCGCAACCACGATTGCAGGCGGACAGGGCCAGCGCCAGCCGAGCGCGCACGAACTGGACGGTGCACGCTTTCAGGGCAAGCTGATCGCTGAGACGGCAAACAAGCTGTTCGGGTAAATACTCCACCAGCTTGGTGCTCGCTTCAGCGAGCACCTAAGTGCCATGTTGCCAGTGCCGGATTTTCGGAATGGAGTAAGACGGTCCGGCGAGCGATGACTGCGCGTGAGCGTGTTTGTCAGGCTGGAATTCTGGATTGGCCCGCATTCCGGAGGTAGCCCACATTTGCGACCGGCAGGATCTGCGCGATTCCGAAGGCAAGTTCGATGACGAAGAAGCCCCATATGACCGGATGCGCGTTATGGGCAAGGGCATACAGCTGCCAGGTAGCGAACAAGAAGCGGCCGGCGGCGTCATACCTTCCATACATCACCTGCGTATTACGCAGTCGCAGGATCGCCCAGACAGTGACAATCGAACCGAGCAGATTCGCCATCAGCATGTGGACGGGCTCAAACTTCGGGAAGCTTCCGGGGATGCCCAGAAGGCCCGAGAGCGTCTCCACGCTAGCGAGGACGGCGGTAAACGTCCAGGGAGTGGCAAAACCAATCGTCGCCACCAGGTCATACCAGGCGCTGGCACGAACGATACGCAAATAGTTCGATGATGAAATCATTTCCCTCTCCAAAATGAGTGAGAGAAAATCATAGACCTTGGAGTATGCTCCAAGGTCAAGGACTATCTGCCACAGGAGTAAAGGATGAGAATCGGCCAACTCGCCCAAACCGTCGGCGTAAGCTGCGACACGCTGCGGTTCTACGAAACACAGGGCCTCATTCGCTCGACACGGGCGGAAAACGGCTACCGCTTGTATGCGCCGGAAACCGCCCAGCTCGTCACTTACATTCGGACGGCGCAAAAACTCGGCTTTACCCTGGCCGAAATCGGCAAAAGTATGCCGGCAATCTGGAACGCCACCGACCCTGATGGGGCGGTTGCCGAACTCCTCGCGCAGAAGGTGCAGATCATTGACGAGCGAATTACAGAACTGCAGCACCTCAAGAAGGAACTGCTGGAGCGGGTACCGCAACAATGCCCGCTTTCACGCGAACAAGTTCCTCAGAAGAGAAAGCAGTGATGCGCCTTCAGGCGAACTAGAATTCATTTCATAAATAGGAGCGTTATATGAGTGTGTTTATCAAGCCGGTTTTTGATGGCACGGTGCTATTCGAAGGCAACGAGCTGTTCAAGGGGCAAGGTTCGGCAAAGCAATGGGCGCAACAGGTCGGAAACGAATTGGGCATCCCGGTCGAGGCACGCAAGATTGGCACTGGCTGGGCGTTAGTCGGAAACGTTGATGGTGTCGAGACCACATGGGGTATTTATGGTCAGCGTCTCAAGCGCATCTCTTCTTCAGGAAGCGACGACTGATCGCTTGGAGTCGAGGATGCTATTTCACGGCATCCCTCTTTTCGCCCTTGACAGCAGCGGCCAAGAGCGTAGTATGAAATTTACCTGTCGCGATTAACAGTGCCAAAACATCCTTTGGACGATCTCGCGCATTGGTTGGAAATGAGTCATGGTGGGAGCGATTGTCGCATTCCGATGAACCCGAAGCCATGCCACTTCCGACCCCCATGGACCCATGGTTCTGGGGTGCCGGCACTATGCGACAGGTTTAATTTCAAATGGCCCGCGATGCGGGCCATTTTCATGGGCCATTCTCATTTCGGATTAGCACTCTGCTTTACTTCCGAATGCCCTCGGGTCAGTGGATAGCGCGAAGCTGGCAGTTGCTTCAGTGAGTACGTGACAGCACTACATGCGACGCCCACTTTTCGTTTTCATCCAAGGCCCACGGCCCTTACGGAGCAGGTCAGTAAAGTTCGTTTGCTTATTCTGCAGATTTTCCCGCATAAATGCGGCGATATTCTTTCATTCTCTGCTCGTCCTGCAATCTGGTGAACTCCTTCTTCGCCTGGTACATCAGCCAGCCAATGAAGATGAATGGGCCGACAAGAAATGCGAGAACTGCCCCCCACACGATACCGGCCTTTAATGCAAGCAACTCATTGCCAGGAGCGATGAATGCGCTCGGTCCACCGGTAAGGAACGCATTGCCTAGTGCTACGGCAAGCGCACTGCGTGGCGCGTTATGCACTATCAATCCCAGTAAGAGCCCGATAATCAGCATGGATATTGCGATAGACACCGCGACATATACCATCCGCCGCTTCGTTGGTAGCAACGTCGAGTAATTTATTTGATCTTCAGTTTTCATGACGGTCGAAGACCCCAAGTGGGATCAAAATATTTGCAGGAAAAGTATCCCCTTTTTTCGCCTTAGCTTACGTAAGGCTCGGATCATTGTCTATCAAAAAGAGATTCAAGGATTGGCAATGAGGGCGACCGCCAGCAGCGGTAAGCGATCTATCCCAGAGGTTCTGGAATCTTTACGCGACGCGGATGTTGCGGATGTTGATTACAGACGCGGATGTTGCGGATGTTGATTACAGACGCGTCATGTGCAGCTGCGAATATGGCGAGCGACGACCAGTAGCTGGTTCTTGTCCATGCCGGCGATGTATTTTTGGCTCAAAGAACTGATGAGCTTTACTGCAGTGGACACGCCAAGTCGCGCCGACTGTTCGGCAATAAAGCCGACTTTGGCAAGCTTGAGCGCTTTCAAAAAGTAATAGTCCATGCCAGCCTCGATGAGTTCGCTCACCAGATCGGCTACGGCCTTACTATGCTTAGGATGATCGGGCGCCTGTTCTAGCGCATCCAGTACAGCATAGGTTTTCTTCTGCAGTGCCTTGGAGTAGTAGAAGCGCATGGAGGGCTCAGTCGTGGCAGCGACGGCGGATTCGGTGCATGCGTCGAGGTTGGATTTGGCGGACTTTGCTGCTCTGGCGCGTGTTGCGACCGGCACTTTAGCCGCCGGTTTGCCGGTGCGTTTTGTTGAAACGTCCGAGGTGGCTTTTTTGTTTGCAGTCATGATCGAGTCGCTTCGAGGTGAAGTGAAAATGCAAGGCGCTGGTTTACATTTTGCATTTCCTTAATTCTTTCAAGGAATTGTTATTTTGCTTACACGTGATCTTCATTCGGATAGTGTGCGAATGTGCAGTGAATGTCCATGTCTTTTTCTTGCCTAGCGCGGCCACTCAGAAATGCCACAGCGACACGATTCTTAGCAGATGACCGCGCCTTCGATGCGCCGTTTATATCCTCTGCGAGCGTCTGCTATGTGGAGACACGGTTGAACGGTTTGGGTCGACTGCGCCATGCCACTCTTTTCTGGCTACCGTCCGGAAGCCACACTATATCCGCCCGCATCTTGGAGTGATAAACAAGCGCGACACGGCCAACACCGGACATTTGTCATGCTGGCACCGTTATCATGTTCAATTTCCCCAAGAATGAAACAGACGGTCACGCTATGAAGCATTGGTTATTTCTTTCAGTGGCAATAGTTGCAGAAGTGATTGCAACCACTGCACTCAAGGCCAGCGATAGTTTTACAAAGCTCTGGCCTGCGGTATTCGTCATTGCAGGCTATGGCGTGGCCTTCTATTTTCTCTCTCTGACCCTGCGCGCTATTCCCGTAGGAATTGCTTATGCAGTCTGGTCAGGCGTAGGCATTGTTTTGATCTCTGCCATCGCCTGGTTCTGGTATGGCCAAAAGCTGGACCTTGCGGCAATTTTGGGCATGGCGCTGATTGTTGCAGGCGTGATCGTACTCAACCTGTTCTCAAAATCTGTTTCGCATTAGTGGCTGATAGATCATGCGCGCAGGCGCTGCATAGTGTTTGCACTCTTTTGACCGACTGCTCTCGACGTCAGGCCATTTCACTGCCGGTGCAAGCCCGGCAGATAAGCGGTCTATTCCAGGCGCTCCCGAAACTTTACGTAAGGCGCACTATCGGCGTCGGATTGTGGCGCTGGCATCCGGTTACTCACCCTACCTGGAGCCGCGAATCATTCCGATAAATCCCAGACCAGCGAGAAAGGCCGCCCGCGAATCCGGCCTGGCGTGCGCCTGTTTTTTCATTGCGGTCGCCATGTGCTCCTTGAAGCCGAGACGGGGATAACGGTCTAGCACTGATTGCAGTGATTCCTTGTTGAGTTCACGCATGCGTGCGCCAATCACGTCGAGCGCGGCTCCTTCGTGCAGCAAATGCGCCTCAGCACCGTGCCGCCGGCTGACACGAATATTCAGATGCATCGAAATTGCCTCTGACAGGCGGTGGCGACGCTCAACAGACCAACCGGCGCGCTCGGCAAACTTCTCCGCTTCGCGTGCCCCTTGCACAGCAAAGCAAGCAGCACAGCCCTCGTCGCATTTGGGTTCCCCCGTCAATCCCAGGTCATGCAAGGCGCTGGCGACAAAATGCAATTCCTCGTCGAAACGGATACGACCCACTTGCGCAAGGAGCGCCCCTAATAACCAGGTGCGCATGCAGTGATTGACCAGCCACGGCGGACTGAGCGACTGCAGAAGACCGCTGGCGCGCTTTGCGGCTACTGAATCAGGAAACTTAATCGCCGCCACATCGATCCGCGTCATCGCGCGCTCGTCCAAGCCAAGACGTGCACGCACGGCGTGCGGTAAAGCCGCGATGCGCGTCAGCAGTGCCTGCGCCGCTAAACGGCGACGATCCGCATTTCGCAAAGCGCCTGCGCTTGCCATTGCCCATGCTCGCGTTCCAACCACATTGCTCATGTGAAGGCTCCTTGTTATGCAAACCGGGGCGCAAGGACCAACAGGATGATCTGCGCCGCAATCACAGCACACACAGCCATACCGCCCAGGTAAAACAGCGCACGCCATGGCTGCAAACCACGCAGGTAAACAACGGTATGCAAATAACGCAGCGCCACATATAGCGCAAAAAGCCTGCTCGCCGCCTCTTGCGATGCGCCCAGCAACACGTAACTCAGGGCGAGCGCAAGAAAGAGCGGCAGATTTTCCGTGTCGTTGCGCCAGACGTTGCTACAGCGCTGCACGAGACCGCCCTCCACAGGTGCCAACCGCACGCCTGCCCATTTCGCGTCTTCCGGCGCCGAAAAACTACGGGCTCGGAAACGCGCTGCCACTTGCAGTACGCTGGTCATAGTGGTCTTCAGAAATAGTGCAATCAGCGCAAGGGAAAACGCCGGCATGGCGGGATATTCCTGCATCGATTTCTCCTTTGGATGAAGTGAATGTGAAGTCCATTATGGAAGTCTCATTCGCTGTGCACCATTGGCGAAACAGACAAATTCATGGTGTAATCCGCCAAATGGCTTCTACCCCTAAACTTGTCGATATTGGCGTGCTGGTCTATCCCGGCTGCCTGCGTAGCAGTGCCGTGGTACCACTCGATGTGTTCCGGATTGCCAACATGCTGGCACTGCACCGGCCCGCTGCTCAGCGTGTGCATTTGCGTGGCCACTGGCTGAGCGCGCGCATGGACAAGACGATTGTCGTTGACGGTCTTGCGTTTCAAGTTCAGCCAATGGCAGCGGCAAAGCTCGACGCACTCATGCTTCCGGGGCTAAACCACGAAACGCCTTACGATCTCGGGCGACTGCTGGAGCAGCTCGAACCCGAACGCGATGCCGTTCGCGCTTTCGCAAAGACCAAGCGGTTGCTGATTGCCAGCTGTTCGAGTGCTTGCTTACTTGCACAGGCAGGACTGCTGGACGGTCGGCGCGCGACAACCAGCTGGTGGCTAAGCGCGTACTTCCGCAAGCAGTTCCCTCATGTCACGCTCGATGCGGAAGAACTAATTGTGCGCGATGGTCCTTTCGTGACATCCGGTGGCGTGACCTCCTATCTCGACCTGGCGCTGTGGCTTGTCGGCCATTTTGGCGGGGACGAATTGCGCCAGATGACAGCTAAGGTGCTGGTCATGGACGGCAACCGCTCCAGCCAGGCACCCTATGTCGCATCTGCCATGATTCAGAATGCCGGGCATGCTGTAGTTGAACGCGCGCGGCGTTGGCTCAACCAGCGGTTGGATCAGCCGTGGAGGATTGAAGCGCTAGCAGAATATTGCAACACGACCCCGCGCACTTTGCTGCGGCGTTTTCAGGAAGCTGCAGGAATGAGCCCGGTCCAGTATTCGCAGCAGCTGCGGGTCGAGCGTGCAAAAGCCTTGCTGGAATCGACCAGGCTTTCGCTGGATGAGATTACCAGCCGTTGCGGATATGGAGACGTTTCGACTTTCAGCAAGATTTTCAAGCGCTGGGTGCAAGTGACGCCGCGCGAATATCGCACGCGCTTCGGTTTGCGGCAGTGACATAAGCTGAGCAGGAACTCAGGGACGCCCGTCGTCGGAAATGTCAGTCCTGAATCAAACGGCCGGTTTCGTGCATCCCGACTGGTAGCTACGGGCCGGCTTTCGTCTGCAAAATTCCTGTGCTTCTTTGCAAGTTTTATCACTACATTGACTGTAATCCTGTCCTGCAAATCTGCCTATCCGGGTTGTGCGCATATTCTCTGAGAGAACACGGAGAAATCGTGTTTAAAACCTCCAAGTTGCAATAATTAGAGCGGCATAGGCTATTACTCCTGCGACGAATGCGCCCGGCCTGAAATTTTGCGGGTTTGGTAATTCGTGGCGCACGACGTTGATGATCGTGCTGCCAGCAATGAAGGCGAGCATTCCGTACAGCACGCCTTCCGGCAGTGCGAAACCGGCTGCCACTATGCATCCAATCACCGGCATCGCTGCCAATGCAGCACGCCAGCGCCAATGATGTGCGTCAGGACACAGGTGCAGCAAGAAAAGGTCGTTAAAGAGCAAATGGAGACCCAACGCCGTCACGTAAAAGCCCAGACTCAGCGGCCCTGCGTTCGCTTCTTCCACTACGCCGGCACCGACGAGAAAGTTATACACGAGAAATAATGTGGCGAAGCCCTTGTAATCGTCTTGCAGGCTGGGGCTCTTCGCCAGACGTACCTGCAGCAAATAAATTGTTGATAATGCCCCCAACAGCAGGAGGAAGAGGGTTTCCAGCGGTTCGGGCCCAAGCGGCAACAAGGCGTGGATCTTGGGAGCGCCGTATTTGGTGAGTTCGAACAGCAGATACAGCATCACATACGCAAGCCCGGTGCCGCCGCTGAAGCTGTCCAATGATGCAAGATGCCGTTCCGGCAGGCGGATGACGGCTGGAGTGAGTGCGTAGGTTCCCGCAAGCACCAGGCTGCCGGCGAGTGCCGCCAGTGTCGCGTTCATCATGCCCCCGGTTTTTCGACGCGGCGCACACGCCAGCGCACCACCTTATAGAGCTCTGCCGCTACCAGCAGGCTCAGTCCTTCGACCAACGCTATGCCGAACTCCCAAGGCGCGAGCGGTACGGTGCCGAGCAATAGCTGGAGAGGCTCCCAATACACAGCGAGTATCTGGATGACAAATGCAAGCAGCGCTGCAGCGTAGAGCCAACGATTGGGCGGCAACTGATAGATCGGCCGTTCAGCCGAGCGAAAGGCGAACGCGCTGAAAGCCTGGAACGTGGCATTGACCGTGAAGGCTTCCGTTCGCGCGTGCTCGATTGGCGTCCCGATCGACAGCTCCCAGGCGAATACGGCCAGGGTGCCCGCAGCCATGCCAAGGCCCATGCACATCAGCCGCACGAAAGCCGCGCGGGTGATGAGAGGATCGCCGGGCGAGCGCGGCGGGCGCGTCATCAGGTCGGGATCGCCCTGCTCCAGGGCGAGAGGTTTGTCGAACACGCCCGTTGCCACCAGGTTGATCCATAACAGCATCACGGCGGTGAGCGGCAGTGGCAAACCGAGCACGATCGAACCAGCGACAGTCGCAATGTTGCCGACGCAGGCCGCTGTCAGATACTCCGTTACTTTGCGCAGGTTGTCGGAGATTGTGCGTCCTTCTTCCACGGCGGCGACGATGGTGGTGAAGTTATCGTCGGCAAGCACCATGTCTGCCGCGCCTTTGGCGACCTCGGTGCCGGTGATTCCCATGGCGATACCGATGTCCGCCTGGGACAGGGCGGGTGCGTCGTTCACGCCGTCGCCCGTCATTGCAACAATTTCCCCTTTGCGTTGAAGCGCTTTCACGATGCGCATCTTGTGCGAGGGATTGACGCGGGCATAGACTGCTGCCCGCTGCACGACATGCTCGAGTTCGTCGTCCGTTACGTTCTCCAGGTCAGCCGCTTCCATCACAATCTGGCTCTCCCGCAGAATGCCAAGTTGGCGCGCGATGGCCGCTGCCGTTGCGCGGTGATCGCCTGTAATCATGGCGACCCGAATGCCGGCGGACTGGCAGGCCAGCACTGCGGGAATGGCTTCCGGACGCGGCGGATCGATCATTCCCACCAATCCGACGAGCGCCAAGCGCCCGTGCAGATAGTCGGCGGACAGCACCCCCGGATGGTCCACGGCTCGCACTACGCCCAGTGCCAGTGTGCGCAGCGCCTGTTCGGCCATGCCATGCCCCGCATTGAGCACGTTCGAGCGCGCCTCCTCATCAAATTCCAGAAGCGTGCCGTCGAGTGCCTGATAATGACTCGCCATCGGCAAGAGCCGTTCCGGCGCACCCTTCACGAAAGCCACGAGTTCACCGTCGGGCGTGCGGTTGAGGGTTGCCATCCATTTGCGCTCGGAGCTAAAGGGGATTTCATCGATGCGGTCCCACTCTTCATGAAATTGCAGCTTCTCCGCGAGCACCTGCAATGCGCCTTCCGTCGGGTCACCCAGTATGCGCCACTCGCCGTCGGTTTGCTCCAGGACGGAGTCGTTGCAGAGCCGGGCGCAGGCGGCAAGCCAGCGCAACCCGCGCGCCTGCTCGATGGTCGCAGCAACTCCGCCGGCCAGTACGCGGCCCGTCGGCTTGTAGCCTGCGCCTTCTACTTCAAGGATCTGGCGGCCCATGCTGATCTGTTCGACGGTCATCGCGTTGCGCGTCAGTGTGCCGGTCTTGTCGGAGCAGATGATGGTGGCGCTGCCCAGGCCTTCGACGGCCGGCAGGCGGCGTATCATCGCCTTGCGCTTGGCCATGCGTGTCACGCCGATGGCGAACAGCACCGACACGACGATCGGCAAGCCCTCCGGGATCGCCGCCACCGCCAGGCTGATCGCTACATAGAACATCTCGCCAAAAGGATGGCCGAGCGCCACGCCCAGCGCCAGCACCGTACTGATGATAATCACGATGATGATGCCGAGCCGGCTGCCGAAATCGGCCAGCTTGCGCTGCACCGGCGTCTGCGTGCTGGCCCCGGCCACATCGGAGGCGATCTTGCCCACCTCGGTGGCCATGCCCGTCGCCACCACGACAGCGCGGCCGCGACCGGACACCACCGCTGTGCTCATGAAAGCCATATTGACCTGATCGCCCAGGGGCAGATGCGCTTCCCCCTCGATTGCCCTGCTGTCCTTGGGCACAGGCAGCGACTCGCCCGTCAATTCCGCTTCGGCGATCGCCAGTTCGCTTGCGTGGATGATCCTCGCATCGGCGGCGATGCGGTCACCCGACTCCAGCAGCAGGATGTCGCCCGCAACGACTTCGCTCGCCGGAATATCTTCCACCCGGCCGGCGCGCATGACCCGCGCACGCGGGCTTGTTAGCTGCTGCAACGCAGCGATCGCGCCGGCAGCGCGCTGTTCCAGCACATAACCGAGCGTGGCGTTGATGAATACGATCGCCAGGATCACGTAAACATCGAGTCCTTTTTCCATGAAAAAGGCAATCGCTGCCGCAACCAGCAGGATAAGAATCAGCGGGCTTTTGAACTGCTCCAGGAAAATCGCCAGCCGGGATCGTCCGCGCTTGGTCGCGAGCTGATTCAGGCCGTGTGCCGCAAGGCGTCGTCTGGATTCGTCGGGATCGAGGCCGTTCTCGTTACTATCGAGCGAGGAGAGCACTGCCTCAGGGGGCAGGGCAAACCAGGAAGCGTTTTTTGTGGATGCGCTGTGGTGCGGCGTGCGGTCTTGCGAAGACATGCATCACTCCTTTCAATTCCCTTCAGGCTTTTCCTCGGGAAAATCCCGCCCTGGTTTCGTCGAAACCATCCCAGTTCGATGAAACATGGAAATACGATGCAAAGTTGCAGATGATCGAGGAGCTCGGTATGGCGATCCTTTCTGGTCTGCGCATTCCCGGGCAATTGTGAGCCGCAGTGGGCGAGAGCGCTCTTGATCGGTGTCAAAGACAACATGGCCCGTGGCGAACTGCAGTAGCGCGGCACGAATCGAGCAACACACCCCGAGAAAAAGCGCCGTGGCCGGCCGCTTTCATGTCGCTCTGATGCCTCTCTCGACCCCGGTCCTTCTCCGCTGTGATTGCGCGTGCGTTTCCGAAATCCACGTGAATAGTCGTCCTTTACGGAAATCAGGTCGTTCCGCGTTCAGACCAGCTTTTTGGTTGATGCAGAGCCCCGAAGCAATTGCAATTGCTATTGCATCTCCCGCTTTTCCTGACACCGAAGATGCGCTACTCGTTCACTTTCAGTCGCTTCGCTGCACGTTTGAACCGCCTGCTAAACCAGCAAAGCCAGCAATTGGTTAGTAGAACGAACATCCAATTTCCTGAGCAGGCGCGCACGATGCATCTCCACCGTGCGCGGACTCAGCCCCATCTGGCGTGCAATGTCCTTGCTGGATAAACCCTGCGCCAGGTAGGCCACCACTTCACGTTCCCTTTTGCTGAGTTGCTCGGTCAGGCCGCCCGGGCGATGCATCGGCTCGAATGCCCACACCGCCTGCATGGCCGGAGCACCGACATCCGCGGCCTGCCCGGACACGCGGCACCAGATCATTGCGCCGTCCTTGCGCTGCATGAGCCGTTCGTCCCGGTAATGGCCGTTGCGCTTCATCTGTGGATAGCCGCGCTCGCCGATTCGATGGAACTCCTGCGCGGAGGGATACAGCAGCGCAATGGATTGCCCAATCAGCACAGATATCTCGTAGCCAAACAATTCCGCGAAAGCGCTGTTGCAGGCTGTAATCACGCGTTCCTGCGTAACGCACAAGGCGATCGGGGCGCACGAGAAACCGAAGTCGGACAAGGCAGTCATCTTTCCAATATACCGTAGAGATACCGTATTGGCGAATCGCTCATTCAACGCTATCGTGAACCCCGATACGACAATAACAGCGAGATACAGGAGACCATCATGAGCCTCGCACATCTGTTGGTGCGTCACGCGCGCCAGGACCCCAGCCGTATTGCCATCATTCATGGCACGACGATTCATGCGACCTATGGCGAGTGGGCCGCGCGCAGTGCCGCACTCGCCCTTCGTTTTCGGCAGGCAGGACTCGCTCCCGGCGATAGGGTGATTCTGTTCATGCGCAACCATCCGCGTTATCTCGAAGTGATGTGGGCGGCATGGTGGGCCGGCCTTGTCGTGGTTCCGGTCAATGCCAAGCTGCACACCAGCGAGGTGGAATGGATCATTGACAATGCGCAGGCACGCTGGGGCTTTGTCACGAGCGACGTGGCGCCGGCGCCATTGCTTGGCCTGGAGCGGCAGATCGATGTGGATTCACCTGAGGCTTCGGAATGGTTTGCGCCGACAGCCGATTCATTCGACGTGGCGCCCACCGAACGTGAGCCGGATGATGTCGCTTGGCTGTTTTATACCAGCGGCACCACGGGCCGTCCCAAGGGAGTGATGATCACGCATCGCAATCTCATGACAATGGGCCTGACCTATTTTGTGGATGTCGATGCCGTCACGCCCCGGGATGCGATTGTGTATGCCGCTCCCATGTCGCACGGCGCTGGCCTCTATGCAATTCCCCATGTCATGGCCGGCGCACGCCATGTCGTGCCTGCGTCAGGCGGAGTCGATCCGGCGGAGCTGTTCGAACTCGGCATCAAGGTCGGCCCTCTTTCCACCTTTGCCGCCCCTACTATCGTCAAGCGGCTGGTCGATCATGCGGAACAAGCCGGCATGACGCAGGCGGATGCCGCCCGCTCATTCAAAACCATCGTCTATGGCGGCGCGCCGATGTACCTGGCCGATATCCAGCGCGCGCTGCAGGTCATGGGGCCGCGCTTCGTACAAATCTATGGACAAGGCGAAACGCCGATGGTGGGAACCGCCCTCTCGCGCCAGTTGCTGGCCGACACCAGCCATCCGCGCTATCTGGAGCGCATCGCATCGGTGGGCGTGGCGCAGACGCCCGTGCAATTGCGCATATGCGATGCGCATGGCCATGAACTGCCGCCGGGCGAAGTGGGAGAGGTGATGGTCAAGGGCGACAGCGTCATGGCCGGTTACTGGCGCAATGAAGAGGCGACGGCTGCTGCGATCCGCGATGGTTGGCTCTTTACTGGCGACGTAGGCTGCCTCGATGCAGACGGCTTCCTCACACTCAAGGACCGCAGTAAGGACCTGATCATCAGCGGCGGCTCCAATATCTATCCCCGGGAGGTCGAAGAAGTGCTGCTGACCGCAGCCGGCGTGGTGGAGGTGGCGGTGGTAGGCGCACCTGACCCGGAGTGGGGCGAGATCGTGGTGGCGTTTGTGGTGCCGCAGGCAGGTGCCAGCGTGGACGCGGAAGCGCTTGATCAGCATTGTCTTGAACGCATTGCGCGTTTCAAACGACCGAAGCGTTATGTAATCGCCGAGCAACTGCCCAAAAATAATTACGGCAAGGTGCTGAAGACAGAATTGCGCGCGCGGCTGGCTGAGCCGCCGACGCAGTCATGACAGTGACCGAAACAATTCTATAAGAGGAGATGCGCATGATCGAATTACACAACAAGCGAGCCCTGGTCACCGGCTCGATACAAGGAATTGGACTGGCCATCGCCCGGGAATTGGCGCTTTCTGGTGCGGAAGTAATACTGCATGGTCTGCCGGACGATGAAGCGCATGCGGCCGCCCGCGCAACGATTGCCGAAGTGTCCGACAAACCGGTGCAATCGTTCACGCATAACCTGGCGGACAAGAACCAGGTTGCGGACATGATGACAGCGGTGCTTAGCGGCGGGCCGCTCGACATCCTGATCAACAATGCGGGAATCCAGCACACTGCACCCCTGACAGAAATGCCGCGGGAAAAATGGGACGCCATTCTCGCCATTAACCTGTCTGCGGCATTCGACACGATGCGCCTGGCATTGCCGGGCATGATGGCGCGTGGCTATGGCCGCATCATCAATATCGCCTCCGTGCATGGGCTGGTCGCTTCACTCAACAAAGGCCCTTATGTTGCAGCCAAGTTCGGATTGATTGGATTGACGCGCGTGGCCGCGCTCGAGGCAGCCATGGCCGGAAGCCGGGAAAGCGGCGGAGTGACGGCTAATTGCATTTGCCCGGGCTGGACCGAGACGGCGATTATCGAGCCGCAGATCCAGGCCCGCGCCGCCTTGTTTGGCGGAGACCGTGATGCCGGCATCCGCGACCTGTTGCGTGAGAAGCAGCCCAGCGGGCGAACGTCTACCCCAGAGGAAATCGCCAGGACCGTACTCTGGCTCTGCGACCCTGCTGCGCATAACCTGACCGGGGCCGCCATTCCCGTTGATGGCGGGTGGACAGCGCAATAAATTGAAGCGTGGCAGATACTAAGAAGCGCCTCGTGCGGCAAGCGGTTGCTTTCACCGCCAGGGGTCTGAGGCCTAAGCCAATTCAGCCATGGATTTGTCTGGAGTCATCTGGCGCCTCGGAACGCGCATTCATGCCGTAGTCCCGCTTCACCGGAGCAATCCGCAATCGATAGTCTGAAAAAATCGAATCACGGCCCGATTTTTGCGCCCGCCTATGCAATTCGAAATTACGCCATTTAGCGATGGCATCTTCGTCACGCCAAAATGAAAGCGAAAGAATTTTTCCCGGATCGCTCAGGCTCTGGAATCGCTCAATTGACAAAAATCCATCAATATATTTCAGTTTCGGGCCAAGCTCCGCAGCCAGATTGAGATAGGCATCCTTTCTGCCCTCTGCCGGAAGAACCTCAAATATCACTGCAATCATAATCAGACCCCACCCCGAACAGCGGCAATGCCGAATGTTCCATTAACGGTCTCAACAAATGTTCGCTCCTCTCGCAGAATGAATTTTCTTTGTTGAGCAAATTCAAAATTTCGCCTGCCTTCTTCGTCGGCTTTCAGTCGGGCCCGGTATGACTCATAGCTGGCCAGCGAATCAAATGCAATCATCCCCCAGGCAACATTGTTTGTGCCCTCATAGGGCAAAAAATACCCAACCAGATGACCGCCACACTTTGGAATTATTTTTCCCCAACTTTCGGAGTACTCCTTAAATGCTTCTCGCTGAAATGGATCAATTTCATAGCGGATTACACAGGTAATTTTCATATTGCCTCCTTTGACGACCAGAGCCTTCAGCATAGGTCCTTGCGAATGGAAGATGGTTCGCCTAAGATCGAACCATGAAAGACGGCCCCAGCATTGCACGCATAGCAGCACTCATTGGAGACCACGCACGCGCTGAAGTGCTTACGGCTCTTATGGCTGATCGCGCATTAACCGCGACAGAACTTGCCAACATCGCGGGTGTGACCAAGCAGACCATCAGCGCACACATGGCAAAGCTTCTGGACGCAGGGCTGGTTGCGGTCGAGAATCAGGGGCGGCATCGTTATTTTCGTCTGGCAAATCAGGATGTAGCGCACCTTCTGGAATCACTCATGGGTGTAGCGTTCCGAACAGGCGCAGTCAGAACACGCTCCAGTCCCAGAGAGCCGGCACTGCGCAGAGCACGCGTCTGTTATGACCACCTGGCAGGCGAATTGGCTGTGGCAGCATATGATTCCTTGCGGGCACGAGGTCATCTCCTTGAGGAAAATGGCGCATCAACGGTACTTACCCAATCGGGCAGAGAATGGCTAATCTCCTTCGGGGTGAATATCGAACTTGCAGAATCTCAGAAAAGAATTTTTTGCCGCTCATGTCTGGACTGGAGCGAGCGACGAAATCATCTTGCCGGCGCAGTTGGAGCGGCCATATTGAATCGGATATTCGAATTGGGTTGGGCCTGTCGGGCAAGGAATTCACGTGTTGTGAATTTCTCCGCAGAAGGTGAGCGCGCATTCCTTACTCAATTGCTTGGTGGTGCAACCCCACCTCCCTCAATGCCTGCGGGTGCGCCAATGAAAACCTACTATGATCTGCCTTCACACAAGTAAAAAAGGCAGGCATGGCTTCCATTGATGATCTGGTGAGAAAACAGAAGGCCGGTGCGCAGTTTGTTATCAGCGCACAAATGTTGCGCCTGACGCCGCAGCAATTCGACCCGATGGCACAAGGCTGGCTTGACGATGGCGGGCCGGGGTTCAACGTGATCGGCATTCCGCACAGGACGGTCGTGGACGGCGAATTCCTGATCAGTCGAGTTACGGTGATTCGCACAACGGCACCGGTGTAATCATTTCACTGGGCGATTGCATGCGTGCAGAACGGCCGGCCAGTTAAGTTACCAGCCGGCTGCTCGCTTGCGATTTGACGCAGGAGAATTACCGCGTTAACGCCGTATCGCCACCACTTCAAGAAATTCCGCATCAACCTGTGTCGTGCCGTCGGATGCCTGATTATTGCTTTCCCAGAGCTGCTCCAGATCGTTGCGCAATGCGGTTTGTTTCGCGGGGTCGAGCGCTGCCAGCGCGCGCAGTGTCGGACCGTAATACTTAAAGAAAAACTCCACGACTTCAGCCGGGGGAAATGGATATTGCATCGGGTACATGCGTTTG
>DATFAZ010000260.1:0-6568 GCA_035254105.1 Noviherbaspirillum sp. | reverse complement strand
GGCTGAAGTGACCAACCTCGCCAACGGCAAGAGCGAAGTGGTCGAAATCCGTGATCGCGGGCCATATGTCGATGGCCGTATTGTGGATGTGTCGCCCAAGGTGGCCGAGAAGCTGGATATGAAAAAAGAAGGCGTGGCGCCAGTCGTGGTCAAACCCATCGAGGTACCCCAGCCGAACGGCGACATCAAACTCGGTGCCGGTGCAGCCGACACAGAAAACAGTTCAGGCCAATAGCGTTGCGGGGCACAGCTCCGGATCAGACATTACGGTGGCGCTGAAAACGCACGGCAAGCAGGGGCGCAAAGAATGTGACGACAAGCACCAGCGGCCAGATGTTGCCGTCCTTGAAGGTGTATGCATCGAGCAGTTGCGACCAGCTGCGATGCTGCACAAGGCGGCCGAAGCCAAACTCGAAAGCGAGCGTCAGCAACAGCCAGAACAATCCCAGCTTCAGTGCTTGCGCATCGCTCAGCCGCCCGAAGCGACGAACGAAGATGAGCGAGACGGCGACGATGCACAAGGAGAGCAGGATGCCACTGAGTACCAGTGCGAGCGGCGTGCCCAGAGTGGGCAGCAGCACAGCTTCGCGCAAGCCGCCGTTCAGTACAGCGCAGACAAGGATGAGCAGCCAGATCGCTGCGGCTTTGAACAGGAGCATGAAAGAGGGTATTGGGTCAGGTCGGAAAAAATCGGTTAGCGCAGCAGCGCTATTTCATCTTCGATTTTAATTTGATCTGCTCGCCTGCGACCATGAAATTGCCCATCCCGCGATGATGAAGCGTCCGCGGATTTTTCACCTTTGGGTCCACCCATGCCTGGATGACTTCCAGAATAAACAGACAGTACTTGGCGACCATGCGCGTGTCGGCCACCCGGCATTCCAGATTGGCATAGCACTCGTCGATCAGAGGCGATTTGACCTGCGCTGCCGGTTTGGGCGTGAGGCCGAATGCAGCGAACTTGTCGGTCTGCTCCCCTGAAGTATTGCCGCAAGCGACGACTTTCTCGGCGATCTCCACGGTAGGAATGTTAATCACGCATTCCTTGGTCGCCTTCAGCGCGTCGAAAGAGTAATTGCGGTTGCTGATGACGCAGCCGACCAACGGGGGTTCAAACTCGATCATGGTGTGCCAAGACATCGTCATGATGTCCGGCACCGCGTTGCGGGAAGTCGTCACCAGCACTACTGGTCCCGGTTCGAGCAGGCGATAAACCTCGGACAGTGGAAAGGATTTTTTTGCCATTCTTTTTTGGCGGCTGTCGATTTCGGCAGTCGATCTCTCAACCTGCCGATTTTAATGCCGGTTGCCGCATTCCTGCGGACTTATGCCGCTAGTTTCCAGCAGACGAAGAGCGTAGTGAACAACTGCAAAGATGTCCCCGTTTTCTGTGGACAAGTCTGCGGATAACTTGGAATCTGTTCAGCAAGTTGTTGAATTCAAAGAAAAATATTGTGTTGCGAATAATCAAGGCAGCACCACGGAACGGCAATCTCTTCCGTTCGGGGGGCGGGGCCCAGACGTAAGGCTACTGACGTCAGGCTAATAACACAGACCTAATGGCTCTTCTTATGCCCCGCGACGAGCACGGCTGTTTTGTCCCTTCCGTGCCCGCGCCTCTTTCCAGCAGCCTCTGTTACTGGGGCTGAATATTGGAGGCCTGCTTGCCCTTGGGGCCAGTAGTCACCTCAAAACTCACTTTCTGGCCTTCCTTTAGGCTCTTGAATCCGCTGCTTGCGATCGCAGAAAAATGGGCGAACAGATCTTCGCCGCCATCGTCCGGGCTGATAAAACCAAAGCCTTTTTCATCGTTAAACCACTTCACCGTACCTGTTGCCATGGCCATCCTCTCCAAGGTAAGAAAAACTCCCGCACACCTTCCCGTTACAGAGCTGTGCGCTTAAAAACAGCGTATGTCACTTTTTAAAAACATCAATCCGTTCTCCCGGACCTTCATATAGAAGAGTACGAGGTCCCCGGGTTCCCTCGGCAGGTGAATGGTCTGGGCTGTCGTTGAGCGGAGTCAAAACGCCTGATGCATGCGGGAATGGTCGGGAGCGCTTTAACGCGCTCACCACATATTCCCCTCGTAGAAGTGACTACCGCACCATTGTTGCGGCGCCGCTGGCTTTGCTTGTGCAGGCTTCAAGGGGACATAGGGAATTCAACAAGGGCAACGCCTATGTCAAAAAATGTCTGTTTTTTGAAACATAGCGCTTTAGGGAGATTGCAATTTCCGCAGTTGCGCGCAGTATAGAAGTTGCTATCAGGAAAATAAAACGGCTTTAAGACCATTTCCTTGCGGCGTCAGATTCGGATCAAGCGCAATAAATAGCTCTGCATATCCCGGATCGAGAAAAATTATTAATGGAGACGACAAACCATGAATTTCGCAAATGTGAAGATAGGAACGCGCCTCGCCCTCGGTTTTGGGACGATATGCGTGCTTCTGATAGGTATTCTGGGTTTCAGCATCACAATGCTGCAGCGGGTTAATCAAGGTACGGTGTTAATCGTCCACGATCGCATGCCAAACATCGAAGCGGCAAACCGGCTGCAAACGGAGATCAATGACATCGCCATCGCGCTTCGCAACATGATGCTCAATGAAGACAAAGCCGACCGGCAAAAGCAGATGGAAAATATCGCGGCATCGAAACGCGCGGCCCAGGAACAGCTCGATGCGCTGAAACGTGTGTTGCGCTTTCCAAAGGCAATGGAGCTTCTGCAGCAAATGAATGAATCCAACGATAAATACCAGAAAGGCCAGGAGGAACTGGTCAGGATCATCAACAGCGGGACGCCCGAAGAGGCAAAGACCTATCTGAGCAAGGAGCTGCGTCCCGTGCTGGCAACCTACAAGAACCAGATTGCCGAGCAGATCAAGCTGCAGAAAACCTTTGCGCAGGAATTTGCCGCCAATGCCGAGCAGACTTATACCAATACGCGCAACCTGATGATTGGCTTGGGCATTGCGCTTCTTGCCTTCGCTACGACGGTTGCCTACCGCATTACCGTTTCCATTACCCGCCCGCTGGCAAAGGCGCTTAATGTGGCCAACACTGTCGCATCCGGTGACTTGACCAGTCGTATCGAAATCAGGTCGCGCGATGAAATGGGACAGTTGCTGCAAGCCTTGAAGGCGATGAATGAAAGCCTGGTTGAGACCGTCGCCACGGTGCGCACCGGGACGGAAACCATTGCCACCGCCTCGTCCGAAGTGGCGTCGGGAAGCCTGGACCTGTCCTCGCGTACCGAAGAGCAGGCCAGCTCGCTGGAGGAAACGGCGTCTTCGATGGAAGAGCTGACATCGACCGTCAAGCAGAATGCCGACAATGCGCGTCAGGCCAACACCTTGGCTGAAGCCGCATCGGATGTTGCGGAGAAGGGCGGCGAAGTTATCGCAAAAGTGGTCGAGACGATGGACGAGATCAATAGCTCGTCCAGCAAGATCACCGACATTATCGGCGTCATTGACGGCATTGCGTTCCAGACCAACATCCTTGCCTTGAACGCTGCCGTCGAAGCGGCCCGTGCCGGCGAACAGGGTCGCGGCTTTGCCGTGGTGGCTTCGGAAGTGCGCAGCCTCGCACAGCGCTCGGCAGCGGCCGCCAAGGAAATCAAAACACTCATCAGCGACTCGACTGAAAAGGTGGATAACGGCAGCAAGCTGGTCAATGAGGCCGGCGTCACCATGGAGAAGATTGTCGAAAGCGTCCGGCATGTCACGGCGATCATGGCGGAGATTACGGCTGCGACGCATGAGCAGACCTCCGGTATCGAGCAGATCAACCAGGCCATTACCCAGATGGACGAAGTCACGCAGCAGAACGCGGCTCTGGTGGAGCAGGCCGCGGCGGCCTCCGACGCCATGCAGGAGCAGGCGGCGAAGCTGGCGGAGACCGTCAGCGTGTTCAAGCTGGATGCGTCCATGGTGCGTTCTGCAAGCATCGTAGCAGCACCCTCACGTGCGCCTGCGGTGAAGGTGCGGACACAGGTTGCGGCACCTGCAAAGCAGGCAGCAGGCAAGCTTGACCGGACGGCACCGAAACAGTTGGCGACCGCGCGCTCCGGTGCAGCCGAGGACTGGGAAGAATTCTGATCTCTCGCGCATTGCGAGAGCCATCATCCCCGCAACGGAGGAAGGCAGGGAGGACGCGCCGCCCTGCCTTCCGCTTTTGAGTCATCGCCTGCGCGGGATGTTATCGATAGGGATTCCCCAAATGCCGATCCCTTTCGCCTGCGCGAGCCGCTCCAGCGTCAGGTATTCGAAGGGCGCATCGGGCAAGGCAACCGCCCATCCGTGCTGCAGCATCCATGCGCTTAAATCCTCGTTTTCTGAACGGCAGCTTGCGATGATGCTGCCATCCTGAAGTGTGGCTCGCGGTAGGCAGTGCACGAAGTCTCCCGATATCCTGAAGTCCAGTGCGAGCGCTGCTCGCGGCCCGCATGGCACCGGCCTGATGAAGGTATAGCAGGTGCGGTCGGTCGGCGGAATATAAATGCCGTAGAGGCGGATCAGATTGCCTGCAATCCTGAGCGCGCCATCTTCCTGCACGAAGGCGAAGCTCGCGATTTCGGCGTCAGCCGCTGCCTCTCCCATAGTTGCTATTCCTGTCAATGCTGCAAGCAGGAATGGGAAGGCGTAGTTTCTTGAGTTCACTTTGCGCGCCCCGACACAGAAAGCAACAGGGATTGCTGCAGGTGCTTTATTGCAGTATCCATGAGATATAGACCTCGCTCAGACAGCGGCGTTCTGCCGAAGCAGGGGGCTACGCGACGCGGTGCGGTGCGGTTCAAACAGGAAATGGCATAACGAATTGCAGCATTGCCTTGTCTGCGTCTGTATTTTTTTCCGGCTCTCTGTAGTCTCTTCCATCTTCCTGGCTCATCGGGCAATTTCCGGAACTGCCGGTCACTGCTGGCATATACATTGCCTGTTACTTCGCGCATCTGTGAGATGCGTTTGTTGGCTATTGCCATCACGTTTCAAAGGAGAACTAATATGCGTCAACGTAAAAGCCTCAGTCGAGTAGTAGGAATCGCCGCCCTGGCGATCCTGTTCGGAGCCCCTTCCCTGTATGCGCAAACCGGCGCTAGCAGTCCGACAGCTGGTAGCACTACAGGAAGTCAGGCTGGTCAGATGAGTTCGGGCAGTTCAAGCGATCCTGCCGGCACCGCCTCCGGTACAAGTGGAGCAGCAACATCATCGGGAGCGTCTGATTCATCGGGTGCATCAGGTTCGTCAGGCACCTCCGGAAAAAGTGTCAGCGACAGCGCGGCGCAATCGACATCGGGTTCCAGCGGCGCATCATCTTCCGCGGCAAAGAGCGATAGCGGCAAAGCGCTAAGCAAGACAGACCGGAACATCATGCGCGAAATGGCGCAGGCGAATATGGCTGAAATTGAGACGGCCAATCTTGCATTGAAACAGTCGAACAATGAGCAGGTAAAAACGTTTGCGCAAAAGATGATCGACGATCATACGCAGGCGCATAAGGAGCTGGAGCAGATCGCTCAGGCCAAGGGCGTGACGCTGCCTACCGAGATGGATCGCGAGCACAAGGCGGAGATGAAAAAACTCAGCGCGCTGCAAGGTGACAAGTTCGACAAGCGTTATATGTCGAAGGACGGCATGAAAGATCATCGCGAAACGCACCGCATGGTGAGTCGTGCACAAACACGTGCTACCGATCCTGACCTGAAAGCGCTGGCGGCAAAGATGGAACCGATCGTCGCTGATCATCTGAAGATGGCACAGGACATGCAGAGCGGAAAAGGCATGGCTACGGGGTCCTCTGGCGCCTCCGGTTCTTCGATGGGTTCGGGCGGCACTTCCAAGTCCCCAGGATCTTCTGGCTCGGGTTCACCCGAAAGCCCTCCGTCCGGCAAATAATCCGCGCGGCCCGGGCTGCTTTTCTGATGGAGCAATGATGGATAACGACGAAGTGATTTCTACCCTGTGCGATCTGATCGAAACCAGCGTGGATGGCGAGGAAGGTTTCACAACCTGTGCCGGGGACGCCAGGGATCCACAGCTCAAATCCTTCTTTGCGACCCGGGCCCAGCGTTGCGCGGCTGCCGTAGTCGAGTTGCAGGATCTGGTGCGCGCCTATGGCGGCAATCCGAAAACCAGCGGTGGGCTCGGAGGTGCCGTGCACCGCCGCTGGATCGACGTCAAGGCACTGGTCACCGGCAAGGATGACAAGGCGGTGCTGAAAGAATGCGAGCGCGGCGAAGATTTCGCGGTTTCCAGCTACCGTCGTGCACTGGAGAAGAATTTGCCGGCAGATGTGCGCGGCATTGTGGAGCGACAGTACCAGGGAGTGCTGCAAAACCATGACCAGGTGAAGGCCTGGCGGGAACAATATTAAAGAGCACGTTTGCAAGGAGCAGCGTGGAACTGCTTCCCGCTGTTGTGCCGGTCTTGCGCGTGGGCGTAACAATGCGGCCGGGGAGAGCGGTTCTGCCATGTTCGGTGGAGTAAAATAGCGCCTGCCGATAATTCGACACATCTACCGCATCGGCACGGAACGGCAACACCCGCTCCGCCAGACTTCATCCGGAA
>DATFAZ010000259.1:0-9965 GCA_035254105.1 Noviherbaspirillum sp. | reverse complement strand
AGTGGTGCGCGTTTCTCCATCTTCCGGGTAAATGAAGATCAGGTCGATGTCGGAAGATACATTCAGCTCGTACCCGCCCAGCTTGCCCATTCCCAGCACGATCATGTGCTGTTCTTGCCCAGACTCGTCGCCAAACGGCGTGCCGTGTGCCTCGACCAGTTCGGCATGGAGCGCGGTCACATGTGTTTGCACCGCGAAATCGGCAAAGCGGCTGATGGTTTCCAGGACTTCGGACAGGTCCGCTTTCCCGCTCAGATCCCTTTCAATCAGCGTCGCAACGACGAGGTTGCGTACCCGGCGCATGGCCCGCACCAGAGGCATGCCGGCCTCTATTTCATTTTGTAAAAGACGAGCAAAAATCACCGGGGTAATGGATAATTCGGCAAGCTTCGTTATCATGTCCGCGCGAGCCGGGTCGGCGTTTTGCCACCGTGCATAGAACCGGGATGCAATGTTACTGGTCAAAAGGGATGGGGTCACAATGTCAGGGATGAAAGTGAGAGCGGAAGGCTTGGACTTTGCCTGGACAGGTAAATTGATCCATGCAATTCCAAGCTGATGATATCCATGCAAACATGTTGTTTGCAATGCCGATTTATTTTACGCCCCGGGCGCTTGTTTTTCTGATTGATGGCCATTGATAAATACATTCTACGGCAGGCCACTGCCCGACTCTCCAGATACTGGTTTGCGCTCAAAGAATGTTATCTAATTCTTAACTCCATAACCCACCATGCACTTGGCATCCTGCTCAAGCTCGCGGTAGTTGTTTATTTCCTCTTCTGCGCGCTCGTCCTTGGCTTGCGCTACCTGGTGCTGCCCAATATCGACAACTACAAGCCGGACATCGAACGAATGGCGACGCAGGCCCTTGGCAACAAGGTATCGATTACAGGCATCGATGCAAGCTGGGCCGGGTTACGTCCGCAACTGTCGCTCGACAAGGTGGTTATTCATGATAAATCGGGCAGTCCCTCGCTGACCTTGCCCAATGTGTCGGCCACGCTGTCATGGTGGTCGCTGGTCGCGGCGGATCTGCGGCTTCACCAGCTGGAAATCAACCGCCCCGACATGGATGTACTGCGCGATGCGGAAGGCCGGTTGTATGTCGCTGGTATCTTCATCGATACCAGCAAGGCCGGCGATGGAAAAGGATTGGACTGGGTCCTGTCGCAGGATGAAATCATCATCCGTGACGGTAAGTTGCGGTGGAATGACCATCAGCGCGCGGCTCCGGAATTAGCCCTGGAAAACGTGGATTTCGTCCTGCGTAACCGGTGGCGCCATCATCGCTTTGCCCTTAAGGCAACTCCTCCTGCCGAATTTGCCGAGCCGCTCGATGTGCGGGGGGCCTTCGACCATCCGCGTTTTACAAGCCGCATTTCGGATGCGACACAATGGAAAGGCGAAATTTACGCCAATGTGCGCAGCACCGATCTGGCCGTATGGAAGGCTTATGTCGATTACCCGATCGACTTGCAGCGGGGGCGCGGCTCGGTACGGGCGTGGCTGAAGTTCGATCATGCGCAGATCGCGGACTTTACTGCGGACCTGAGCTTGTCGCACGTTTCGGCGAGCTTGGGCAAGGATCTTGGATTGATGACCCTGACGCAGGTTAACGGTCGATTTGCCATCAGTGAGGATGCCGCCCCAAATTCTGAGGAACGCTTGCACGCCTTTGGCGCAAACGGACATACAGTTTCGTTGACTGATTTCTCATTGCACACCGATGACGGCCTGATCCTTTCACCGACCACGATCAGCGAACGCTTCGTGCCGGCAAAAAACGGGCGTCCGGCAAAAACGGAAATCAATGCCAAAGCACTCGACTTGGAAACACTGGCGAATTTCGCCGAACGCCTGCCCTTGCCCGCAGAACAGCGAAAAATGCTGGTCGATTTGGAGCCGAGGGGATTGCTGAAGGATTTTTCCGCACAATGGCAGGGCGCTTACCCTGAGATATCGGGCTATAACGTCAAAGGGCAGTTCGCAGGGTTGTCGCTCAAGCCGCAGCCGGCACGTCCTGCTCATCCTAAAAATGGCAACATGCCCGCGCAAGCCCCGATGCCCGCGATTCCGGGATTCGACAATCTGACTGGACGCATCGAAGCCAACGATCGTGGCGGCACGCTCAGCCTTGCATCGAAGGATCTCGCCTTCCAGCTGCCAGGCTATTTTGCGGCACCGGTCATGCCGTTTGAGCATCTGGCCATGCAGGCCAACTGGGTTTTCCAGGGAAATGAGCAGCTTTTGCTCGATGTGCAAAAAATGGATTTCGCGCAGGAGGGCTTGTCGGGCACTTTCTCGGGAAAACATCTGATGCCGTTGCGGCGCAAAGATGGCCAGTCGCCGGGGACTATCGATATCAGTGGCAGGATCAACCGGCTGGAGCTGCAACAGATTGACCGCTATTTGCCACTCCAGACACCTGAAACCCTGCATCACTGGCTGACCGGTGCCCTGATCGGCGGTGCTGTGAAGGATGTCAGGCTGCGCCTTAAAGGCGACCTTGCACAGTTTCCTTTCCATCTGCAGCCAGACAGGTCTAAAGGGGAATTCAGCGTTAGCGGCAAGATCGAAGACGGCGTTCTGAACTATGCGCCAGGCGAGTTGGCGCAAAATGGGGCGGCGCCGAAGTGGCCAGTGATCGATCAAATCAATGGCACGATTCTTTTCGACCGGGCACGCATGGAAATCACTGCGGATAGTGCAAGAACATCGGGCACTAGCCTGTCGCATGTGAAGGCGATCATTCCTGATTTGTCCTTGCACGACAAGAAATTGGATGTGGATGGATCGGCAGAAGGGCCGCTTCAGGAATTCCTGCGTTTTACCAAGGAAAGCCCGGTGGCAGGCTGGATCGGCAACTTTACCGAAGAAACGAAAGCGACTGGCGACGCCAAATTGGCACTGAAGCTGCAGCTGCCTTTGCAGCATATGCAGGAATCCAAAGTGAACGGGGCGCTGCAGTTTACCGGCAATACGGTCACCCTGATGAACGCGATGCCGCCATTGAGTGCAACAAACGGCAAGCTGGAATTCCATGAGAAAGGATTTTCCATCGGCGGCATCAAGTCCAACTTCCTTGGCGGCCCTGTCACGATCGCCGGCGGCACGCAGGGAGATGGCAGCATTCTGGTCAAGGCCGATGGCATGCTGACCGCCGACGGCATCCGCAAGGTTTATTCCACTCCAGTAACGCGAAACTCATCCGAGCGCATTACCGGCAGTACCCGCTACCGGACAACGGTCCGTGTCATGAATGGCCGGCCCGAGATTCTTGTCGATTCGAGCCTGGTTGGCATCGGGCTGGATTTCCCGGCACCGCTGCGCAAGGCTGCCAATGAAACCCTGCCACTGCGCTTTCAACTGACTGGATTGCCGCCCAACGATGCACTCGTTGCACGCGATGAGATGAAGCTGTCGCTCGGTTCGGCAATCTCCGCGCGTTATGAACGCCAGAAGACATCCGAAAAAGGCGCCCGATGGAGGGTCGTGCGTGGCGGTATCGGCGTCAATGAGCCAGCCCCCCAGCCGGATAGCGGCCTGATTGCCAGTGTCAGCATGAAGTCGCTGGATATTGATGCATGGCGCCGGGCATTGACTTCGGTAGCGGTTGCCGGCAGTCCGTCTTCCGCGCCGACGCAGGATAGCGCCCCTTCCATTTCAGAATATATTGAGCCGGAAGTGCTGGCGGCGCGCGCTAACGAATTGATTGTGATGGACCGCAAGCTTAATAACGTGGTGGTTGGTGCATCGCATCAGGCAGATGTGTGGCAAGCCAATCTCGATTCCGAACAGGCTTCCGGCTATATCACATGGGCGGAATCGCGCTCTGGACGGGGATTAGGCAAAGTGACAGCACGTCTGGCATCCCTGGTAATCCCGAAGTCGGCAGCGTCGGAAGTGACCGAGCTGCTCGAAAAACAGGATACGACGACGCAGATGCCGGCGATCGATCTCGTTGTGGAAAATTTCGAGTTGTTCGGCAAAAAGTTCGGTTATGTCGAGCTGCTGGCACAAAATGCACGTAGCAATTCCGGGCGCGAGTGGCGCATCAACAAGTTGTCCGTCGTGAATGCCGATGCCGAGCTGAAGGCAACCGGCACCTGGGCGCTCAAGGACGGTGAACGGATTTCCGAGCTGGCTTATTCGCTTGATATAGCCGATGCCGGCAAGTTGCTTGACCGTTTCGGATTCGTGAATGTGCTACGTCGCGGCAAGGGCACAATGGAAGGCGACCTAAGCTGGAAGGGATTGCCGTTTTCACTCGACGTTCCCAGCCTCAGTGGGAAGGTAAAGCTCAACCTGGCGGCGGGTCAGTTTCTGAAAGTTGATCCAAGCGCCGCCAAGTTGCTCGGAGTCTTGAGCCTGCAATCCTTGCCACGCCGCCTTGCACTCGATTTTCGCGACGTGTTTTCGGAAGGGTTCGCATTTGATGGCGTGACGGCGACGGCAGCGATCACGCAAGGCGTGGTCAAAACCGACAATTTCAAGATGCGCGGAGTCGCTGCGACGGTATTGATCGACGGCACAGCAGACATTGCGAAGGAAGCGCAGAATTTGCATGTCGTGGTTATTCCCGAAATTAATGTTGGTGCTGCATCGGTGGTTTATGGACTCGCGGTAAACCCGGTGATCGGTGTCGGCACCTTCCTTGCACAGCTATTCCTGCGTGATCCGTTGATGAAAGCGTTTACCTTTGAATATCAGGTGACCGGCCAGTGGGCGGATCCCATAGTGACCAAGCTGCTGCGCCATCAACCAAGCCCTGCGGGAGACGCGGTCAGTTATTCCGGATCGAATGGATAAGATTATGAAAATCGCTGCGGTACAAATGGTTTCCACTCCGGTGATCGAGCAGAATATCGTCACCGCGCGCCGCCTTATTGCCGATGCGGCGCAGCAGGGTGCACAACTTGTGTTGTTGCCGGAATACTGGCCGATCATGGGCATGCATGACCTGGACAAGGTTGCTCATGCCGAGCATCTGGACGTCGGACCGATCCAGAAATTCATGGCGGATATTGCGCGCGAATACCGCATCTGGCTGATAGGCGGAACGCTACCGATGGTCGCTCCCGAGGCCGACAAGGTGCTCAATACCGTGATGGTGTACAACCCGGAAGGAGCGCATGTCGTCCGCTACGACAAGATCCACCTCTTCAGTTTTACCAAGGGCGGCGAATCATACGATGAAGCGCAGACCATCGTGCATGGCACCAAGGTCGCTGCATTCGAAGCACCCTTTGGCAGGGTCGGCCTTTCCGTATGCTATGACCTGCGCTTTCCGGAGCTCTATCGGGCGATGGGTGAATGCGCGTTGATCGTCATGCCTGCGGCCTTCACCTATACGACTGGCAAGGCGCACTGGGAAGTGTTGTTGCGTGCAAGGGCGATTGAAAATCAGTGTTACGTATTGGCTGCCGCACAGGGCGGGCAACATCCGAACGGTCGTCGCACTTGGGGGCACAGCATGCTGATCGATCCCTGGGGCGAAATCAAGGCAGTACTGCCGGAGGGCGAAGGAATCGTCATTGGCGATATCGAATCGGCGTATTTGCAACAGGTTCGTGAAAACCTGCCAGCTCTAAAGCACCGGAAATTATGACGTTGATGTGATGCGGAGGCTTGTTCTGCGGCATCGGTTTTTTGTGCGTCAACACTTGGCAAACAGATGTTCTACAATCTGCCAATCCATTGACCTCATTTGAAGTCGCCCCTTGCGGGCGCACATACCAGACACCATGAAATTATTCGAACCGAATCTCCAGACCCTGGCGGTCGCGCGCGACGTGCTGCTAACTCCCTTCGGCCTGGATGAGGCCAAGTTGAGCAAGGCGCTTGCAGAGATCTTTACGCATCGTGTCGATTACGCCGATCTTTATTTCCAGTTCACGAAGAACGAGGGCTGGAGCCTGGAAGAGGGTATCGTCAAGACTGGCAGCTTCTCGATCGACCAGGGTGTCGGCGTGCGCGCCGTATCCGGCGACAAGACGGCGTTTTCCTATTCGGATGAGATATCGGAACGGGCGTTGCTGGAAGCAGCGGTTGCTACACGCACAATCGCGCGGCAGGGTGCCGGAAAGGTCAAGGTCGCATCTTCAATCCAGGCAGCCGGTGGTCGCTCGCTTTATCTGCCGCATGATCCACTGGCTTCTTTGGACGCAACCGAAAAAGTAAAGCTGCTGGAAAAGGTCGAGCGCATCGCCCGTGCCAAGGATCCGCGCGTGGTGCAGGTGATGGCCGGACTGGCCGGCGAATATGACGTCGTGCTGGTGGTGCGCAGCGATGGCGTGCTGGCGGCCGATATCCGTCCACTGGTGCGTGTCTCCGTTACGGTGATCGCTGAGCAGAATGGCCGGCGCGAGGTCGGCTCCAGCGGCGGCGGCGGGCGATACGATTACAGCTATTTCAGCGACGAACTGCTGGAGCAGTACGCGACGGAAGCGGTTGAGTCGGCAATTGTCAATCTCGATGCGCGCCCCGCACCTGCCGGCCCGATGACAGTAGTGCTTGGACCGGGCTGGCCAGGCGTGTTGCTGCATGAGGCAGTCGGCCATGGACTCGAAGGCGACTTCAACCGCAAGGGGTCCAGCACCTTCTCCGGACGCATCGGCGAGCGCGTTGCTGCCAAGGGCGTGACCGTGGTGGATGACGGCACCATTGCCGATCGCCGCGGCTCGCTCAATATCGACGACGAAGGCAACCCGACGCAATGTACGACGCTGATCGAAGACGGCATCCTGAAGGGCTACATCCAGGACACGATGAATGCGCGCCTGATGAACATGGCGGTCACAGGCAATGCGCGTCGAGAATCTTTTGCGCATCTGCCGATGCCGCGCATGACCAATACCTACATGCTTGCCGGTGACAAGGATCCTGCAGAAATCATCGCGTCGGTAAAGAATGGCCTCTATGCTGTCAATTTTGGTGGCGGACAGGTTGATATCACCAATGGCAAGTTCGTGTTTTCCGCAAGCGAAGCGTACATGATCGAGGACGGCAAGGTGACGTATCCGGTCAAGGGAGCAACGTTGATCGGCAACGGCCCGGATGTGCTCAACCGGGTGAGCATGATCGGCAACGATATGCGTCTCGATAGCGGTATCGGCGTATGTGGCAAGGAAGGGCAGAGTGTGCCGGTGGGCGTCGGTCAGCCGACCTTGCGTATTGACGGCGTCACGGTAGGCGGCACGGCTTGACCAAAGCTGTCAATTTGGAAAATTCCGGAATTTGGTAACCCGTTGTGCTGAAATATTCAGCTCTGCGGCTTGCCAAATCCGATGATTTATTGCACTATTAATCCGAATTTACTTCAAAACCCGTAAAACCCATGACTTCCGTGCGCTTTTACTTTTATTTTTACTTTAGCTATTCCAAGCCCAAGGCGGTGGAAAAGCGGTAAGCGCACAAGTAAAAGAGCCAGAACCGAATTCCTAAAAAAACCGCCAGTGATGGCGGTTTTTTTGTTTATACAGATTTGAACCTTACCAGGAGAAGAACCATGCCGCGCACAGATGATATTCGCATTCGAGAAATGAAAGAACTCACGCCGCCTTCGCATCTCATTCGCGAATTTTCGTGTACGGAAAAGGCTTCAACGACCGTTGCAAATTCACGCACGGCCTTGCATCGCATCCTGCACGGCCAGGATGATCGCCTGATGGTGGTGATCGGCCCATGCTCGATCCATGACACCAAGGCAGCGATGGAATATGCGCGCCGTCTGGTCGAGCAGCGCCATCGCTTCGCCGGCGAACTGGAAGTCGTGATGCGGGTCTATTTCGAAAAACCGCGCACTACCGTCGGCTGGAAAGGCCTGATCAACGATCCTTACATGGATAACAGCTTCCGCATCAACGACGGCCTGCGCATGGCGCGTGAACTGCTCCTGAATATCAATGAGCTCGGCCTGCCTGCCGGTACCGAGTTCCTCGATGTGATTAGTCCGCAATATGTCGCCGACCTGATCAGCTGGGGGGCTATCGGGGCGCGCACTACTGAATCGCAGGTGCACCGTGAGCTTGCATCCGGCTTGTCCTGCCCGGTGGGTTTCAAGAATGGCACTGATGGCAACGTGAAGATCGCGGTCGACGCAATCAAGGCTGCCTCGCAGCCACACCATTTCTTGTCCGTGACGAAGGGCGGGCACTCTGCCATCGTTTCCACCAACGGCAATGAGGACTGCCACATCATTCTCCGGGGTGGCAAGGCACCGAACTATGACGCCGCCAGTGTCGAGGCTGCCTGCAAGGATATCGCCGCAAACGGCCTCGCCTCGCGCCTGATGATCGATGCCTCGCATGCAAACAGCTCGAAAAAGCCGGAGAACCAGGTTCCGGTTTGTGCCGATATCGGGAAACAGATTGCAGCAGGCGATACACGCATCGTCGGCGTGATGATCGAATCCCATCTGGTCGCCGGACGTCAGGATCTGGTGCCGGGCAAGGAGCTGACTTATGGCCAGTCCGTCACCGACGGCTGTATCGACTGGGAATCAAGCGTCAAGGTGCTGGAAGGTCTGGCGGAAGCGGTCAAGCATCGTCGCCTCACGCAGGATTCGGAAGAGTGATTCCCGCATTTTGAGCGATCACGGGGCGTTCATGCCCCGTGAGACGACGGAGGTCAAAAGCGCTTGGTCAGCGTCATCTGGTCGCCTTCTCGCCGCATTTCGGTGCGGTTCAGGAAGGACATGCCGAGCAGGATGAAAGGGAGCCCCTGTTCCTGCACAACGCCATCGACCTGATTGAGTTCGATGTCGCCGATTCTGACGGTATCAAGCTTGACCAGATAGGCCGGGGCAGTGCCGTTGGCAGTACTGACATAGCCCGGACGACCAGCCTTGTAGTTAATTCCCAGCCTCGTCGCTTCCGAAGCCGGCAGCGCAACCGATGTTGCGCCGGTATCGAGCAGCATGCGCACGGTACCGCCGTTAATCTGGCCTTGCACCATGTAATGTCCGCGTCCATCGGGCTTCAATGTCACGCTGGCGGGGCCGCTGGGGGCGCTGCGGTTGACATGTTCGCCGATGGCGATGGCTTGACGCTTGCCATTGGCTTCGATGGTCGCCGTCGAATCGCTGGCGGCGACCAGTTTGATGCCTTCAGTGACGGTAGCGCCAACCGAATAGGTTTTCGGTGCTCCGCCATTCACTACCAGTACCGCCTTGTTGGGGAACAGGCCCACGACGCTGATATCGGTCGCTTGCGCGTTAAGGGCAATGAAAAACAGGGCAGGGGCAAGGCGAGTTAGGTGCATACGATTCGAAATGTCAGTTCGTGCCGGATTGAATAAATGCAAATACCTGCGGCAAGAATAACATTTCATGCTTACAGAAAACAATTTCTGTCCTGCGTCGCCCTTGAATGAAGGCGTGAAGCCCTGATTTAATCCCGGAAATTATTGAATTCCAGCGGCAAGTCGGCAACCTCCTTGCGCAGCAATGCCATGGCCGCTTGCAGATCATCGCGCTTGGCACCGGTGACGCGCACGGCGTCTCCCTGAATGCTTGCCTGCACTTTCATCTTGCTGTCCTTGATGATGCGTACGATTTTTTTCGCAGCGTCAGACTCGATGCCGTTCCGGATCTTGATTACCTGCTTGACCTTGTCGCCGCCGATTTTCTCGATCTTGCCGATATCAAGAAAACGTACATCGACATTACGCTTCACCATTTTCACGGTCATCACATCGCGTACCTGGTTGAGCTGGAATTCGCTGTCCGCATATGCAGTCAGATCGCGCTCTTTTTGCTCGACGCGCGCATCGCTGCCCTTGAAGTCAAAGCGTGTGGAGATTTCCTTGTTTGATTGCTCAACGGCGTTCTTCACTTCCACCATATTGGCTTCGGAGACGACATCAAAAGATGGCATGATTACACTCTCTTTAATAAGGTATTGGTTGCAGGGGATCGGCCCGTTTGTCATTCTTCTTAGAGCCTGTTTGAAAACCTACTGCGC
>DATFAZ010000258.1:0-4649 GCA_035254105.1 Noviherbaspirillum sp. | reverse complement strand
CAGATGGAGACAGAGGCAAGACTGGCGTTGATGCGAGAGCAGGGACATGAGTAGAGTTCGCGCTGCGTCGCTGATTGCGATTGCTCTTGCGCTACCGGCTGAAGGACTGCGCCAGTATGCCTATTACGACCCGCCCGGAATTTTGACTGTATGTCGTGGGCATACCGGGCCGGATGTCATTAAGGGCAAGAAATACAGCCTTGCCGAGTGCGACGCCTTCATGGATGCCGACATGCGCAAGGCGGTGAATACGGTAGAGCGATGCATTCCCGGACTTCCTGAAAACGTCCTTGCTGCCTTTGCCGATGCCACGTACAACATGGGGCCGACAATCGCCTGTGACACAAAGCATTCGACTGCGGCGCGATACCTGAAGGCTGGCCGGCTGATCGACGCTTGCAATCAACTCCCGCGCTGGAATAAGGCAAATGTGAAGGGCGTGATGATCGAGCTTCCGGGCCTGACCAGGCGCAGGGCTGAAGAAAAGGAAATCTGTCTTGGAGGATCAACCTAATGGACAAGCTCACCCGCTTCACCATCACTCTACCGCTCACACTTCCAATCCTCGCCTTCGCCACCTTCGTGGATTTCCTGCTTGCCCCGGTTAGCAACCAGCTTGATTACGACCCAGCGGAGACGATTTCGGAGGTCGCGTTCAAGATCGCGGGAGTTTGATATGTACCTCAGATTAGCCATTGCAGCATTCGTTGCCGTCCTGCTGGCCGGCTCACACTGGAAAGCCTATGTCATGGGCAAGGATGTCGTCAGGGTTGAGTGGCAGGCCGAGAAAGCACGGCAGGAGCAGCAGGCCGAGAACAATCGTCTGTTGAGGCAAGCCGCTGTTAATAAAACAGCCGTGGTGTTCGCCAATTCAGCCGCGGCTAAACGCCAGTCCACACAATCCAATCTCGCAAAGGTAGACCAATATGCGCCGACTACTTTTCCCCCTCTCCCTGGTTCTTTCCGCGTGTTCCACGATGCCGCCGCCACAGGCGAAGCGCTTAACGATTCCAGCGGAATTGATGCTCCCCCCGTCTCACTTACGGCAACTGCCAGAACTATTGCCGAAAACTACGCCGACGCCAACTACGACAAACAGCGTCTAGAGGCGCTTCAGCAGATCGTGAAGGTTTCCGGCTGTTTCGACGTGGGGGAATGATGGCGACCCGAAAGAAAGCAACTGTCCAGATCGACGAATCCGAACGCTGCGCCAACTGCAAGCATTTCGGGCTGGATGACGACGAGAAGGTGTGCAAGCGATTCCCGCGTCAATTTGTGCCGGGTAACGATAGCGTAAGTATGTGCTATCCGCCTCATTTTGATGATGATGTTTGTGGCGAGTTCAAGCGCAAGGTGAACGCATGACCATGATCGATTCCCGCCTACTCGAATGGGCAACACCTCGCCAACGCGAGATTGCCGAAGCGTACAACCAGCACGGCAGCGAAAGCAAGGCGGCAAAGGCGCTCGGCGTGGGCAAATCTTGCGTCAACGGGGCGCTGCTAGCACTGAAGAAGAAAGCGGCTAGGCAAGGCTATTCTCCGGCGCACGATATGACGCGCACTGTCCCTGACGGTTACATGATCAAGGGCGTCTCGACGTACTACGACGAAGCAGGGAAACCTCGCGCTCAGTGGGTGAAAAGCGCGATCGATCCGGAGCGCATGACGGAAATCATGCGTGAAATGGTACAGTCATTCGTTGAAAGCGTTCCTCCGCTCGAAGTCAGCGAAGGGCCGAAGGACTACAGCAAAGACGTGATTCCGTGGATACAGATCGGTGATGCACATATTGGTATGTTGGCTCATGCCTCAGAGATTGGCGAAAACTTTGATCTGCAGATTGCAGAGCGGGAGATGTGCGCGGCAATCGGGATATTGATTGACGAAATGCCCAACTGCGAACGGGCGGTGATCAACGATCTCGGTGATTTTACCCACGCAGAGAACTTCTCCGCCACCACTGAAGCGTCGGGCAATTCTCTTGACGTGGATACGCGATTCCCCAAGATGATCAAGGTGTATTCCCGCGTCCTGCGCTTCATCGTGGACAAGACGCTTGAGAAGGCTCAGCACGTCGATGTCATCATCAACCAGGGCAACCATAGCCGGACAAATGATATTTGGGCTGCAGAGCTGCTGCGCGTGGCGTACGGGCATACTGGCCGCGTCCATGTGCTGAACAATGATTCCGTCTTCATCGCGTATCGGATGGGAAACACGCTGGTAATGACGCACCACTCAGACAAGTGCAGGCCGTCTCAACTCGCACATGTGATGACCAATGATTTCCGCAAGGACTACGGAGAAACCGAATACCACTATATCGACGTGGGGCACGTCCATCACGGCATGGTGATGAAAGAGCACCCCGGCATCTTCGTGGAGTCGTTCAACCACTTGGCCGCGCTCGACAAGTGGGCGCATGATTCGGGCTATCGCAACCGGAAATCAATCACGGTCGTGCTTCGCTCAAAGACATACGGCGAAATTGGCCGGCGCGTGCTGCCGATTCAAGAGATCCGTGCACGGCTGCAAAACGCCAAGCAGGACACCCCAAAAGAGCGCGAAGTCTATACGGTGTAGCGTCTAAAAGTCTCAATCAAGGCTATGCGCCGATACTCGCAAGCCAAGCCGCCTTTTCTTCCGCGTCTTTCGGCAAGCCGCGGTATTCCAGTTCGCCGCTATCATGCTCAACAAACGTCTCTGTGGGGCCATCTTTGCCGGCGACATGGTGACCGCCACAGCCAGAGCAGTAGCACGATTCGCCTTCTGCCAGTATTTCCGACTCGCACAGATCAAAATCAATCCCGCTTGAGCAGTCGTATTCTTGCCAGATCCCGGTAATCATCGATTCCCCTTCAGTATTTAACACTCACCGGCCACCATTCATATACCTCAGACGCCGGGATGAACCGAGTCTCCCCGTCGCGGTAGTAAAACCCGCGATTGTTCGCTGACCAAGTAGCCTCGAACCTGCGCCCGTCCTGCAAGACGATGACGCAGATTTCCTCGTGGCGTAGGCGGGATAGGGCGGAATCATTCATCATCCAGACCTTTCACATACTGCGTTCGACTTGTTATCCGCTCCGGATCGACATGCCGGCGCTCTAGACTGCCGCGTAAAAACACCCTGATCGCGACCCGGCAGCGCTTGACCTCGATCACGACGCCGGGGATTGGCTCAGTCTTCCCCTTGCTCGGGCTGTAGTGCCAGGTTATGCGGTCGCCGGGGTTCCATGTCATCCGGTTATTTTAGCTTTGCTTCTGCTGGCGTCGATAGCATCGCGCAGTGTAGGAAACGACTTGTGCGACAGCATCATGCGGTAATTCCCCTTGCCGGAGTCGGCATCCCAACCGGCAACAAAGCCATTTTGCGTTTCCAGATAATCCAGCCGCTGCGCATCCTCCCGCAGCCTCGCCACTTCCTCCAGCCTCTTTCCGTGCTCTGTCATGATGTGGTCGCACTTCTGGCGCAGCTCGGCGTTCTCGGCTTGCAAGCGGGTGAGAGCGTCGGCGGCTTCCTTCCGCTCTCGCATCATGTCCATCCCGCTTGGGCCGCCAATGTCCTCCGGGTTCAGGTTCAGTCGCTTCTTCAGTTCTTCAATGTCGGTCATTGAGGTTCCTCGAAAAGATCGGCAATAGCCTTGCGTGATTTCCTTGTCGCGGCGGCATTTCTTGCGTGGTGCTCGGCATCATATCGGAGATGGCAGCGCTGGCACCATGCGCGCAGATTTTCCATGCCGCAGTTCTCCGGCTGGTGGTCAAGGTGCGCGATCGTCAGAACGATGTCGACCATCTTTCCAACGTGATAATCGCTCATGCGACATCGCCCGAGATATTCGCCATTGTCGGCATCGAAAACTTCGGCTTCCGATGTCATGTAGGTGTCCGCATCGTTTCCAGCGCCACGGCAGATACGCGTCCTGTTCTTAACGTTGCATTTCTCGCATTTGTGGTCGGCGCGCTCAAGGACTGCTGCGCGGATCTCGTTCCAGTTCGCCGGATAGCGACTTTTGTTTTCAGGCTTGATAGGCATCACCCCTCCACATCCTGTATATCCTGCACTTCGGGGCCGAACTTCGAGGCAACATCAGCCAGCGCAAACACAATGCCACGGCAGTACGGTTCGCCGTCTTCGGTGATCTCGAAAGTCTCGTGCGGGATGTCGGTCTTGAATTTCCACGAATATCCGTCGCCAGGGTCCCAAAGCGCCTCGATGGGTACAGCATTCGGCTGGCGGGCGAAGTAGTCCCGCAGCGCATCTTCGTGTTCATCGATCGACTCGCGGGCCGGCAGCAGCCCGCGGCTGTCGACGTAGGCGGTTGTGCCCTCGTAGGCGCCGAGTTCATCGTAGATCGCGCCGCGAAACTCCATCAGGTCATCGCTCGCGCCGAATACAATCACGAGGCCATGCCGCTTCGCCAGCGACTCGAACGTCATCATGAGCGCTTCACTACGGACGAAGTTGTCGTAGGTTGCGCCGGCCAGCTTGGTGGCTAATTCTTTGGTAATTATATACTTGACTGGACAAAGCTCGCGGCCTACACTGTAGTCATACCTTCAGAAATGGCGGCAGATCATGTTCCAAGAATTCGATTCCCTGCTCAGCATGATGCAAGCCTTCTCCGACGAGAAGAAGTGCATCGA
>DATFAZ010000257.1:0-12057 GCA_035254105.1 Noviherbaspirillum sp. | reverse complement strand
TGCTCCAGATCGTTGCGCAATGCGGTTTGTTTCGCGGGGTCGAGCGCTGCCAGCGCGCGCAGTGTCGGACCGTAATACTTAAAGAAAAACTCCACGACTTCAGCCGGGGGAAATGGATATTGCATCGGGTACATGCGTTTGGTGCACGCGATGCTGCTTGTCCCGTCTTGCAGGCGCTCGCGCACGATGGCCTCGTTCCCCCATTTCACCGGGGACTCCATCAGCGGTGGTGGCGGCACGTGCTTGCCTATGATCTTGAACATTTGGCCGACATGACCCTCCGGCGTCCAGTTGGCCATCACGATGCGTCCGCCGGGCCGGCATACGCGGATGAGTTCGGCGGCGACGCGCTGCGGGCGTGGCGCGAACATGGCGCCAATCAAGCTCACCACGAGATCAAATGATGCATCTGGATAAGGCAACATCTCCGCATCGCCTTCGTCGAACTGGGCATCTAATCCTTCCGCCTTCGCGCGCGTTTGTGCCTGTTCGATCGAGTTGCTTGCAATATCTACTCCGGTCACGCGCACACCTGCCCGGCTGGCCGGAATAGCGATTTGCCCAGCGCCGCAACCCACATCCAGCATGCGTGTGCCCGGCTGGATATTCAGGCGTGCGAGAAATTCCAGTGCACCGGGTTCGAGATACGTTGCGAAGTGCCCATAGTCACCGGACATCCATGTTGCTTTGAGACGCGCCTTGAGGGCTTCCATTTCTGCATTCATTTCTGTATTGATTACTGCGGCCATGATGTTTCTCCTTGAATTGAAAAGTAGAAATGGCTGCATGAAATGCAGCCTGGTAATGCGTACGCGGAACGTACTTGTCGAGACCGGCGAATAAAGTTTTCCGGCGTATCGAGGAGTTCAGCGTGCGCTTGACGCACCTATGCGTCCAGTCCAGAATCTGAAGCGTTTGGTCTGCGGAGGCCTCGTCATGGAAGACAGCTACGGTCAGTTCTGTACGGTGGCGCGGGGTGCAGAAGCGCTTTGCGAGCGCTGGACGCCTCTCGTCGTGCGCGAGTTGTTATGTGGCAGCAAGCGCTTCAATGATTTGCACAGAGGCGTGCCGCGAATGTCCACCAGCCTGCTGGCGCAGCGGCTGCGTCATCTCGAAGAAATCGGAGTGGTACGTCGCACTGCTGCAGGCAAGGTATGGGAATACAGCCTCACCGAAGCGGGCGATGAACTGCGCCCCATCATCATGGCGCTCGGACACTGGGGCGCACGCTGGATCAATAGCCGGTTGCGTGACGATGAGCTCGATGCCGGCCTGCTGATGTGGGACATGCGGCGCTCCGTGCGCATTGCAGAGTTTCCGCCGCACGCAGTCATCATCCATTTCCTGCTCCATGATGCACGGCCCGGAGAAAAAGTCTGGTGGCTGGTGGTGGAAGATGGCACTGCGGATTTGTGCCGTGACGACCCGGGACGCGAGCTGACTCTGATCGTGCAATCGAGCTTGCGTGCATTGACTGAAGTGTGGGCCGGGGAGCGCACACCGCGCGAGGTGCTCCAGACGCAGGAGCTGCAGGTGCAGGGGCCATCGCAGGATGCAGAGAATCTCTGGCGCTGGCTGGGCACGGGCACGTTTGCCGAAACCCGTAGCGCCGCTCGTTCACAGCCGGCGCATTAATCTAATCGCGCCGGCCTCCGATTTTGATTACGCCGGCCGGAATGGCCTTGCGTTCAAGTCAGAACTCTTCCCATCCATCATTTGCGGTTGCGGCTGGCAGCGAGCGGGTTTGCCGCGCTGGCGATGAGTTGCGAGCAACCGGTGCTGTACGCGGTTGCGCGCTTTTCCGGGCAGTGGCGGGCAATGCAGGTTCCTTTCGCGTGGCCTGCGCCGGTGCGGCGTTGCCAGCATCCAGCTTGAACACCTGTACCGCCTGCGCCAGTTCCTCTGCCTGCTTGTGCATTGCATCGGCCGCTGCGGCCGCTTCTTCCACCAGGGCGGCGTTCTGCTGCGTCACCTGATCCATCTGCGCAATCGCCTGATTGACGTGCTCGATGCCGTTGTTTTGCTCCTGGCTGGCTGCGGTAATCTCGCCGATAAGGTCTGCCACGCGCTTGACGCTGGTGACCACTTCCTGCATGGTGGCGCCGGCCTGGTCCACAAGTGCGGAGCCGGTACTTACCTTGTCCACCGAGTCGCCGATCAGGCCCTTGATTTCCTGGGCAGCCGTGGCGGAACGTTGGGCCAGCGTGCGCACCTCGGCAGCAACGACGGCAAATCCGCGTCCCTGTTCACCGGCACGCGCTGCTTCCACCGCGGCGTTTAGCGCGAGGATGTTGGTCTGGAAGGCGATGCCATCGATGACCGCAATGATGTCGACGATCTTCCGGGAAGATTCGTTGATGGCTGCCATGGTGTCCACCACTTCAGACACGACCGCTCCGCCCTTGCCGGCGACTTCGGAAGCGACCGCTGCCATCTGATTGGCCTGACGTGCATTGTCGGCATTTTGCTTCACGGTAGAGGTCAGCTCTTCCATGGACGATGCGGTTTCTTCCAGTGATGCGGCCTGTTGCTCGGTGCGCGAGGAAAGGTCGAGGTTGCCCGCCGCCATCTCGTTGGTGGCGGACGTAATGGAGTCGGTGCCGTGGCGTACCTTGCTCACAATACCCAGCAGGCTGTCCTGCATGGTTTTCATGGCAAAGAGGAGACTGGTGCTGTCACCAGCCTTGACCTTGACCGGCTCGGACAAATCGCCGGCAGCGATTCTCCGTGCGACCTGTGCCGCATCCTCCGGGTCTCCACCGACCGCATTGTTCAGGCTGCGAATCACCAGAAAGATGGCACCGTTCAAGAAGATACCGACGATCGTCAACGCGATGAATGCGGACCAAAAATCCCTGACTGTGGCATCGGCAAGGTCATCCAGGTAGACGCCGGTAACGAAGCTCCAGTCCCAGGGCTTGTAGGTCAATACATAGGAACCTTTAGGATAGGCCTTCGACTGGTCCGCTTCGCCCGGTTTCGGCCACACATACTCGACCCAGCCTGCGCCCGTGCTCTTGGCGACGGCTGCCATGTCACGGAAGAGATAATTCCCTTCCATATCCTTGGCGTTCGAGAGCTCTTTGCCATCCATCTCCGGCTTGATCGGGTGCATGAGCATCTTGGGTTCGGAGGTGATGACGGTCAGGTAGCCGTCCGTACCGAAGCGGATAGCCTTGATTCGTGCCAACGCCTGCTTTTTGGCTTCCTCCTCGGGCAGCGTACCGGCCGTGACCATGGCCGCATATTCCTTGGCGATCGATACGCCGATCTCGGTAGCGGATTTCAGTGAAAGCTGCCTTTCCTCCAGCCGACGGACTTTATTGTGGTAGATGTCGGTACCTGTAATGGCCCACAGACTGATCCAGCAAACCACGAGGGGGGCAAAAAGTTTTGTGCGAAAAGACAGCTTCATGATTACTTCCGATAGAGATGTGATTGGTTGTCACAGCAAGCGCGCTGCAGCAGCAAGAAGGAGTGCGGACGCGCCTGCAATACCATTTCCAGCAAATACAGGTTACGCGCGGCAACTTACAAAAAACTTGCTGTACATCAATTTTTCCCGCCTTCGAAACTACGCCTTCTTTAGCGGCGAGGCCCGTAGCCGTACCTGTTTCGGGATGTGATCAAGATGAGGCATAAACCGCATATTAACTGTGTTTTTATACAGTATAATTCCCCTGATATGGCTAAACCTTTTGATGAAATAGCAGCTCTTGTTAAATCGTCATAAGACACCGCTGTCACGTATTTACAACGCTATTTGCCGGAAAAGGAAGCACATGAGCGAACTGGCTGTTTTTTCATCCGATCCATCCATGGAAACGCCGCCTGAAGCGGACAACAAAGTGCAGGAGCCGCGTCTGTGGCGTGACGACGGCTGGACGGCGCGCGTAATTAAAAACGAGGATGACGAGGGCTGGGCCGTCGAAATGATCAAGGATGGCGAGTCAGAGCCGGCACTGGTCGGCCCGTGGACCATGGGCCGCGACAAAAAGAATCCGAAGCCGCTTGATGCGCCTGCCTTCCACACCCTAGTCAAGACAGCTTCGGAAGTGCTGCGCCGGCACGAGCAGCAGTTGCATGCAAAGCTGCACAAGAGCGTGACGGTGGACGTGGAACTGGCGTCATACAGCGTCACGCTAGACATCATTCCCGACGAAGATGATCCCTACGCGCTGCTGACCGCACACGATGCCGAAGGCACCAAGCTGGCCCAGGTCCGTGTTGCGCCGGGCTTCAAATTAAGCAGGGACAGTGCGCGCGCGTGGGTGGAGGGCGGCTTTCGCAGGCCTGACTGAAGCCTGAAGCAGGCGCATGGCCTGCATATTCTTGTTTGTCCCTGCATGGTGCACGGTATGGCGCTCCCGCCCTCGTGAAGTATCATGGCAGCCATGGGAAAACTGCTTGCCATCGATGGCTTGAACATTGTGCGCCGGGTCTACGAAGCCAACCCGGAGGCCGACTCGCCGGAAAAAGCCGAGTCGGCGCTGCGCAATTCCTTTTCCTCGTTCCGCCGGCTGCTTGATACACATCAGCCGACGCATGTACTGCCTGCATTTGACTTTGGCGGGCACACCTGGCGCCACGACATTTATCCGCAATATCGGCAGAACCGGGCACCGATGCCGGTGCACCTGAAGGAGCGGCTTCCTGACTTCTATGAAATGCTGTCGCGGTTGGGGCTAAGCGTTATCTGCGTTGAAGGCGTCGAAGCGGACGATGTCATTGCAACGGCGGTATTGCGCTGGCTCGGCGAAGGCCGCGGAGATGCGGTGGTTGCCTCGACCGACAAAGACCTGCATGTGCTCGTCGCTCACGGCGCGCTGCTCTGGGACAATTTCAAGAACGAGTGGCATGACCGCGACTGGGTCATGAAACGCTTCGGCGTGCCGCCGGAAATGCTGACCGACCTGCTGGCGCTCGCCGGCGACCCCACCGATGGCATACCGGGCATCGAGAAAATCGGGGAAAAAACCGGCGCGAAACTGCTCAACTCCTACCAGAGCCTGGAAGGCATCATGGCGGGCGCCGGCATCCTGCTCAATCCGCTGGGCCAGCGGCTGCGTGCCGGACGCGACAATGCTTTCCTGTCACGCGAACTGGTCAAGCTGAAAACCGATGTGCGGCTCGGGGTCACCTGGAAAACCTTGCAGTACGGTTCACCGGATCAGTAACAGGCTGTTAAAACGCTTTTACCCTGCGCCAGCTGTTCAGTAGTCGGTGGTAATGGTCAGGTGGTACGGTATCGCACCGCAAGCATGCCGGTTCTGCCAGAGCACATTGACCATGGCGTGCGCCGAAACACCCAGATGGTCGGCCATCGCTTCCGCACCCAACACCGTCGCCGCACGAATCGCACGCTCCTCCTCGCTGTCGCGCAGGATGAGCGTGTGCTTGTCGATCTTGGCAGCGAGTTCCGGCGAGAAGCGCAGCACCTTTATCGAGCGCATCACGCGCGGCATCTGGTAGCTGGCAGCAACCGTAATATCGCAATCAACAGTGATGCCGTTTTCCAGCAGATACCCGGCAAACCACATGACCGCGAGTTGCGCGCGCATGAGATACGGGTCCTGGCCATATGCCAAGGGAAACCGCTTTGCCAGCTTCTCGGCATCGTCGGTCGTCAGCCGGCCGGTCTTGCTTGCAGCGACCAGCTCGGCAGCCGCCTGCTCCAGCTGATCGCCGAAAAGAATCTCGCGCAGGAACTGTGCGCGACGTCGCGGCATGGAAATATCGCCCAGCGCGTCGATGACCGCCTGTTCCTCGCCGGACCCAAGGCAGGCACGCAGCCGCACCGGCGTCACTTCGTCGCCCCAGATGTGATCGAATGCTGCCTTCAATCCATGCGCGCCGCCTTCATTGCCCCAGTGATAGCGAGCCACGCCATCCGGCGTCGGCGACCAGAACATGAAGTTCAGGCTGTTCAGGGCGATGCTGTAGGCCGCCGCGCTTTCCGGCGTTTGCCCCGCAGGCTTTCCAAACAAGCCAGCAGACATGTGGCTGAACTTGTCGGCGCGGGTGGGCAAACGTGAAATCGCCTCGGCATCAACGGCGACCAGCTCGGGCCGATAGTCAAGGCGGGCCTGAGCGAGAAGGCGTTCTTTTGCGGTTTGTGGTTTGTTCATGCGGGTTCCAAAAAGGTCACTGTTAAGGAGACTAACGGCATGGCTGTTGCGCCATGCAGCTCCTTATCCGGGGCTGCCGGAAAATTGGGTCTTGATACGATTCGGCACCTGCGGGATGACAGGCCGCTCAAGGGCAAGCCTTCAATGCCCGGGATGTGTCATTGATATTGGCTTGCAGGTTTCTGGCTGCATCCAGCACTTTTCCGTTGATGTTATGGGCTTCGATCGTACGGTTGAAACTCAATATCCAGTCCAGTGCGTTATACGACTGGTTAATCCCCAGCTCAATTGCTCCAATGACGGGGATTTTTTTGGCGACCCATTTCCCATACACCTTGTTCGACGCAGCGATCCTGGAGATGTCCAGAAGCGTTTTCAGATACGGGGATTCCGTCTCGAAGTACTTTTGCATCCCGGGCTCTTCAAGCATCTGCTGTATTTCCTGGTTCGACGCGCTCATGCTCGCCAGAAGACTGGATCCGCCGTCCTTGGCGAATCCTTTCCAGTCACTACCGGCTCCGGTAAATTCCGCGACCTGGCCCGCAGCCGAGATCTTTCGCAAGGTTCTGATCTTTGCCTGCAATCCGGCCACATCCAGGCCTTCCCGCGCCATCTGTTCGGAATGTTTAAGGTAGATATTCTGCAGGCGATCTGCGGCCTCGCCTCTTTTGCTGAGTCCTTCCAGCATTTGCCCCGTAAAATATTCCAGTCCGTCCTTGGCGGCATTCACCAAAGCATTGCGATTGGCGCTTTGCCACGTCTCCAGCTGTTCCTGCGCCATGTTCACGGTCTGCTGAAACCGGTTTCTCTGAATGAGCAATCCGTTCAGCTTTTTTGCGAGATCCGCGCACGCGGGTGGAGCGATGATCGGTTCACCATTGCTCCTTTCCTCGTACCGTTTTACTTTTGCTGCGAGACGCTTGCTGTCGGCTTTCATGTTCTCGGCCACATAGGTTTTCGCCTTGCGCAGGTCCACTACCCGGGGATCGTTCTCAGGATTGACCAGCAACTGGATGTCCGCCAATGGCATGGTGTCGCCAAAGAACGGGGTGGCCGCGCCGCTTGCCCCCGGCGCAGGCAGTTTGATTTCCATGGCGGTGTCGGCGGTGTCAAAGGGCTTTCTCGCCTGCGCCGCAAGCGCCTCCGCGCTGCCATCGGCGGGCGAGGAATCGATTCCCTTGAGATCCGACAGCAGCCCGGCTTTGTTGGCGTCGAACTGCTGTTGCAGGATCTGCTTCTCCCTGTTCGCCTGCTCATCTCCGCTCGTATGATCGATGGGAGGCAGGGGCTTTATCTGCTGCCTTGGCGGCGGCTTTGACACCATGCTGTTGACGATACCGTCCAGCACGCCCTGCAGGGCCTGGAGCTTGACAGCGTTTTGCATCGAAAGCCCATGCCCCTTTCCCGACGAGCCGGCGGAGGACTGCCCCGAGCAGACCGGCTGTCCATTCGAGCAGTGGCAATCGCCGCTCTTGTAATACCCGCCCAGTACCCACGAGCGAATCGTCCCTTCGCAGTCCATGGCAACGCCGGCGTGCGCGCCCTGGGCTGTGACGAGCAGCGAAGCCAGGCAGCCTGCGCGGGCAAGCCGCAGCAGATTGGCTCGCATTCGCTTTCCCCGGGCCCGCATCACCAGGAACGTATGCCCTGCTGGTCAGGCTTCACCGCAGGATTCACCGCGATCAATGTAGCCGTCACGTTAAACTCGCCGTACTTGGCAGGAGAAAAGAAGCTCTTTTCCTCGATCCTTCGCTCGACCACCAGTTGCACGGTTGTCCCCGGCTCGCCGCGCAATTTCCTCGCGCGCTCTGCGCCGCTGAGCGACGCCAATGCAACGCCGTCGACGGAAATGATCCGGTCGCCATTCTGCAAGCCCGGCGTATTTATGGAGATGCCGCCGGAGGGCAATGGCGTCAGCACCACTTCCACATTCATGGTTCCCAGCGGCGTCATTTCGGCACAATGCGTCTTTATGTCAAACGTGCCGTTGAATGCTTCAACCACCCTGAAGCTCATTCTTTTCAACCTCAGCACCAGCCGGTCTTGCTCCTGCGACGCCACGATTTCACTTTTTTGCGGCGGAGCGACGCAATTGAATTGTGGTTTGTGCGCCCCGGTCTCGAGGGTGGTCGTGAACTGATTGCCTTTCTGCGTGAACTCGAGAACGGCGCCGGTATAGACGGGTGAGAGGTCGCTATGATTTCCATCCAATGAATAGGCGTATTCCCCAGGAAAACGCAGATCAGTAGCAATCGTTAATTTGCCATCCATGGCAGTGATGAGGGCGATACGGCCGTCGCCGCTGACCCAGTGGCCCGACAAGGAGTTGAACTTGCCCGCCTGCTCCAGCCTGAATTCGAGCTTGGTGACTTCATCCCGGACCTTCTGCGCGTCGGCCGCCTGTGGCGCGAGCGTCAGATAGCGGTTGTAACTGTCGATAGCGTCCTTGAATTTGCCTGCCTTGGACTGCACGGTTCCAAGGTTGTACCAGGCCGCAGCCAGGTCCGGCGCAATCTCCGTCGCCTTTTTGAATTCGCCGATCGCCAGCGCTAGGCCGCTCGCATCGGTCGCCATCTCAAGGGCCGTGGCTCCCCTGATCAGATATTTGCGGGCTTCATCGGCGCGGTTCTGGCTGAACGAGGAAACAGGAAGAACCACCAATCCCAATACGACGATCAAGTACTTAAGCCTGCGCATTTACCCTTCTCCCGCAAAATTCGACCGAGGACAGACACTGCAACTGTTGCCATATAGCATCTTCATCATGTTAAACCATTCTTCTCGCGCCGCAGCAAACTGTCGGGTGAACCACACTAATTTGCTCGGAATTCCGGGGTTGCCGCAGCTTTTCGGCGACGAACTGGCGTCATGAGGGCGATTTACGCGATGAAGCGTGTTTTAAAAATGGAAGCCGAGCTAAAGACAGGTTATTATTTTCTTTTAAGAAACAATTTGTTCCTCTTTTTCTAGTCGCAGCACAACCGGCTTTGTCCATGGGTACTTCCAGCTCGTCGAATTCCTGCAGCTCTCCACGCGATCACGCTGATCTAGCAACGATGCTGGTCTGGATGTCCGACCCATCCGGTGTCTGCACCTACCTGCATTCCTCTGCAACCCAGACCTCCCCGAAGCGGGCGGACTTTCATGTGCGCGAATGGATGGAGTTCATTCATCCTGAGGACCGCCTGTGGGTACATCCCGCAGTCAAGCAAGCGATGGTATCGAGGCAGGAATACCAGTTTGAATATCGACTGATCCACAGCAACGGTTCCATTCGCTGGATGCGGAGTTCGGCGGCCCCACGCATGAGCGATACCGGCGAGTTTTTGGGATACATCGGCGCCATGACGGAGTGCACCCAGTTGCGCGAAACCCTGCTCGAACTGGAAAAGAGCGAAGGGTTGCTGCGCCTCATGATGCAGCACAGCACGGACATCATTAGCCATCATGCTCCCGATAGCGGCAACTATTGGTACGTATCGCCTTCGGCCGAATCGCTGCTGGGCTTCAAGCCTGCGGAACTGCTTGGCATTAGCTGTTACGACACGGTTCATCCGGATGATCGTGAAATTGTCCGCGCAGAGATTCTCAGGCAAGCAAGCGGCGACAGCGACAGCCGGCTGCTGGAATTCCGGGTCCGCCATAAAGCTGGTCACTACGTGTGGATCGGTGCCAAGGCGCGCGTACTGCTCGATCCGTCAACAGGAGAAAAGCTGGGAGCGGTTGTCGTTTCGCGTGACATCACGGCCGAACGCCATGCAAGGGAAGAGCTCCGAAAAAGCGAAGAGCGCTTTCGCAGCCTGGCGGACCTGTCGTCGGACTGGTATTGGGAGTGCGATGAACACGGACGCATCACTTATATCTCGGACGGACTGACGCGCTTGTTAGGAGCGACGCCCGAAGAAGTGATCGGCAAGACGCGGCGTGAGCGGACCATGGACAAGGATCAGCCAGGCCTGCAGGAATACGAAGCCAAAATGGCCCGGCGTGAGCCATTCAGGGATATCGAATATTCCGCCTATGTGCCTGCAAAGGGGTTCGTACAGTACGCAGCACTTTCCGGCGAGCCGGTTTTTGAGGGCGGCAGATTCGTCGGCTACCGTGGCGTCGGCAGGGATATTACCGAGCGCATCCAGGCCGAACGGCGCCTGGCGCAAATGGCAACGCATGACACCCTAACGGGACTGCCGAACCGCACGCTTCTCAACGAGCGCTTGCAGCACATGCTTGCAACCAGCGACGAAAAAAGAAGCGTCGTCGTACTGTTCATCGACCTCGACCGCTTTAAGGAAATCAACGACACGATGGGACATGGGCCCGGCGATGAACTGCTTAAGGAAGTCGCGCAGCGCCTCAGGAATAACGTTCGTCCCGACGATGTCGTGGCCCGGCTGGGTGGCGACGAGTTCGTCGTGGCCGCCCAGTGCTCATACGGCACCCATTCCGCCACCAGGCTGGTCCAGAAATTGTGGGCGGCGCTGGCTCAGCCGATGGAGCTTGCAGGCCAGGAAGTCTTTGTGCGGGCATCGGTAGGTATCAGCATGTCGCCGCATCATGGGATCACAAAAGAAACCCTGCTCCAGAATGCCGATATCGCGATGTATCGTGCCAAGGAATCGGGCCGGAACGGCTACTGCTTCTTTGAAGAAGAGATGAGCGCTCAGGCCAAGCGCCGCATGACCATCGAGAACTCCTTGCACCGCGCACTCGAGCGCAATGAATTCGAACTGCATTACCAGCCGCAACTGAAACTGGAAACGATGGAAGTCGTCGGCATGGAAGCGCTCGTTCGGTGGAACCATCCGCTGCTTGGCAGAGTATCGCCGCTGGAATTCATCCCCGTTGCCGAAGAGCGCGGCGTCATCGCCGCAATCGGAAAATGGGTGCTGGAAGAAGCATGCCGGCAGACGCGCCGCCTGATTGACAAGCACAACAGGCCGATCCGCATATCCGTCAATCTCTCGGCACGCCAGTTAAAAAACGAGCGCCTGGTCGAGGATGTCCGCGAGGCGCTCGAGAACACCGGACTGCACGCGCACATGCTCGAACTGGAGCTGACCGAAAGCGCGCTGATCGACGATATCAAACTATCGACCGAAGTCTTCCACCAGCTTAAATCGCTCGGGGTATCCCTGGCTGTCGATGACTTCGGCACCGGCTATTCGGGTCTGGCTTACCTTGGGCAATTCCCGCTGGATGTACTGAAACTCGACCGCTCCTTCGTCAACCAGACCGGGCGCAGCGGCGGCGGCAATCAGCGCGTCATCCGCGCCTTCATCGAAATGGCCCATACGCTCGACTTGTCCGTCGTGGCCGAAGGTGTGGAAACAGAGGACATGCGGGATTTCCTGAAAGACGCCGCATGCGACGAAGCGCAAGGCTACCTGTTTGCCAGGCCATTGCCTATAGATGAACTGGATGCTTTCTTTTGCAAATAAGCGCCGGTTCCTGAGTTCACAACTGTTTGCCTGATCAGCAGCAGTGATACAGTGGGATTCCGCTGTACAGAGTTTTTTCATTTTCCAGCAACACAACCGGGAGCGAAAAAATGGGACGTCGTGGCGAAGCCTGGGTCATTGCTCAAGGCATACTCTTCATCATGTTTGCCATTGCGCCATCCATCGGCCCGGCATGGAATCTCCCCGATGCAGTAACACTCATCGCGTGGGCACTGGTTATTTCCAGCGTACTGTTTCTCGCGTGGAGCGCACGCACCCTTGGCCGTTCCCTGACACCCTTTCCTCGCCCGCTGCCCGAAGGAAAACTCGTCACCAGCGGAGCCTACCGACTGGTACGCCATCCGATTTATTGCGCCGTCATTATTGGTGCTTTCGGTTTGACGCTGATTTCGGAGAACTGGCTGCGCCTTGCCATGACCGGCATCCTGTTCATTTTCTTCGACATGAAAGCACGCCGCGAAGAAGTATGG
>DATFAZ010000256.1:0-2964 GCA_035254105.1 Noviherbaspirillum sp. | reverse complement strand
CAGCGCCGGCGATTTGCTCTTCACAGCAGCGGAAACCCGCGGCCTGCGAATCAGTTGATTGATGGTTGGCATCGGTCTAAATCCAACAAAATTACAACGTTAATAAAAATACAGCTCCGAAAACGATTGTCCGGAACCAAGAGGGGGAAATCATTGCGCCCCAAGGGCTTCGATTCGGGGCAAAAGGGATAAGCGTTACGAAAGGCGGGAAATCTGACCAAAGAACGCTTAGGCCTTGGGTAGCCTAAAATCGAGAACTCGCGAGTATATCCCCATAACTGCGCTCCGTCAACCAGACTAGGCGATGAAGTTCGAATGTGCAACCTTTTCCGTGGCTTTCGGTTTTCCTGCGAAGCCATCTGACGCCGGCTTTCACCTGAAGACGACGTTGCCGCGCAATGCAGCAACAAGGTACTCGGATTGATGGCAGCAAATACTTTCTCGTCATAAACTGATGCATTCCGCGGCGACTTTGCGTTGCGGGCACAGGTTTTGATTGAAGTCATGCATCCCCAGCTACGTCCGGCCAATCTTTTTATCCTCCTTACCTACCTGACTTTGTCAGCGGTGCCATTCATGCCGCTGGTATTTGGGCGGCCGGTGGAAAATCCTGCGCGTGTTATTGCGATGGAGTTTGTCGCATGGCTTGCTATATGGGCAGTATTCAAGCGACCGGCCTGGTTTCATTGGCTACTCACGCCCGCGTTTCTGGCGCTGCCGATCGAGATTTACCTGAATATCTATTACAACCAGGGAATTTCGACTCATCATCTGGGGATCATTGCCGAGACGAGCCCGAAGGAAGCATTGGAGTTTCTCGGGAACAGAGCATGGCTGCTCGGCGCGGTTGCAGTTGGCATCATTGCCTGGTGGTGGTTGAGCTGGGAGGCAGCATTCAGGACGCGCGATCTGGATTGGGATGATGTCTCCCGTTGGGCGACGATTGTCGTGCTGGCCGGCGGAATGGGAATATGGATGTACGGACAGGAATTCGGCATCGAGACCGCATCGGCTCTGGCAAGCAGCGATGGCAGCAGCGAGATCGCTCGCGAGGCCAGCGAATCCGCGATGGCATCAAATCCAGCCCATGTGCCGCGCTTGCCAAAGTTGTCCGCATGGGTCCAAGTTCCTTTTGACGTCACCACGTTTGGATCGACCTGGCCGTTTGGTCTCGCGCTGCGCGGCCATGAGTTTTGGAAGGAACGTAAATACCTTGCCGAACTGGCGCACAAGAGCAGTTTATTCACATTTGGCGCCCATCAGGCCGGCACGCTCGATATTCCACAAGTGGTTGTGATGGTGATCGGCGAGTCCTCGCGCTACGATCGGTGGAGCTTGAACGGCTATAAGCGCGAAACCAATCCCCTGTTGAAAAAAGAACAGAACCTGGTCAGCTTTTCGAATGTGGTGACTGCGGTGTCCGCGACACGCTTGTCCGTACCGGTACTGGTTTCCCGCAAGCCGGCGCGCCAGAGTTTACAGGCCGGGTTTTCGGAAAAGTCGTTCTTGACGGCGTTCAGGGAGGCGGGGTTCAAGACCTACTGGCTTTCTAACCAGATGTCGTATGGCCAATTCGACACGCCCGTGTCGGTGTTTGCAAAGGAAGCGGATGTGACCGAATTCCTGAATCTGGGCGGATTCACCAATAACTCAAGCTATGACGAGATTCTGCTCGAGCCGCTCCGCGCCGCCATCAAGGATTCATCGAAGAAAAAACTGATCGTTCTGCATACACTCGGCAACCACTGGAACTACAGCCATCGGTATCCAAAGGAATTCGATAAATGGCAGCCGTCCCTCTTCGGCATCGCTAACCCGGCGTATACGGACATCGCGATGAAACCTCAGCTGAACAACAGCTATGACAATTCCATTCTGTATACGGATTGGTTTCTTTCACAGGTGATCGGCGAGCTGAAATCGACGAAACAAATGACTGCCATGATGTACGTGTCCGACCATGGGCAAACGCTTTACGATGGCAGCTGCAATCTCGCCTTCCACGGACATAACACGCAGTTCGAGTTTCATGTGCCTGCGCTTGTGTGGTACTCCGATCTGTACCGCGCGACACATCCCGCCAAGGTGAATCAGCTGCTGAAGAACAAGCGCGCAAAGCTGGCAACGGAAAATATCTTCCATTCATTGCTGGACCTCGCCGATATCCATTACGGCACCGAGCAACTGGAGTGGAGCTTTCTGAACAAGAAATTCAGGTTGCATAAGCGCTATGTCGATAGTTATGGCTGGACCGACTACGACAACGCAAACTTCAGGGGCGATTGTCGGGAAGTGATCGACCGGGGGAGCCCGCTGAAACAGGATAAATAACAGGACTGCCTGGTACGGAGGCTAGCATGCGCCTGCGCGCCGTCCGATTGATATCTGGCTGTTCAAACATTCCATAAAAAAACGGCACCGAAGTCGCCTTCGGTGCCGTTTGTCTTATCGAAACAGATTCGATCAGCCTTCGCCACCCTCCGGTGTGCCCAGGCTGCCAGCGATTTCTTCCTCGCCGTGAGCAGCACGCGCCTGCTCTTCGGCTTGCAACAATGCTGTCCGCTCTTCTGCTTCCCACGACTCCTTTTCCTTGCGAGCACGATGGTAGGCCAGGCCGGTACCAGCCGGTATGAGGCGACCGACGATAACGTTTTCCTTCAGTCCGCGCAGACCATCCTTCTTGCCCATGATTGCGGCTTCGGTAAGCACACGCGTGGTTTCCTGGAACGATGCCGCAGAAATGAACGAGTCCGTCGACAGCGACGCCTTGGTAATGCCGAGCAGTACGTTTTCGTACGTTGCCGGACGCTTGCCTTCGGCGATGACGCGATCGTTTTCATCCAGCAGCTCGGAACGCTCAACCTGCTCGCCCGGGATGTAGGAAGTATCGCCGGCATCGACCACTTGCACGCGACGCAGCATCTGGCGCACGATCACTTCAATGTGCTTGTCGTTGATCTTCAC
>DATFAZ010000255.1:0-3453 GCA_035254105.1 Noviherbaspirillum sp. | reverse complement strand
CTGGGAAAACTGTTGAGACACCAGCACAGGAAGTGTTCCGGCAAACGTTGCCAGCGCCGCCACCATGCCGCCACGCAGGGCGTCGCCGATGCGCGGGTCGTACCGGTATAGGAATTCCTGCGTGCCGATAAAAAGACCGGTAAGTCCCGCCACCATGACAAAAACCACTGCCCAAGTCAGCCAAAGCGGGTTTGGTTGACGGTCGGGCGGGACTTGGGGGGCATCAGGCAAGGTCGGTTCTGCCATGCATTATCCTTTCCGGTCGGCCGTAAGCGGTCGGCAACACTTCGGTGGTGAGCAATTCTCCGCAGGGACGACAAGCACAATGGATGCCGACCCCACCATTTTTTTAGAGCCCCCCAATTTCGGTTCCATCCATAAACCGCAAAGCCATATCCCGTGTAAGCCTTACCGCAGGCAGAAGTTTTGACACCCTATTACGCGATGTCTGCAAACGAGAAGGCCTCCGGGCGCAGGAGGCCTTTGTTTTTTCTCAAACCGGCATGATCCTTGCGCAAAGACGCCCCTGCAGCTTCCGGGCGCCGTCCGATGGTTGCCATTGCGCAGCCATCACGCCGCTCATCGTGATGTCTTTATCTTGCAAGGAGAAATTCATGTTTGTACACAACAAGCGTCTGCAATACACCGTCCGCGTGGACGGGAGCAATCCCGGTCTGGCGAATCTGCTGCTCGAACAGTTCGGCGGGCCGCAGGGCGAACTCGCCGCTGCCTGCCGCTATTTCACGCAAGCCGTGGGAGAAGATGATCCGGGCCGCAAGGATATGCTGCTCGACATTGCAACCGAAGAACTGAGCCACCTCGAAATCATCGGCTCGATGGTGGCGATGCTCAACAAGGGCGCTAAGGGCAAGCTGGCCGAGGGCGTCGACAAGGAAGCGGAACTGTACCGCGCGCTGCATGGCGCGGGCAACGACAGCCATGTCACGCAGGTCTTGTATGGCGGCGGCCCGGCACTGACAAACTCCGGCGGCCAGCTGTGGAATGCCGGCTATATCGACACGATAGGCGAGCCTACCGCCGACCTGCGTTCCAATATTGCCGCCGAAGCGCGCGCAAAGATCATCTATGAACGGCTCATCAACCTGACCGACGATCCGGGCGTGAAGGAAGCACTGGGTTTTCTGATGACGCGCGAGGTGTCACATCAGAAGTCATTCGAAAAAGCGCTGTATGCAATCGAGCCCAATTTCCCACCGGGGAAAATGGCGGGCGATCCGCGCTTTGCCAATGTGTACTTCAACATGTCGCAGGGCGAGGGTGACATGCGCGGCTCCTGGAATCAGGGCAGCCAGTGGCAATACGTCACCAACCCCGCCGAGATCGCGGCAGTCGATGGCGGCAACGGCGAAGCATCGGTGAAACTGAGCAAGGATGAAATGGCGGTCACGCAGCAGATGGCGCTGCGCACCAAATCCGACCCCTCTGGCAATCCGGCCACCGGTGCGGAGCTTGGCGCCGCCAGCGGGCAGGTGATCGGCAAGGGTGGGACAAAGGGCTCCACCTAAACGGATGATGGCGGAAGGTTGCCGTCCGAAAGACCGGCTCGCCGGACTAGTGAGCATTGGTTCAAAGCCCTTCGGATTGTAGCTAGCATCACAGCTATGGGCTACGCGCCCAGCAGCCTTCTCGCCAAAACTGACTGCATATTACGACGTCCGTCAGCGATCAGATAGATGATGACTTGGTTGCCTGCAACACGGTAGATCACGCGGTACGGTTTAAAGAAGGTCTGGCGGTACTCTTTGATGCCGAGCCCAACCAGTTCCTTCGGGTAGCTGCCGCGCTCCGGAAATTTTGACAAGCGTTCCACAGCCGCCATCAACTCATCCAGCACGTAGTTGGCGTTGGCTACACAGTCGAACTCGGAGATATAGTCGTAAATAGCCTCCAAGTCCTGCTCCACACTCTCGGTGAGTAGAACTTCGAATTTTCCCGGCGCACCCCCCATCAGGCAGTGGCGCGCTTGGTGCGCAGGCGGGCAACGACGTCGGCCACAGGTTTTACCTTGCCGGCCGCTACATCTTGGTTGCCCATTGCGAGAATTTTCAGCAAGGCCAAGGTTTCCTGAGTCTCTTCGAACGAGGCCACGTCCTGCAGGACGGCCTTGGCCTCACCGTTCTGTGTGATGATCAAGGGCTCGCGCTGCTCAGCGAGGTGCGTCAGAACCTCGGCAGCGTTGGCCTTGAGGTAACTGATCGGTTTAACTTGAGACGAGTAGCGCATGGCTATGCTCCAGATTTCACAAAGACTTAATATAGTCTTTTTACGGTCCTCTGGCAAGATGCCTGAATTGAAGTCAGTGGCGTTGTCAAGGGGCTGTTGAAGGTGACAGGCCAGCACACCGAGTCACGCGGGAGTTTCAGCAAAGAAAAACGCGGTGATCATCCGAGCCCTTGTAGACAGTGGTGTAGAAAAAGCCAGAGATTTCTTCTCTCATCAGGGGAAGAAGCCCAGTCCTCTGCATTAATCCACTTCCAGCGTCTGCAGCTCTGCCTGCGCCACGCCATCGGCAATATGTAGAAAGCCGACAGAAATCGGCAGGCGGAAGCGGCGTGGTCCGGCACTGCCCGGATTTACATGCAGCACGCCGCCCTCTCGTCGGATCGACGGGCGGTGCGAGTGGCCGGTAATAACGACATCGATGCCGGCAGCCTTGGGGTCGATACCGAGATCATGCAGATCGTGCAGCACAAGGATGCGCACGTTGTCGATCTCCAGCGTTTCCTTCTCGCGCAAAGCGTTCGCCCAGGCACCCCGGTCGTTATTGCCGCGCACGGCAATCAGCGGAGCGATGCGGCTCAGCTGCTCCAGCAACTCGGCGTCGCAGATATCGCCCGCATGAATGATGCGGTCGACGCCGGTCAGCGCAACGCGTGCTTCCGGCCGTAGCAGGCCGTGTGTGTCCGAAATCAGTCCGATGCGTATCGTGTTCATTCAATGGCAGGTAAAGCGCTAGAGACCTTGCCCTCATAATACCTGCATACTTACGGTAAAAGCCTCGATTGCTGCCGCTCTGCGCACAGGATGTTATCTGCTCTCTTTTCCCGCAGTCATGTGCGCAACGCAAACTTAGAGTCAGGCATCCGGAACGAGTTCATGGCCTTGCCTGCCGAATGAGCAAAGTACGCTCTCAAAGGCCGCTCTCGCAAATAGCGACGCATCTTTCTATCAAGGAGAAATACCGATCATGTCAAACCGTACACTGAACCTCGATGACGCGCTGTATCAATATGTTCTGGACGTATCGCTGCGCGAACATCCGGTGCTGGCCGAACTGCGTGCGGCGACACGGGATCATCCGCGGGCCAGCATGCAGATCGCACCGGAGCAGGGGCAGTTCATGGCGCTGCTGGTGCGACTGATTGGGGCGCGCCGCACCATCGAGGTCGGTGTATTCACCGGTTACAGCGCGCTTGCCGTGGCGCTGGCGTT
>DATFAZ010000254.1:0-6967 GCA_035254105.1 Noviherbaspirillum sp. | reverse complement strand
GTACGCAGCCAGCACACCAGCGAAGCACAGAACGGCAATCAGAATCCGGCTGGCGTCCCGGGTGCGCTGACAAACCAGCCGCCGGTGCCAGCCACAGCACCGCTGGTCACTCCGCCACCAGGAACACCACCGATCACAACTGCATCCGGCTCGATGCAGCGCGATAACACTGTCAATTACGAAGTAGACAAGACCATCCACTACGTACAGCAGCCAATGGGCGGAATCAAGCGCCTGTCGGTTGCGGTGGTGGTGAATTACAAACGTGTGCTGGATAAATCCGGCAAGCTGGTATCCCGCCCCCTGACCGATGCGGAAAAAGAAGAAGTCACCAACCTGGTCCGGGAAGCCATGGGCTTCAACAAGGATCGCGGCGACAGCCTGAACGTGGTCAACAGCCCGTTTGCCGGCATGGAAAAGGAAGTGCAGCCGGAAGGACCGATCTGGAAACAGCCGGCGATGCTTGAACTGGCCAAGGAAGCTGGCAAATATCTGCTGATTGCCATCGCCCTGCTGTTCGTCTACTTCAAGCTACTGAAGCCATTGCTGACGAAGCTGACCACGAAAGAAGAGCCGGTCGAGCCGCAGCCTGCATTGGAGTTCGATGCCGAAGGAAATCCGATCCTGCCGGCAGCCAACGCCGCACAAATGGACGACGACTTCAACGAAGACGATCCTGCGACACCGCAGATCTCGACCTACCAGCGCCGCCTGGAGGCCGCCAAGAAAATGGCCAAGGAAAACCCGAAGGTGGTGGCCAATGTTGTTAGGGAATGGATAACCGAATGAGCGATATCGGCGTTCAAAAAGCAGCCGTCCTGATGCTTGCGCTTGGCGAAGACGAGGCGGTGGAAGTCATGAAATATCTCGGCCCGCGTGAAGTGCAAAAACTCGGCTCCGCGATGTCGGCAATGAAATCCGTCACGGCGGAAGAACTCGAAACGGTGCTGCAGGAGTTCCGCCTGCGGACGAAGACCAATACTTCCTTCGGGCTCGACTCGGACGACTATATCCGCAACGTTCTGACCAAGGCGCTGGGGGATGACAAGGCAACCTCGCTGCTTAACCGGATTCTGGGCGCACGCGAAGCACGAGGCATTGAGAGCCTCAAGTGGATGGATGCGCAGTCGGTGGCCGAACTGATTCGCAATGAGCATCCGCAGATCATCGCAACTATCATGGTTCACCTGGAGCGCTATCATGCATGCGAGGTGCTCGATCACTTTTCCGAGCGCCTGCGCAACGACGTGGTTCTACGGATTGCAACGCTGGACGGCGTGCAGCCTGCGGCCCTGCGCGAACTGAATGACGTGCTCACCAAGCTCCTTACCGGCAATGAAAACCTGAAGAAGAAACCGATGGGCGGCATCCGCACCGCGGCGGAAATCCTCAACTTCTTCAGCGGAGAAAACGAATCGTCGGCAATGGAAAGCCTGAAGGCATACGATGCCGAAATGGCGCAACAGATCATGGACGAGATGTTCGTCTTCGAGAACATCATGGACATCGACGACCGTGGCGTCCAGGTCATCCTGCGCGAGGTACAGTCGGAATCGCTGATCATCGCCCTCAAGGGCGCAAGCGAAGGACTGCGCGCCAAGATCTTCAAGAATATGTCGCAACGTGCGGCCGAGATGATGAAGGAAGACCTGGAATCGAAGGGACCGGTACGCCTTTCGGAAGTCGAGGAAAAGCAGAAGGAGATCCTGGCGATCATTCGCCGGCTGGCCGACGAAGGCCAGGTTGTCCTTGGCGGGAAAGGCGAAGATACCTTTGTTTGATCTTTTTATCTTGCGCCCGGATTCCGCCATTTTTGCTAGCTCGCTTCAGATAGTGACGAAATGACTACTCACAGAATTCCCAAGGAACAGCTGACTGCCTACCAGCGCTGGGAACTGGCTTCGTTCGATGAACCGACGCCGGAAGTGCGTGCAGCCGAAGAGCGCGCGGCACAATTGAAAAAGGCGACCGAAGAGGCTGATCTTGCTGCCGAAGCGATACGCCGCGACGCGTATAACGCCGGATTGGAAGAAGGTCGTGCTGCCGGCCTGGAACAAGGCAAGGCAGAAGGTTTCGAACAAGGCCATGCTGCAGGACTGACACAAGGGCGGGCACAGGGCCAAGATGAAATAGCCCGGCTGCAGCAGGTTGCGCAGACATTTAGCGACGAAATCGCGCAGGCAAATGACCGGATAGCCTCCGACATTCTTGATCTGGCGCTGGATTTGTCCAAGGCCATGCTGAAAAACGCACTGGCCGTACGCCCGGAACTTGTCATCCCGATTATCAGCGACGCCATCGCATATGTGCCGTCGTTGCAGCAGCCAGCCCTGCTCTATCTGCACCCAGACGATGCATTGCTGGCCCATACCTTGATGGGCGATGAACTGACCAAGGCAGGCTGGCGCGTCGTCGAAGACCAGAAGCTGGAACGTGGCGGCTGTCGCGTCGATACCGCAACAAATCAGATCGATGCATCTATATCCACCCGCTGGCAGCGCATTGCCGCAGCCCTCGGCAAGGAAGTGGACTGGCTCGCATCATGACCACAACGTCCGCACCGAACAGCAGCCGCTGGCAGGCTTATCTGCATGATTGCAGCGCCCTGCTTTCCATTTCCGAGCCGCTGCTGGTTTCCGGACGCATTACCCGTGTCACCGGGCTAGTGATGGAGGCGGTCGGGTTGAAGCTGGCGGTCGGCAGCGCCTGCACAATACCGCTCGCAAACGGCACCCGGATCGAAGCGGAAGTGGTCGGCTTCCATGACGACCGGCTGTTCCTGATGCCGCAAAGTGATGTCGAAGGCGTCGTGCCCGGCACCCGCGTGTACCCGCTCGAACTGACGCAAAGCCTGCCTCGCCCCGGTGCGGTGAATCATCCGCGCCGCCGTCCCAGCGACCGTGGCCGGCATCTGCCGGTCGGGTATGAACTTCTCGGCCGCGTGCTGGACCCTGCCGGCCGCCCTCTGGACGATCTTGGCCCCCTGCATGCGACGCATATGGCGCCGCTGAATGCGCGCGCTGCCAATCCTTTGTCGCGCGCGCCAATCAAGGACATTCTCGATGTTGGCGTGCGTGCGGTGAACAGCCTGCTCACCGTCGGCCGGGGGCAACGGATGGGCCTGTTCGCAGGCTCCGGCGTCGGCAAGAGCGTACTGCTCGGCATGATGGCGCGCTATACCAGTGCCGACGTCATCGTCGTCGGGCTGATCGGCGAACGGGGTAGAGAAGTAAAGGAATTCATTGAACAGATTCTCGGCCCCGAGGGATTGGCGCGTTCCGTCGTTGTGGCAGCACCGGCCGACACCTCGCCGCTGATGCGCCTGCAAGGCACCGCCTATGCAACGGCAATTGCCGAGCACTTCCGCGACGAAGGAAAAAATGTCCTTTTGATCATGGACTCGCTGACCCGTTACGCCATGGCGCAACGTGAAATTGCACTGGCCATCGGCGAACCGCCTGCGACCAAAGGCTATCCGCCTTCGGTATTTGCCAAGTTGCCAGCGCTGGTGGAACGCGCCGGCAATGGCAAGGATGGCGGAGGATCGATCACTGCCTTCTATACCGTTCTGACGGAAGGCGACGACCAGCAGGACCCGATCGCGGACGCGGCACGCGCTATTCTGGACGGTCACATCGTACTTAACCGTACGCTCGCAGAGGCAGGTCATTATCCCGCGATCGATATTGAACAGTCGATCAGCCGCGCAATGCATTCGATTACCACTGCGGACCACCAGAATCTGGCGCGACGCGTTAAAAAATTGACATCAAGTTTTCAGCGCAGCCGTGACCTGATCAGTGTCGGTGCCTATGCCGCAGGCTCCGATCGCGTGCTGGACGAGGCGATCGCGAAGCATGACAAAATTGAATCGTTTTTACAGCAAGACATCAGTGAACGGGCCGGCCTTCAGGAGAGCTTGGGGGAACTTTCGGCTTTATTCGAGTGATTGAATCTGCTTAGGCAAGGACTATACTCGTCAATATGGCCATTCCCTCCGCACTCGATACCCTGATCGAACTGGCGTCGAAAGAAACCGACGAAGCCGCCAAGCGACTTGGGTTCGCTATTCGGAATGGCGAAGATGCAGAACAAAAGCTGCAACTGCTGCTCCAGTATCGGGATGACTATATGGAGCGGTTTTCGGTAACGTTGCGCGCCGGCCTGAGCGCATCCGGTTATCGTAATTTCCAGCTGTTCCTGGACAAGCTCGATGAGGCAATCAAGGGACAGCAGCGCGTTGTGCAGGATGCGCAGCGCCGTGTGACCAAGGAGCGCGGTTCCTGGCAAGACAGCGAACGCAAGCGCATGTCGTATGACACGCTGGCGACGCGGGCGCTGAAAGCCCGCCAGCTGAAGGAAACGCGGCGCGACCAGAAACAGACGGATGAATTCGCAGCCCGACAATTGCTCTATAAGCGATAACAGACATCATGAATACACCAGCGATATCCAGTACGGCCAACATCCTCCCCGGCTCATCATCAGGGACAAAATCGCCCGATGCTTCCGGCGACATGGCATTCGGCCAGGTGTTATCGCGAGAAATGGCTGCCCGTCCCAAAACTGCCGAAACAGCCAAACCCGCTGTAGCCGAAAACAACAAGAAGACCCAGGCCACCCGATCCGAAGCCAAATCGGATAGCGCCAAAACAACGGAAGATTCCGCCGCAAGCAGCCCGGAGGAAAACAGTGCTGCCCCTGCCTCGGTCGACAGTAACGCCGCACCGGAAATCGATAAATCCAAAGCAAGCGTGGACAACGCAAGCCAGGAAGAGGACGTAACGCTCTCTCCCGCATCCGCCGAACTGCTGGCATTGGTTACCAGCCTGAATCAAGCTGCTGCCGGCCGGACCAAATCATCGGAGAAAACTGAACTGTCGCCAGAAGACGCTAGCAAGCGAATCGACATTGATGCGGAGGGCGCCACATTACAGGCAACTGTGCAAGCGCCGGATTCGTCCCTTGCACCACAGATTGCCGCGGCAAATACAACTACAAACACAGGCGTATTTGCGCCGGGCCAGGATACGGCAACTACGGAGCAATCCGTTTCTTCGGTGCAGCCGGACATCGCCCGCTCAAACCAGAGCCGCAGGACCGGGATGAACCAGGCGCAGGAAATGACCGCCCGCTCGCTCGCCACCCAGGAGGCGAATAGCCGCACAGAGTCTGATTCAGCAGCTAAAGACATCGCATCTGAACCAAAAGAATTCGATGCTCGGTTAACACAGGCGCGGGATGAAAAACCGGCGAATGAGAACGGCAGAATTGACCCCTTGGCGCAAAAACCCGTATTGGAAATGCCGACAGCGAAGGGCTCGCAAGAGACCCGGCAAGATGCTCCTTCTTTAATCAATGTGGGCTCGCTATCGGCATCGCAACAAACGCAGTTGCGGCATACACAAGCAGTACCGGCTAATACAGCCGACAGGCTCGCGCCACAAGTTGGCACTCCCGGTTGGGACCAGGCTCTTGGACAGAAGGTAGTCTGGATGGTCGGTGGCGAACATCAAAGCGCATCCCTGACATTGAATCCGCCTGACCTCGGTCCGTTGCAGATCGAACTAAAGGTCGCAAACAGCCAGGCCACCGCCAACTTTACCGCCGCACAGCCCGAGGTGCGCCAGGCGCTTGAAGCGGCAATGCCGAAACTGCGCGAAATGCTGGGCGAAGCCGGCATTCAGCTGGGCCAGGCCAATGTCAGTGCCGGGACACCCAATCAGCAGAATGCGTTTGAACAGGCACAACAGTCTTCACGTCAGTCGGCCTCGATGAACGAAGGCCTCGACGTACCACTTCAGAGTGGCCGTAGCCAAGTTATCTCGAGTGGCCAAGGATTAGTGGACACTTTCGCCTAGATAATAAAAGGGCGCTAATTACGGCCGCAATATCGCACTGTCCGCAGCGATTGCCCAAATTTGCGAGTGGATAACATTAACGATCTGCTACGCCTTCAAACATTAAAAGTACAGTCCTCCCCTATCCTTTATATTTCCACTGGTTAATAATGGCGTAAGGATTGAAGTCGCGCCGCACTAATGTGCACGCGACATGGGTACTCATGCGCGGATATGAAATAGCTTCTTCCTTCTTTTCCGCGCATTCCAGACCCTGCTTTTTCTTAATAATGGCTGCAAATAGATGCAGTTGTGCCGTACAAAGGATTTTAGATGGCGACCTCTCCCAAAGCAGTAAAACCGGGCCCGAAGCCGGTTTCATCTTCGGATTCTGCCCCGTCTACGGCCGCTGGTTCGCGTAAAAAGCTTTTCATCATTGGAGGTGCGGCCCTGTTGCTGGCTGCCGGTGGTGGTGCGTGGTACGTCATGGGCCCCGGCGCCCAGCACAAAGCCAATGGTGCACCGGCCAAAGCCGAAGTGCGGCCGGCTGCACCACCAGTATTCCTGGCGCTGGAAAATTTCACAGTAAATCTGCAATCGGAGGAAATGCAACAATTCCTGCAGGTTGCGATAACCCTACAGGTTGCCGACGACGCTCAGGTGGAGCTGATTAAAACGAATATGCCGCAAGTGCGCAACCGGCTGCTACTGCTGTTATCAGGAAAGAAGGCAGCCGAGATTTTGAGCGTGGAAGGAAAGAAAAAGCTGTCGGCCGAAATCATGGAGCAACTTAAGCAACCGTTTACGCCGCAGGGCCCAAGGCCTGAAGTATCCGAAGTATTTTTCACTTCGTTCGTCGTCCAGTAATCGTTATGGCAGACAATTTCCTTTCTCAGGAAGAAATCGATGCGCTGCTAAAAGGCGTCACTGGTGACCAGGATGAAGTCCAGGTAGCGGACGACCCGTCCGGAGTGCGCCCGTACAACCTGGCGACGCAGGAACGAATCGTGCGCGGCCGCATGCCGACGCTCGAAATCATCACCGAACGTTTTGCCCGCCTGTTCCGCATCAGCCTGTTCAACTTTTTGCATCGCGCCGCCGAGGTATCGGTCGGTCCTGTGCGTGTC
>DATFAZ010000253.1:0-13568 GCA_035254105.1 Noviherbaspirillum sp. | reverse complement strand
GCTGATGCTTTGCGCATCGCGCGCGATGTAGTCGCCGCGCTTGACTGGGATCGCGAGTTGCTGCCGCTCGTCAGAAAATATGAACCGCCGTGCTACGACGCCGAGGAGCTGCTCGGCATCGCCTCCACGGACCACAAGAAGCCGCTCGACATGCGAGAAGTCATCGCGCGCATCGTGGATGGCTCGGATTTCCTTGAATTCAAACCTGACTACGGACCAGCGACACTCACCGGACATGCAGCGATAGCCGGGATGCATGTCGGGATCATCAGCAACAATGGCCCGCTCGATCCAGCCGGAGCAACCAAGGCAACGCACTTCATCCAGCTCTGTTGCCAGTCCAATACGCCTTTGGTGTATCTCCAGAACACCACCGGCTTCATTGTCGGCAAGTCTTCTGAACAGGCCGGCATGATCAAGCATGGCTCGAAGATGATCCAGGCCATGTCCAACGCCACCGTACCGCGCATCACCCTGCATTGCGGCGCATCTTTTGGTGCGGGCAACTATGGCATGTCCGGGCGCGGCTTTTACCCCGACTTTTGCTTCACCTGGCCCAATGCCAGGACTGCGGTAATGGGGCCTGAGCAGGCGGCGAACACCATGGCCATCGTGATGGAAGGCAGCATGCGGCGCAAAGGGTTGGAAGTAGACAAAAACACCATCGATGGCATGCGCATGATGGTGATCGACACCTTCGAGAAACAGACCAGTGCATCGCATATTTCAGCGCGCTTGCTGGATGACGGCGTGATTGACCCGCGCGATACGCGCAAGGTATTGGCTTTCGTGCTGTCGGTTTGCGACGAAGGCCGCCGGCGCAAGCTGCACCCGGTGCAGTTCGCCGTGGCCCGCCCGTAAATTAATTATTAAAAAATCAGGAGACCGCTATGCAATTTACCCATGAACACAACGAACTGAAACGCAATGTCAAGCGCTTCATCGACAGCGAGATCAATCCGTATGTCGATGAATGGGAAGAGGCAGAAATTTTCCCCGCCAAGGAACTGTTCAAGAAGATGGGCGATCAGGGCTTTCTCGGTGTTTCAAAACCGATCGAATTCGGCGGTATGGGGCTGGATTATTCCTACTCCGTGGCGATGGCCGAGGCGCTCGGCGACATCAAATGCGGCGGCGTGCCGATGGCAATCGGCGTGCAGACCGACATGGCCACACCGGCACTGGCACGTTTCGGTTCGGATGCATTGCGTCAGGAATTCCTCGTGCCCGCGATCAGCGGCGATGCTGTTGCCTGTGTGGGTGTTTCCGAAGCGGGTGCCGGGTCCGACGTTGCAGCGATCAAGACCACGGCGCGCAAGGATGGAGATGACTACGTCATCAACGGCAGCAAGATGTGGATCACGAATAGCCTTCAGGCGGACTGGATCTGCCTGCTGGCCAATACCTCGGACGATTCACGCTACATGAACAAGTCGCTGATCATTGTGCCGATGAAAACGAAGGGCGTGTCGATCGCCAAGAAGATCAGGAAGATCGGCATGAATTCTTCCGATACCGGCATGCTGTACTTCGACGATGTCCGTGTACCGCAACGCAACCGCATCGGCGAGGAAGGTCAGGGCTTTCTCTATCAGATGCTGCAATTCCAGGAAGAGCGCATGTGGGGCGCGGCCAATGCGACGCAGGGCATGATGAACTGCATCGACATGACCATTGAATATGTCCGCGAGCGCAAGGCGTTCGGCATGCCGCTGATCGATAATCAGTGGGTGCATTTCAAACTTGCCGAACTCAAGACCGAAGTTGAATGCCTGCGCGCACTGGTCAACCGGGCATGCGAACTGTATGTGGCCGGTCAGGATGTGACGGAGATGGCATCCATGGCCAAGCTCAAGGCAGGCCGTCTGGCCCGTACAGTTCCGGATACCTGCCTGCAGTTCTGGGGAGGCATGGGCTATACCTGGGAAAACCCGGTATCACGATTCTTCCGCGACGGCCGCCTGACGTCTATTGGCGGCGGTGCGGATGAGGTCATGCTTGGCATTATCTGCAAATACATGAACATCCTGCCGGGTAAAAGAAAGGCGTGAGTCAGAAATCGCTTGTGCGTTTTCCACCTATTGCGAGCCTCTCATGACAGCCAATCGTTTCAAGTCCATACTTATTGCCAACCGCGGCGAAATCGCCGTGCGTATCATGCGCACCGCGCATCGACTTGGTTTTCGCACGGTCGCCGTTTATTCCGATGCCGATAAAGATGCCCCGCATATGCGCGCGGCCGATCTGGCAGTGAACATCGGGACGTCGCAGCCATCCGCGTCTTATCTGAATATACCGGCGCTGATCGAGGCTGCCCGCAACACCGGTGCCGACATGGTGCATCCCGGTTATGGTTTTCTGGCCGAAAACGCTGAATTTGCGCAGGCATGCGCGAACACCGGTCTGAACTTCATTGGGCCGTCCGCACAAGCCATTCTGGCAATGGGTAACAAGGCAGGCGCCAAACGATTGATGGCGGACGCAGGCGTGCCATGCGTTCCCGGCTATCAAGGCGCGGATCAGTCCGATGCCCGCATGAAGGAAGAAGCCACATTCATCGGTTATCCAGTCATGATCAAGGCCGCAGCCGGTGGCGGCGGTCGTGGCATGCGACGCGTCGATCATGCCGACGATTTTCTGGCAGCTCTGCGATCAGCGCGCTCGGAAGCCGAAAACGCCTTTGGCAGCGGCGAACTGATTCTGGAAAAAGCGATCGTCGAACCGCGCCATATCGAGATTCAGGTGTTTGCCGACATGCATGGCAACGTTGTTCATCTCGGGGAGCGCGACTGCTCGGTGCAACGGCGTCATCAAAAGGTGATCGAGGAATCGCCATCACCGGCGGTCTCTCCCGCTTTGCGTCAGCGCATGGGGGAAGTGTCGATTGAGGCGGCAAAAGCAATCGGCTATCTGGGTGCCGGAACACTGGAATTCCTACTTGATCGCGAAGGCAATTTCTATTTCATGGAAATGAATACCCGCCTGCAGGTCGAACATGCCGTCACGGAAGCGGTGGCCGGCGTCGATCTGGTGGAGTGGCAATTGCATGTCGCGCAAGGCGGCGTATTACCGCTGACCCAAACGGAGATCAATGCACGTCTTGCCTCTGGCGGTCATGCGATCGAGGTGCGCTTGTGTGCCGAAGATCCACAGCAGAATTTCCTGCCACAGAGCGGACGCGTCGCATACTGGCGAGCGCCTACGGCGGTTCGTTGCGACCACGCGCTGGAAAGCGGCTTTGTGATATCCCCTTATTACGATTCGATGGTCGCAAAAATAGTCACGCACGGAAATGACCGTAGTGATGCCTTGCGTCGTCTGGAGCGCGGGCTGGAGGAATGCATCCTGCTTGGGATAAAGAGCAACCGGCATTTCCTCTCACGCTGCGTCACGCATCCGGAATTCGTGGGCGGGCGAGCGACCACGGCTTTCATCGAAACTTTTTTGCCATCGAAAGAGCGCGCCGCCGTACAGTGCGACACAGCCACGCAGCACCTTGCTGCGGCCCTGCTGGCGTTTCACCGTGCCAGCAATGAGACAGTGCGCTATCCGTCGGAATTGCGCGGATGGTCGAGCAGCTGTGTGTATCCCCAGCTTTGCCGTTTCACACTTGATGGCGAAGCAGTCGAACTGTGGATGCGCACCGTTGATGCGAAGAGATGGCTGATAGGCCAAGGCAATCAAAGTATTGAAGCAAGCGTTTGCGCATCGATATTGAACGACATTACCTTCAATATCGATGGCAGGAGTCGCCGCGTGTCATATGCCGTCGCCGGTACAACCGCATACTTCGTCGTGGATGGTGTGGAACACGTTCTGACGGACACGACCTATGCTGCGGCCATGCGCGATACCAGTGGAGCTGCAAGTGGACGAATTACCGCACCGATGAATGGCCAGGTTGTCGCGCTGCATGTCAATCAGGATGATACTGTGACGGCGGGTCAGGCCTTGCTGGTCATCGAAGCCATGAAGATGGAACACAGTATCGTCGCGCCGCTCGATGGCAAGGTTTCCAGCCTGCTGGCGCGCATTGGTGACCAGGTCGCGCCTGATCAGGTGCTTGCCGAAATTGCGCCGGCTGGATAGTTTACCGGCCAACCTGCGGACTCACGTCCAACGAAAAAACGGCAACAAGCCCGCTGGATGACTGCAATGGGCTTGTTGCCGTTTTTTGTTTAGCCAGAAAACGACAGCGCTTCACCAGAAGGCTATTCGATAATCTTTTCGGAAGTCAGTTGTGGCAGGAGTACACAAACGAAGTGGCTGGCATCCAGCAGGGAAGGACGGGAGCAGGATTCCGAGCCGCTCCCATCCAGCGACTTCGCCATCTTTCTGCCCCCATCTTGGCGGCAGAATTCTGACGCTATTACGCCAGCTTGCTCGTGTCGAAAAAACTCGGAAGACGCTGCGCCAGCATCATGTCGCCTTCGACCTTGAGCTTGCCGCTCATGAAGGCATTGATGCCATTCAGCTCTCCAGTTAGCAAACTCTTCAGGTCATCGTCAGCCATGATCAGCGTCAGATTGGAGGAGGGGGCGGTGCCTTCATGAACCGTGCAATTGCCATTGTCGATCACCAGATACATGGGATTGGTGATCCTGTACTGGATCGTGGTTTGCATATTGCCGGTGGCGGTGGGATTAATCGCTGCCGGCATCTTCTTGATAATGTCATTAACGCTCATGCTTGCTCCATATGGATGAAAAGGCCTATTGAGTTGCTACAGTTTTGCGCGGTAAGGCCAAACACGCAAAGGTAAAAACTGTGATCAGTTTTGACTTGCTGACCGTTCTGATCCAAAGAGCCTTCCTATTGGCTCGCAACATCACGCAGGGCGCGACGTAAGATTTTGCCAATAGGCGTCTTTGGAAGCTCGGCGCGAAATTCGATCTGGCGCGGAATCTTGTAGCGGGTGAGATTAGTGCCGCAGTGTGCGAGCAGATCGTCGGTAGTCAGTGCCGGGTCTTTCCGCACTACGAAAAGTTTTACTGCTTCGCCCGAATGCGCGTCGGCGATGCCGATTGCAGCCGCTTCCAACACACCAGGATGAGTCGAGACGACAGCTTCGATTTCAGCAGGATAGACGTTGAATCCCGACACGATAATCATGTCTTTCTTGCGGTCTGTAATGCTGACCCAGCCGTTGGCATCCATCGTGCCGATGTCGCCTGTCTTGAGCCAGCCATCTGCTGAAAGTACGTCGGCAGTTTCGGCAGGGCGGCCCCAATAGCCTTTCATCACTTGCGGTCCACGGACTTCGATTTCGCCGGGTTCTCCCGGGGGGCACGGCTTGCCGTCATCATTCCGAATCCTTACTTCGGTGGACGGTAAAGGAATACCAACCGAGCCAGGCCTGGCGCTCCCGGGAGGAGTGATGCAAACCCCGGCAGTGCTTTCGCTCAGGCCATACCCTTCGATCAGCGGTGCTTTGGTCAGCTCGGTCCAGCGCGCCATTACCGGGCGTAACATCGCCGCGCCTGCGCCAATCGACAGTTTTGCATTGCGCGCGCAGCCCGGGCCGAATCCGGCAGTATTGGCCAGCGTGTTATACAGTGTGTTTACACCGGTCATGACTGTCCACGGAAAGCTTTGCATCGTTTTGACAAACGAAGGCAAATCTTTCGGATTGGTGATCAACACGTTGAGTCCGCCCAGCGTCATGAACGTCAGGCAATTGGCGACCAGCGAAAACACGTGGTACAGCGGCAGCGGCGTAAGGACGACCTCTTCCTTTTCACGCAAGGTCCCGGTAATCCACGATCCGCACTGAAGCACGTTTGCGACGATATTGGCATGCGTCAGGATGACCCCCTTAGAGACGCCCGTCGTCCCGCCGGTGTACTGCAAAAACGCGATATCGTCCGTGCGTATCTTGAGGGTCGGAGGCGTCAGTTTATATCCTGCCGAAAGCACATGTCGGAATTGCAGGGCGCCTTTGATATCCCATTTCGGCACCATTTTCTTGATATGGGCGACAGCGACGTTGATCAACACTCGTCGGGGCAGGTCGAGCATGTCTCCAACCTGCGTCACGATCACATGTTTCAGGCTGGTTGCCGGGATCACTTTCTCCACTTTTGACGCAAAATTTTCCAGCACCAGAATTGCGCTTGCGCCGGAGTCCTTTAGCTGGTGTTCGAGTTCCCGTTCGGTATAGAGGGGATTGACGTTCACTACTATCAAGCCGGCGCGCAGCGCACCGAAAATCGCAACGGGGTACTGCAATAGATTCGGCATCATGATTGCGATGCGTTCGCCCGGTGCAAGGCCCGGCAGTGAATGCAGGAATGCGGCAAAGCTTCGGGCAAGGCGGTCGAGTTCGCCATAGGTGAGCGTTTTGCCCATATTTGTAAACGCCGGCAGGTGCTCGTACTTGCTGCACGCCTGATCAAACATATGAGTTACAGAACGGTAGCGTCCTAGATCGATATATTCAGGTACACCCGGCGGGTAATCGCTCAGCCAAGGTCTGGCAGTCTCCATGTCGCTTCCTTTTAATGTAGGAATTTTGCAATAATCCTACCCGCATTTCAAATTAAAGCAAGCGATTGACTTGTGATGAGTCTGCTTAATGGGGGGGGTATTGATTTTTATCTAAGTTGGAGTGAACGTGCGCGGCGAACAGGTCTCACGGGCGTTCTGGTTCATTCGCATTAATGAGTTGTCTGCACGGGGTTATCAGCGAAGACATGTTTCGCCGCGAAAGCCAGTCCTACGTATGCAGACCTTGCCGTTGTGACCTGCGTGGAAGGGAGTGGTTTTGAATCCGTACGGCGCTAAAAAAGTAGCGTAGTAAAGTTTGAAATCGGTGGGCTGCTGGGGGCTGAAACTGTGCGTCAGTTCGTGGCTCTTCGTGAGCATAAACACGAATGGTTCTGGCGGCCGCGCATCACAGGTGCCGAGGATATGGAGGCACCGCTTAAATCAGGAGCGCCTTTATACCTTCAAAAAGCGCGTCAAAACTGGGGCGCTAATTGATTGGAATGGTCGGAATTGATGCAGCGTTAACGCGGAAATCTGAAGGGGATTTCCGGGAAGTAGAAAATACTTCAAGTCGCTGTAAATATGAGGAAATCTGGTCGGGGTGAGAGGATTCGAACCTCCGGCCTCTACGTCCCGAACGTAGCGCTCTACCAGGCTAAGCTACACCCCGCGTGCATGCTGTTGTATGAGCGAGAGGGACTCGCTCAATGATTGCGATCAACTGCGAAAGCGCATAATTGTAGCAAAGAATCCTTGAATTGACTATCCGCCAGCGCAGAAACCGAGTGCGCCGCACGTCGGGCGGCTTTCTCCGCCTCGCCCTTGGTGTAGTCCAAGGCCCCCGAGCCGGTAATGGCTGCTAGGATTTCGTCAAAGTGCTGCTCGTCGCCATTTTCGATGCATGCGCGGACCAGTTCACGTTGTCCCGGTGTCCCGTGCTGCATCAGATAAATCAGCGGCAGCGTCGGCTTGCCCTCGCGCAGGTCGTCACCAACATTCTTGCCGATATCGGCTGCATTGCCCGAGTAATCCAGAACGTCATCAATTAATTGAAAGGCCGTGCCGAGGGAGCGTCCGTATTCGGCAGCAGCTTCGATTTCACTGTCGGAGGCTCCTGCCACGAGGGCGCCGAGTTGGGCTGCCGCTTCAAAAAGCTTGGCGGTTTTGGAGCGAATGACTTGCAGATAGCGCTCTTCCGTGACGTCGGGGTCGTGCATGTTCAGCAACTGCAAGACTTCACCTTCAGCGATGACGTTAGTCGCATCCGCCAGGATCTGCATCACGCGCATATCGCCTACAGACACCATCATCTGGAACGCGCGGGAGTACAGGAAGTCGCCTACCAGCACGGACGCGGCATTGCCGAACAGTGCGTTGGCTGTCTGCCTGCCGCGCCGCATGGACGATTCGTCTACAACGTCATCATGCAAAAGTGTTGCTGTGTGGATAAATTCTACGACTGCAGCTAGCTCATGATGATGATTGCCGCTGTAACCGTGGGCATTTGCCATCAGCAGAACCAGCACCGGTCGAATACGCTTGCCGCCAGCGCTGATGATGTATTCGGCAATCTGGTTTACCAGCGGCACATCCGAGTGGAGTTGCCGACGGATCGTCGCATTGACGGCTTCCATATCGGTGGTGATCGACTGATTGATGCTGTTTTGAGCGACGGAGGGGAGAGCGGCAGACAAGATGAAACCTGCGAAAGCGTAAATCGGGGATTATACGATGACAAACCAGTTGGGTTGCCGCTCATGTGGCGGCGGAAGTGGGAATATGTCCGCTGGAAATCGCAGATTGTGGGGTTGCGCCGCCTTTGACTGAGCGGCTAAGTCTATGTATAATTAGAAGTTTTCCCGATCTTGGCTGCATTTTGGCGGTTGCGGAAGAAAAATCTATTTAAACATTCGATGAGGTTTCACATGTACGCGGTCATAAAAACTGGCGGCAAACAATACAAAGTTGCTGCTGGCGAAAAACTCAAAGTAGAACAGATACCGGCTGACATTGGTTCCGAAATCACTCTCGATCAAGTGCTCGCAGTGGGCGCTGGTGACACCATCAAATTTGGTGCGCCGCTGGTCGAAGGTGCCAAGGTCCAGGCTACGGTAGTGGCGCACGGTCGCCACGATAAGGTGAAAATTTTCAAGATGCGCCGCCGCAAGCACTACCAGAAGCGTCAAGGCCATCGCCAGAATTACACCGAATTGCAAATCGTCTCGATCAACGCTTAATTGCGTATCGAGCTAACCGGATACCAAGGAGTCTGAAATGGCACACAAAAAAGGCGGCGGCACTACGCGCAACGGTCGCGATTCCGAGTCGAAACGACTGGGCGTCAAAGTTTACGGCGGCCAAACCATCAACGCGGGCGGCATCATCATTCGTCAGCGCGGTACTCGCGTGCATGCAGGCGAGAACGTCGGCATGGGCAAGGATCACACCCTGTTCGCGCTGATCGATGGCAAGGTGCAGTTCACCACCAAGGGCGCATTGCAGCGTCACACTGTTATTGTAGTTCCGGCGTAAATACGGCGGGCAACACGACAGAATAAGGCGCAAGCCTTCTATCAAAAGGCTCTGCCGAAGGTAGAGCCTTTTTAGTTTTTAGCGGCAAAAAATATGAAGTTTATCGACGAAGCAAAAATTGAAGTGATTGCTGGTGACGGCGGTAATGGCGTCGCGTCGTTTTGCCGCGAGAAATTCCGGCCTTTCGGCGGACCTGATGGCGGCGATGGTGGCAAAGGCGGCAGCATCGTGGCTATTGCTGACCGTAATATCAATACTCTGGTTGATTATCGTTATTCGAAGCTGCATAAGGCGCGCGATGGCGAAAACGGCCGTGGTTCTGACTGTTATGGCAAAGGAGCGGATGACGTTACATTGCGCATGCCAGTCGGCACCCTGATTACCGATTTTGAAAGCGGCGAAATCGTCGCTGACCTGACCGAGCATGGCCAGGTGGCGCTGTTGGCCAAAGGCGGCGATGGTGGTTGGGGTAACATCCACTTCAAGTCTTCGACCAATCGCGCGCCCCGTCAGAAAACCGACGGCAAGCCCGGAGAGCGGCGTGAGCTGAAGCTGGAGTTGAAGGTGCTGGCTGATGTCGGCTTACTTGGAATGCCAAACGCAGGCAAATCGACTTTTATTACCGCGGTTTCAAATGCGCGACCGAAGGTTGCCGATTATCCCTTTACCACCTTGCATCCTAATCTGGGTGTGGTGCGTGTCAGTCACGAAAAGAGCTTCGTGATTGCCGATATTCCCGGTCTGATCGAAGGTGCTGCGGAAGGCGCCGGTCTGGGTCATCAGTTCCTGCGCCATTTGCAGCGTACTCGGTTGCTATTGCACATCGTCGATCTTGCACCCTTCGATAGTGCTGTCGATCCAGTCAAGGAAGCGAAAGCTATCGTCAAGGAATTGAAGAAATATGACGAGTCGCTATTCGATAAACCGCGCTGGTTGGTACTGAACAAGCTGGATGTGGTGCCGGAAGATGAGCGCAAGAAAAAGGTCAAGGATTTCGTCAAACGATTCGCCTGGAAAGGCCCGGTGTTCGAGATATCTGCATTGACACGCGAAGGCTGCGAAGACCTGGTTACTGCGATTTACGATTATCTGGCCGAGCAGCGTCAGCACGAGCACCGTGCGGAGGAAACGCAAATGACTGAAGAAGCTCGTGGCATTGCGTCGATTGAACCGGACGATCCTCGTTTTAAAGTAATCGAATAAGGATGGGGCGCGATAAGTGCCTATCCTGCATAGCGGACTTGTTACCGGCGTGTGCCGGAATTGCAGCGGAATACGATAACGCATGAACTCCGTCATTGAAAAAGCCAAACGCGTCGTCATCAAAGTAGGCTCTTCGCTCGTGACTAACGATGGTAAAGGCCTCGATACAGGTGCCATCGCCAAATGGGCTGAACAAATCGCGCAGTTGCGGATGCAGGACAAGGAAGTCGTGCTGGTCAGTTCGGGGGCGATTGCCGAAGGCATGCAGCGACTGGGCTTCGATAAGCGCCCGACGGGTGTGCACGAACTACAAGCCTGTGCAGCAGTTGGGCAAATGGGCCTTGCACAAATTTATGAAACCAGTTTCCGTCATCATAATCTGCGCACTGCCCAAGTGCTGCTGACCCATGCCGATCTTGCGGATCGTGAACGTTATCTGAACGCCCGCTCGACCTTGTTTACCCTGCTGCGTCTGGGTGTTGTCCCGATCATCAATGAGAACGACACCGTTGTTACGGACGAGATCAAGTTCGGTGACAACGACACCTTGGGCGCACTCGTTGCCAATCTGATAGAAGGTGACGCACTGATTATTCTCACCGATCAGAAAGGGTTGTATACCGCCGATCCGCGCCGCAATCCCGACGCCGAGTTTGTTCATGAGGCCAAGGCGGGCGATACGGCTTTGGAAGCAATGGCGGGTGGCGCTGGTACCGGTATTGGCCGCGGCGGCATGCTCACCAAGATACTGGCAGCCAAGCGAGCAGCAACTTCCGGCGCGCATACCGTCATTGCCTGGGGACGCGAGGAGCATGTGCTTACTCGCCTTGCAGCCGGAGAGGCAATCGGCACGCAATTGATTGCACAGACGGCGCAGCTGACTGCGCGCAAGCAATGGATGGCGGATCATCTGCAGACGGCAGGCAAGGTGATTCTGGATGCCGGTGCAGTGCAAAAGCTTACTGCCGAAGGTAAATCGCTGTTGCCGATTGGTGTGATAGAGGTGGCGGGTGAGTTCGGCCGCGGCGACGTGATTACATGTACCGATCAGGCCGGCCGTGCAATAGCGCGCGGGATAAGCAATTATTCAAGTTCAGAAGCGCGCCGCATCATGCGCCGATCGTCAGCCGAGATTATGGCCATACTCGGTTTCGTGGAAGAGTCGGAGCTGATCCACCGGGACAACATGGTTTTGCTTTGATATGCAGGCTGCGCCTGCGCGTCAGGTTAATGGGAAGTCAGGGTCTTGTTGTAGCGGATCCGATTAACCAGTTCGTCTGCCTTGCCGGACACCATCTGTTCCTGGCAAAAATAATCCTTGGCTAATGCGGCATGTTGGCGGTTGGCTGCCACGGAATTGATGCGCTCCCATTGATCCCGTTTTGAGCGCGACCACGCGCCGTTCGGCTGGCCGAAAGCATACAGCTTCCTTTCGAACGACTCGCACCGAATTCCTTCATAGCTGACGTTCCTTGCGCCACCGTTGCTTGTTGCGATCAAGGTATAGCGAACTACACCATCAGTGCCAACCGATACCGATTGCGCGTCGATGGCAAAGGACTGCGTCGCCGTTGCGCTGACATAGAACGGAAGCAAATTTTCCGGTCTTGGTGCGGCGGGCAGTTGGAGAGCTACTTCCTGCCAAGGTTTTTCCGTATCGTCGAAATCTTCCTCAAATTGCGACTGTGCCACGGCAGTAGTGCATTCCATGAGCAGGGAGAGGGCAAGCAGGCCGGAAAACACCGCGGCTTTAGTGAAGGGTTTGCGGCTTGCTGGCACCATGGCTGTAGTTAATGAGTAATCAGGTTGCATGAAAAATGGTCAATCTTCATTCTTGGGTTTGGCAGCAGGCGGACTGGATTCGCCCCCCGCTTTTCCGGCATGACTTTGGCGCAGATAGCGTCCGCCATGGCGCGGTGAGCCCCCGGATGTTGCCCGGGTCAGATAGCGCGACAGCTCCTGCAATGCTCTCTGATAGACATCTCGTTTGAATTCGATGACGACATCCAGCGGCACCCAATAGTCGTGCCAACGCCAGGCATCGAATTCGGGATGGTCGGTGCCACGCAGGTTGATGTCACAATCCCGTCCGACCATGCGCAGCAGGAACCAAATCTGCTTCTGGCCTTTGTAGTGGCCGCGGATCTCGCGTTTGATGAAGCGGTCCGGTACCTCATAGCGCAGCCAGTCGCGTGTGCGCCCGATAATTTTTACGTGTTCCGCCTTCAGTCCGACTTCTTCTTCCAGTTCGCGGTACATCGCCTGCTCGGGTGTTTCGCCGAACTTGATGCCGCCTTGCGGAAATTGCCACGAATGTTCCCGTACCCGTTTTCCCCACCACACCTCGTTATGGGTGTTGAGCAGGATAATGCCGACGTTCGGGCGGAAGCCTTCACGATCCAGCATGTTGCACCTCAAAACTTTCTGCGGCTAGACGATCCCTGTCCTTACAAATTTTGCACGCGCCCCACGGCGCAAGCTATCTACACCCGCTTGGAAAGGGGGCAGCATGCATCAAATGTGTGAAGAATGGGCGCATCAGCCAGCTAATCCTTTAAAATTGAGTCGATTATAACCCTCTCTTTTTAAAAAGAATTCACCGCCATGCGTGCATCACGATTTTTTATTTCTACGCTAAAAGAAGCCCCTTCGGACGCCGAGATCATCAGTCATAAACTGATGATGCGTGCCGGGATGATCAAGCGCCTCGGTTCCGGCATCTATACTTATATGCCGATGGGCTTGCGCGTGATTCGCAAGGTCGAAAACATCATTCGCGAGGAAATGAACCGCGCCGGAGCAATCGAATTGCTGATGCCGGTGGTGCAACCGGCCGAGCTATGGCAGGAAACCGGACGCTGGGACAAGATGGGGCCGGAACTGATGCGCGTGAAGGATCGCCATGGACGCGATTATGCGATCCAGCCGACATCCGAAGAAGTCATTACCGACGTAGTTCGCAGCGACATCAAGTCATATCGCCAGCTGCCGATCAATCTGTACCATATCCAGACCAAATTCCGCGACGAGCGCCGCCCCCGCTTTGGCTTGATGCGCGGACGCGAATTCACAATGAAGGATGCGTATTCGTTTGACCGCGATGTGGCCGGCATGCAGAAGTCGTATCAGATTATGTATGACGCCTACGTCAACATCTTCAACCGCTTTGGCCTGCAGTTCCGTGCTGTCGCAGCCGACAACGGCGCGATTGGCGGCTCCGGTTCGCATGAGTTCCATGTGATTGCCGATACCGGCGAAGATGCGCTGGTGTATTGCCCGAACTCCGACTACGCAGCCAATATCGAGGCGGCCGAAGCGATCGCGCCGGCAGAATCGCGTGGCACGCC
>DATFAZ010000252.1:0-17900 GCA_035254105.1 Noviherbaspirillum sp. | reverse complement strand
GCGCTTCTGCGCATCCTCGATCAATTCCTTGAACGAGCGGTAGCCATAGGCAGATTCGGAAAAGCCGGGCCGGCGCCGTTTCATGGTCTGCTTGACCATCGAGCCCCAGATCTTTTCCTCTTCGCCGCGCTCGGCGATGAGTGCTTCGACAGTTTCAACGGTGAAGTCGAGGGCATCCTGACGCTTGTCTTCATCGTTCTTCGGCGCCGGTGCTTTGGCGGCGGCATCGGTTTTTTTGGCAGGCGTTTTCTTTTCCGCCGGCTTGCGCTTGGGCTTTTGCTCGCGCACCAGGTCATCGTAGAAAATGAACTCGTCGCAGTTGGCCGCAAGCAGGTCGGAGGTCGAGTCCTTGACGCCGATGCCGATCACGTACTTGTTGTTCTCGCGTAGCTTAGACACCAGCGGTGAAAAGTCGGAGTCGCCACTGATGATGACGAAGCAATCGACATGCGCCTTGGTGTAGCAGAGGTCGAGTGCATCGACAACCATGCGGATATCGGCCGAGTTCTTGCCGGACTGGCGCACATGCGGGATTTCGATCAGTTCGAACGCAGCTTCATGCATCGGCCCCTTGAATTCCTTGTAGCGGTCCCAGTCGCAATAGGCTTTCTTGACAACGATGCTGCCCTTGAGAAGCAGGCGTTCAAGCACGCGCCGGATGTCGAAATGCGCATACTTGGCGTCGCGCACACCGAGTGCGATGTTCTCGAAGTCGCAAAACAGCGCCATATTGGCAATCTCGAATTGGGCGGCCATGGATATTCCTTTTATTGTTGGAGGAAGACGCGTCTATGCGGGCAAATCGCACGCATAGAAAGTCATCTAATTCCGAAAGGGTACACCGTTTCAAACGCAGCGAGGGCAAATGCTTCTGGAGCTAAAGAAGCGCGCTCACCATGCCGGCCAATAGATAGCAGCCGTTATAGAAGGCATGCAAGAGGAAGGCAGGAAAAACCTGGCGGTGCCGGTCGCGAAAATGGCCGAAGACCAGCGAAGGAATAATTACACCTGCGGCCCACAAAGGAGCGTGATGAACCAGATGCGCCAGCGCGAATAACAAGGTGGTGAAGAAGTTTGCAACACTCAGCCCAGCCAGTCGGTGCCGTGCCCACGATGCCTTTTCCAGCTGCCCTTGTATGACGCCGCGAAACAGCAATTCTTCCACGAGCGGTTGCAGCAGCACCATCGACAGCAAGATCGGGATGCTCAATGCGATTGCCCCGCCCGGCACAGGCAGCAGCAAGGCCATCAATGCCAGGGCGAGCGGTGCAGCGAAGATCGCGAGGAAAAACTGGCGGTCCCGTGCAAACGCGGGACTGAGGCCAAGCCCTAACTCGTCGGCTAAAGAAGCGTACCTCATGCCTGTCATCCACCGCTGCACGACGCCATGCTCATTTCAGTATTGCCTCCCTGTTGCGTTTGCTGCGCCGTCGCCAGCCAAGCACAGCAATGGCAGTGGCTAGCATTGCAAGCAAGGTCGGGTCGAACCGGCCGTCGCCGCCGATGGCGCAGCCACCTCCGCCGCCACCGCTCGTAGGCGGAATAATCGGCGCACCACCGCCGGCAGCGGCATCCCCGAGTGCAGCCGGGCAGCCGGTCACGCGGGCACCGGCCCAGTCGGCACGGTCCGATGCATTGCCGTCCCCGCCATCCGTGACGACGAGCCTGAGCTCGTTCTTACCGGCGACGCTGACGTTCACCGTCTTGCGCAAGTCGCTGCCGCGCATCAGGCCGCTGTCAAACACTTTTTCGCCGTCGAGCAGCACCTGGAATACGGCTGAGCCCTGATTACCGACAGAATCGTCGATACCAACGTCGGTAATCAAATGGCCGGTACATGACCGGTTCAGGTTGTAGAGCACGTCGGATGGCGCATGCACGCCGAGTCCTTTTGCATAGGGAATGCGGTCGAGCGTAATGGTGCCGCCGTCGCCTGCCGCGACATCGCCGTTATGCAGGTTTTTCTCGACCGGCCCCAGACCATTGGCGGGCGTGCCTGCAGGGGTCATGTCGCCGATCTGCATGCGCGGATAGATCTCGCGTACGGCAACGTTGGTCTGCCCGAGCACATCCTTGACGCTCAGCGAAATCCGGAAGCGCGTATTGGCGGCCTCCGCCTCGAAATTTGACACGGTCAGCGTCCCATCGGTTGCACCACTGGTGGCTGCGATGAACGGATGGGAATGCGTATCGTGCAAAAAGTCTACCTGCCAGGTAAAGGCGCTTGGCGGCAGTGTGCCGTCCTCGGCATCCGTTCCGGTACCGGAATAGGCGATGACATCGCCCGGCGCAAAGCTGCTCCCAGCCGCAGGACTGGTAATCGTTGCTACCGGCAGGCGGTTGTTGGTAACGGTAAGGATCGCCGGATTGGACGTTGTGCTGCCGAAGGAGTTAGTGAGCACCACCGTGAAGGACGCCTTGTCGTCGGCTGCGTCGATGCCGGGAATGGTGTAGCTGGCCGCTGTTGCACCGGGAATATTGACGCCGTTGCGCTGCCACTGGATGCTGCTAAAGTCGTCCGCCTTGACGGTAAAGGTCACAGGGTCGCCGAGGAAGATGGTTTGCGATTGCGGCTGGGCAGAAATACGCGGCACCTGCGTATTGGTAAAACTGATTTTGCCGACCGTGCCGGCGGCCATGTTGGTAGCGCCCGCATCCTGGTTTCTGGCGAGGTAGTACAGGCTGCCGCTGGGTGAAATGCCGAGGTTGACCGGATTGCCGATATCCGCGGCAAAGTCGCTGGCACTGGCCGGGCTGGCGGGGTCGATGTACTTGATGGTCCCATTACAGAAATCGGCAAAGAAGTATTTACCGACATATGCGGCAGGGAATTGCTCGGCCAGCGGGTTATAGAAAGCGCCTCCGGTAATGGCACAACCGGCGCTGTGAGAGTAGGAAAAGACGGCGTTCGTATAGCGGCTGTCACTGGAGTCGCCTTCGAATGCCGGCCAGCCGTAATTAACGCCCGGGGCTCCGCGATTGATTTCTTCCCAAGTTCCCGCACCCACATCGTTGATGTACATCAGGCCGCTGCCGGGCTGGATATCGAGCGCGAACGGGTTGCGCAATCCGAGATTGAAATTGGCCGCGTAGGCGCCGGGCGTCTTGACGTAGGGATTGTCGTCCGGGATGGTTCCGTCCGCATTGATGCGCAGGATTTTGCCAAACGGATTGGCAAGGTTTTGCGAGTTCGATGCTTCTACGGAAAGCCGCGTATCTTCGTGGCCGCCGACGGCGACATAGAGTTTCCCGTCTGCGCCGAAGCGCAAGGCGCCGCCCATGTGCCACTGGACGCCGGCAGGGACATTGGGCAACCTGAAGATGACTTGCTCGCTTCCGGCGACGGCGACGTCATTGGCCTCGGTAACACGCAAAATACGGTTGAAGCTGTTGCCGCCTTCGGTAACGGTGCAATAAAGGTAAACATAGTGGTTGACTGCAAAATTCGGATCACTGGTAATGCCAAGGCATCCACGCTCAGCGAAGGAATCCACGTTCTGCACCACGTAGAAATTTGCGGGCAACATCGTATCGCCCTTAATCATGCGGATAATGCCATCCTGCTGAGCCACCAGCACCCTGTCATCCGGCAGCACGGTCATTGCCGCCGGACTGGTGAGGCCGGTAGCCACTTCCGTATCGATAAAGCCGGCGGGTACACTCGCGGCGCTTACCTGCCGGATAACAGGAAAAGCCAGGCTGGCCATGAGAAAGAGAAGTTGGAGGAGAGGGAAAAATCGACGGGGATTTAAATCGGGCGCGCTACACTGACAGGCCATATGTTCCTCTTCACAAATAGCTGATGTCTCGTAGCAAATTGCGACGGAAAAATTGAGCCCATCAGTCCGCGTTTGGATGAGTGCAATGAATGAATGATTCCCGCTTGCGCAAGACTGCCGGGCAGTTCATTTGACAATACGCAGTACGCGTATATGTTTCAGTCAAGCAGACAGATTTTTGCTACATGTTTTTGCGGCGAAATGTATACGAGGAAATCATGGAACAGGATGAATACGATGTGTTGCACATCGAGGGTGGCCGTCCGGTAAAGATGTGGACGCATGGCGTGCCGGTTGAAGAAGAGGCAAAACGCCAGCTGATCAACACCGCAAAAATGCCGTTCATCTTCAAGCATATTGCGGTGATGCCGGATGTGCATCTTGGAAAGGGCTCGACCATCGGCAGCGTGATCCCGACCGTCGGCGCAATCATTCCGGCGGCGGTTGGCGTTGACATCGGCTGCGGCATGATGGCAGCAAGGACCACGCTCACTGCAAACGACCTGCCGGACAGGCTCGGCCGCCTGCGCAGCGCAATCGAGAAGGCGGTGCCGCATGGCCTGTCACCGCGCAAAGGGGGCGACAAGGGTTCGTGGAGCAGGCCGCCAAAGCCGGTGGATTCCGCATGGGCGCGATTGAAACCGGAGTTCGATCGGATCTGCGAGAAGGCACCGCGCCTTCAGCGCACCAACAATTACCAGCATCTTGGCACGCTGGGTTCCGGCAACCACTTCATCGAAATATGCATCGATGAAACAGGCTTCGTCTGGTTCATGGTGCATTCCGGTTCCCGTGGCGTCGGCAATGCGATCGGTTCGCACTATATCGAACTGGCAAAGCAGGATATGCGCACCCATCTGGCGAACCTGCCGGACCAGGATCTGGCCTATCTGGAAGAGGGCACGCGCCATTACAAGGATTATGTGGAAGCGGTCAGCTGGGCGCAGAAATTCGCCAGCATGAACCGCGAGGTAATGATGCAGAACATTATTGCTGCCGTACGCACTGTCATCGACAAGCCTTTCGATGCCCATGTAGAGGCAGTGAACTGCCATCACAACTACGTGCAGAAAGAAACCCACTTTGGCCGGGAAGTGCTCGTCACGCGCAAAGGTGCGGTATCGGCACGTGAAGGTGAGCTGGGGATCATTCCCGGTTCAATGGGTGCGAAAAGCTACATTGTTCGGGGCAAGGGCAATCCCGAGAGCTTCCATAGCTGCAGCCACGGCGCAGGTCGCACCATGAGCCGGCATGAGGCCAAACGCCGCTTTTCGGTGGAAGACCAGGTCAGGGCAACCCGTGGCGTCGAGTGCCGCAAGGATGCCAGCGTCATCGACGAAATCCCGATGGCATACAAGGACATCGATGCAGTCATGGCAGCGCAGCGTGACCTCGTTGAGGTAGTGCACACGCTGAAGCAGGTGGTGTGCGTGAAGGGATGATGCGAATTAAGCAGGCGGGTGGAGCCTGTTTTATCGCGCCGATACCGTAGCCGGGGCTCCATCACTTGCTTCAATGCACCGAAAGCGCCGCTGTCCGGCTCGGGCAATCAGATCAAGCCTGACCTCATTTCACCTGCAGGCGGTTGATGTACTCGAGCAGCGCGAGGATGCGGGCACGGACATATGCCTCAGGGTCGTACGGTGCATCCATGTAGTACTCGGCAGCCTGAATCCGGTAATCGCGGCCCCATACCGGCATATCGCGCGTGCCATGCGCTGACACGTCGCCACCTTCGATCACTTTATACAGGCGTTCCATCGGGAACACGCCACCATTGTTTTTCGCGAGCGTGGTCAGGTCGGGCGGGCTTTTTTTCAGCAAGTCCGTAATTGGACCATTGCCCTTTCCATTTACACCGTGACAGCTCGCACAGTTGGATTCGAACTCACGCTTGCCAAAGTCTGCACGGTCGGGCTTGGGTTGTGCGAAAGCGGAAACGATGAACGCGGCCGACGCAAGGCCGGCGACCAGCTTCAAAGAGATCGTCATTGATTCCTCCATTCAGGTTTCCTTTTACTATCCGCCCCGTCTGCAGAAAGGTTTTGAGAACAAACAAGTTTGGAACTTCAGCAATGCGGGCTGACGCAATGGCTCTGTCGGCGGTGTGCCTGGGGAGTCGATGTCACTGCTCGAAACTGCACGACCCGACATCCAAAATAGCAAACAGCAATAGTTGCAAATATAACAATCATGTATCATGCTCGGTCGATTGTTAAAAATGCAATTTTCAGCCAGGTGTTCGCATGTCCGACTTATCGCAAGGAGTAGCCAGTTTTCTCGATCCGGCACTCATGTTTACCGCTGATACGCGCCTGTATTCGCTCGAAACGCCACAAGGAACGGGTGCATTGCTGGTCGAGCGTTTCGTCGGCAGGGAGGAGCTGTCAACCCTGTACGAATACCACATCGACTGCCTCTCGACCGACGCTCATATCGAACTCAAAAGCCTGCTCGGAAAGCAGGTGGCATTGTCGACCCGTCTCGCGGACGGCTCGCAGTCCGCTCGCTCCGGCTATGTGTCGGCAATAGCGCAACTGGGGTCAGACGGCGGGCTGGCCCGCTATCGCCTGACCGTGGTGCCCTGGCTGGCACTGGCCACCTACCAGCGCCGCTCAAGGGTATTCCAGGACATCAGCGTGCTCGACCTGATTTCCGAAGTCTTCGCCGCATACCGTCCGCACCATAACTGGCGCATCACGCAAGAGGCTGACACTTTCCTGGCCCGACTGCGGCCGCGCAACTATTGCTGCCAATATCGCGAGTCTGACTTCGACTTCCTGAGCCGCATCCTTACCGAGGAAGGCATCGGCTTTTATTTCGAGGAAGACGACGGCGGCAACACCAGCGCTGCGTGGCAGCGGCTGGTGTTGTTCTCGGACTCGACCTGTTTTCCCGATGACGAAAGTGCTGCAGCAAACGGCGGCATCCGCTTTCACCGCAATGCTGCGGTCGAAAAGCAGGACACGATCCAGGCGCTCGCGGCGGAGCGTCGTTTGCAGGCGACGACCACCACGATCGCGACATGGGACTACAAAGCCAAGCGCGTGATCGCAACCTCGTTGCCGACCGCTCATGCATACGGCGGTACGAATGCGCCACGCATCGAAAGCTATGACTGGGCCGGTGTATATGCCTTCGCCAATCAGGGCGAAGCTGAGCATTACGCACGCATCCTGCGCGAGGCAACCGATGCCCGTCTCAAGACTTGGTTCGGCAATGGCTCAGTGCGCACCTTCCGGGCCGGCAGTGCATTCAATCTGATAGGGTCGCCGCTCGACCATCGATACGGTGCGAATTCCGGGAAAACCCAGCATCGCTTTGCATTACTGGGCGTACTGCATGCGGGTGTCAACAATCTTTCCGCCGACATGAAACACACGCTCGCGATGCGGCTGGGCGCGCCGCCGATTGTCGATACGGACGTGCAGAATGCGCCGGATGACGACAGCGCCGCAGCACATCTGAATCGAGACGCCTGGAAAGAGCTGATCGCGGCAGCCGAAACCACCGGCTATGCAAACCGCTTCACCGCAATCCGCGCCGACATTCCGTGGCGGCCGGCGTCCTGCGACGGTACCGGCATGCTGCTCAATCCGAAGCCCACCGCATTTGGCAGCCAGACCGCCATCGTAGTCGGTCCCGACGGATCTATCGCCAATACCGGCACAGTACATACCGACCACCTCGGGCGCATCCGCATCCGCTATCACTGGCAGCGGGAAGAAAGCAACACCTGCTGGGTGCGCGTCGCCCAGATGTACGCCGGCCCGGGCTACGGCGCGCAATTCATCCCGCGCATCGGTCAGGAAGTGATCGTCAAGTTCCTCGGCAACGATATCGACCGCCCGCTCGTCACCGGCGCCCTGTACAACGGACAAGGACAGGATGACCCGCAAGCGTGCGCACTCGCAGGCGATCATGCGCCGGCCGCCCAGGACAACAAGATTGCCAACGGCGCCTCACCTGCCTGGCATGGCGCTGCCGGCGACCACCGGCATGCTTCCTATCTTTCGGGATTCAAATCCGTTGCGCTCGGTGCGGATGGCTACACGCGCCAATCGAACCAGCTGGTGTTCGACGACACCACCAGCCGGCTACGAACGAAACTATCGACCGACACCGCCGCCACACAACTTAACCTCGGCCACCTGATCCACCAGGCCGACAACTACCGCGGCAGCTTCCGCGGCACCGGCTGGGAACTGCGCACCGACGCCTATGGCGCTATCCGCGCCGGCAAAGGACTGCTGATCTCCACCTACTACGGCACGGCACCAGACGGCTCGCCAGAACCAGCCGGGGAGAACACGCCCGGCATCGCGCTGATGAAGCAGGCCAAAGGCTTTGCAGACAGCTTTAACAAGGCAGCCGCCACCCACCAGACGGTGCAGTTCATCCTCGTCAAAGGACATGCGCACAACGGCGAAAGCAGCCAGAGCCGCATCGACGACAAGCTCGCGCCGATCGACGCCATGCTGAAAATGATCTCCGGCCTGGTCGATGCGCAGGACGGCAGCGTCAATGGGCAAGGAGAAAAGATTCCGCACATGCACGCGCCGCTGGTGGTCGTCACCGCCCAAGAAGGAATCGGTATAGCGGCATCCGACGGACTGCATATTGCCGCCGGCGAAGTCGCGCACTTTGCCAGCGGGCGCGATCTGCATATCGCTGCAGGTGAAGCACTCACCGTGCATAGCGGTCAGGCCATCGGCATCCTCGCTGGAGCAGTGGGCGCGGGCGAAGGCAATACCGGCATCAAGCTCTATGCCGGACAGGGCGATATCGACCTCCAGGCGCAAAACGACGAACTGACATTGGCAGCAAAAGAGCTGGTGAAATTCGCCAGCGTAAACAGCCATGTGGATTTTGCCGCTGCCAAAAGCATCACGCTATGCACAGAAGGCGGCGCGAGCCTGACGATTGAAGGTGGCAACATTACCTTTGCCTGCCCGGGGACGATTTCGCTGAAATCGAGTAGCAAGAGTTTTGGCGGGCCAACGCGCCAAGGCTATGTGCTGCCAACATTTCCGCGATCTATATGCAAGCGCTGCAAGCGCAACGCGGCTGCATCAGGATCGCCATTCTCGCTGGTTGAAGCATAAGCGTTCACGGAGCCTTTCCATGGCCATCAACAGCTATCCAGAAGCGTTTCTTCAAGATATGCATGCATCGTTGGAGCGCTTGTCCACTGAATGTCCGCAGGAGCGGATATACGCGCTGATCGAAGGAGCGCTCAACGAAACGTGTTACGGCTTGCTCAAACGCACCAGGCATCTGCCATTTGAGGCACTGTATGCGAACACCGCCTCAGCAGATGAAGAGACCTTGGCTTTGTCGCCCCTGTTAGTGGAGTATCAGGCAGATGCACGGCATGAATGGGATACGCTAATCAAGAAGACCAATGGCAAGCCAGCATTAAGCATCATTGCGACAAAGGAATCGTTAGTTCACCTCACCCATCGGTTGATGCCATGGTGTGTTGTGTATGCCGCCGGATATACGCTCGCGCTGTCGTTCGCCGACACTCGCATCCTGCCGGAGCTGTTCGAGATCTTGACGCCAGCGCAGCGTGAAGAACTGTGCGGCCCGATGCTACGCTGGCAATATGTCGCACGCGATGCGCAATGGGCATCGCTGCCAGTGACGGGCAATGATGTTCCGCCAGCGGACAAAGTGGTACTAGACGAGCAGCAGTGTGGATATTTGACTGATGCATCGGAAGCCGACAATGTGCTTTTTCATTTAAGGTCTGTCTCCTCAAGCGCCGTGAATTGTCACTCGCCAGCGCGGGCATATGTGCTGGTTCGCCAATGGCTGGCATGCGCCGATCACGCACGCATACACTCTCCTCCCGATCGCCGCCACCTATGCGAGTGGGGTTTATCGCACCCCGGCGTGGAAAGCCAACCCCAGCTAACCGATTGGCTGCAATCTTCCGGGCAGACGCAATCTTTGGATAAGTTGCTCGACCAGTTCCAAGCATGGATAACCGTATAACGAAAAACTGAAAGCAAACTCTCACATGAAACAAAACGCCGTATCGACACTTCTCCTTGGCATCGGCCTGGCCGGAATGGCGCTGCTGCTTTCCGCTTGCGCCACTACGAAATCGAAAACCGAAGAGCGCTCCGGCGCCACTATCCGCTCGCTCAATTACTCGTCGCGCGAAATCTTCTCGATAAGCGCGGAACGCCCCGGCGAGCCAAACAGCGGCGGCGGCGGCGACGCCCTCAACCCCTATAGCTCGGGAGGCGCGATCTGCTGTTTCAGCGTTCCCTCCGTATGGCGTCCGGATATCAAGGTGGTGGTCCGGTACCGGTTCTATCCGGAACCGGAATACAGGCAAGCTTTGGTGACTTTGCCGCCTTATCCCGATGGCAAGGCAAGCCAGATCTGGCTGATCGTGCATGAGGATGAAACCGCCGAGGCTGTGGTGTCCCACTACGGGCCAAGCAGGGAAGAATGGCCGGGGAAGGTAAAGGGGTATCCGGTGCCCTCAAGAGAGTACAGATTGAAGCTTTGGGAAAGGAAGATGGAACAAGAACAGGAAGCGTTAAACCGCTTCCAAAAAGTCGTCCGTGACCCAAACCTCTCTGAAGAAAAGCGCAAAGGTTATCAGGAAACTATTCAACAAATCAGCGAAGGCATTCAATACCTTGAAAGGGCTAAACCATGAGTGCTTTTATCGTGGATAGATTAAACGGGAAAGAAATTAATCCATCGGAAAGAAATAGATTTTTTGATGAAAGTGAAGATCAGAAAATCCGTAGTTACAGCTATTCCCGGGAGTGTAGCGATAACACCTTCCCTCCCTCCTGCGACCTAAACCTCTTCTTTGGTTTTTTCTTCGACGGTACAAACAACAATTTAAAACTCCACCGCGAAGCACATACGCACAGCAATGTCGCGCGCCTGTATAGCGCATTCCCCGGCGGCCGGGACAATCACGGCAGTGAAACCTGGCCGGAACTGAAATCCAAGTACCACAACAGTTTTTTCCGCACCTACATACCGGGGGTCGGAACGAAGTTCGAGGAAGTGGGCGACAGCGGTGAAGGCTATCGGATGACGGACGACCGGCCTAAAGGCCTGGCTTTCTGCTACAAGGGCGAGAACCGCATCATCTGGTCGCTGGTACAGGCATTGAATAACATTCACGTGTATTACACCGATGTACCGCTTATTGATGATAAAAAATTCAAAGAAGAGTTTAACGAGCTGACTCTCCCCAGCTTTCGTGAAGTAACGCGCCCTTCATTTTCTGGCGACGAATGGGAATCTGGCCGAAAGTCCGAACTGGAGTTGTTGCGTTCAGCTTTCAAAGCTGCGCTCTCGGAACTGCACGCTGGCCTGAAAAACTATTTGCCGGTAGGCGAAGGCAAAAGCCGCAGCAAGGGTGTTGTGAAGAACATCTACGTTTCCATGTTCGGCTTCTCGCGTGGCGCGACGAAGGCGCGGGTATTTTCGAACTGGTTCAACTGGCTATGCATGCTGGATGCGGAGCTTTGCGGAAGCGCCTCCCCTTCCCTTGGGACCATCCCGGTAACGGTGGATTTTCTTGGCCTGTTCGATACCGTCGCATCGGTCGGCCTCGCGGCGGCGATGCCGTTCGTGGATGGGCATCAGGCATGGGCTGACGCCGAATCCTCGCTCAAGATTCCCGGCGATATCGGCCCCGCGCCAGCACGCTGTCTGCATCTCGTGTCCGGACATGAAATCCGCCGCTCCTTTCCGCTGGACTCGATCCGCTTCAAGTCAGGAATGCCTGACAATTGCACGGAAATTGTATTTCCCGGCGTGCATTCCGACGTCGGCGGCGGATACGGGCCGTCGGAGCAAGGTCGCGGCAAGGATCCCGAGGGCAGCGACCTGATATCACGCATCGCGCTGGCCGTCATGTACCGTGCAGCGCGTCTATCCGGCGTGCCGCTAAAACTGGAAGAGGCGCCGGACTCTGTAAAGAAATCTTTCAGGATCGCGCCGGAAGCAATCGATGCATTCAACGCCTACCTGGATGCATACAGAAGCGAACAGCGCCCCGTCACAGCGCCGCTGCATGAATTAATGGAACATCAGCACGCGCTATACATCCGGTGGCGCAAGCAGATGGCCGGGAAGATGCACGCGCTGCCCGGCTTCGAACGCTGGGACAAGCACGACAGAGAAGATATCGTACGGGCCGACGAGGAGTTCCGGAAAGAGATCGGCTACTTCTCCCGCTGGCGTGACCGGGAGCGCACCCGTTATGACAGGCGACCGGAGATGCCGACGGTTCCCGAATGGGCCGACGTTGCACGCTACTGGGACGGGCCGCCACCACCGCCAGCAGTTGCTGAATTCTTCGAGCGCTTCGTCCATGATTCGCGCGCATGGTTTAAACCTCTGGGACAGGATGTGGCAGACCTGCAGCATGCCTTGGAGCTTCTCGCGATACAGGAAGAAAATGAGCGCGAATGGGATCAGACCAAAGCGCCCTACGAACACGGCCCCAATCCCTACCGGCTGACCCGCAAGGAAAGGGAGCGGCTTCTGAACTACAAGCGGAGCAAAGATTTGTACCCGGAAAAGAAAGATCATCGCGACGCCATTGACCCGGAATCAAAAGGGCGCGAGCCGATGTGGCTCGGCGGCGGTTATCTGCGCTACCGAAGGGTTTACATGGGCTCCGACAGCTACCGGCCCTCCGGAGCTAAATATGCCGGCCTTGCACCCACACCTGACAATCCGCCTGTCATGCTGGCCGCATGCGCGGTCGAAGAGCCGACTGTTCCTGTGTAACCCCGCATGTTGTGACGTCTTCCTCCGCGCCCGTTCCACAGGTTCGAGCGCGAGATAATACAATGCTATCCTGATGTTCCACCTCCCTCATAACGGCAATTAGCAACATTGTCAGTGCTTCATCCGTGACTGGGAATCCCGGCTGCTCGGGAAGCGAACTCCACATCAACCAGCCAATCAACGAAACAAAAAATCCGATGAGCACCAAACCAAGCCGCATGCTGGCCTATTGCTGCCTTGCGCTGAGCATGTCCCTGGTCGGCAGTTACGTCGCCTTGTCCAAGCCACTCGCTGCGGTTTTCCCTGTCTTCCTACTTGCCTGGCTGCGTTTTGGCATCGGTGGGCTGGCGATGTTGCACTGGATTCGGAAACCGGCTTCCGAGCCACCCATGACACCGCAGACCCGAAAGCTAGTGTTTCTCGAGTCCTTCCTTGGCAATTTCCTGTTCACCCTGTGCATGATTACGGGCGTGAGCATGACGAGTGCTGTTTCTGCGGGCGTGATCATGGCGAGCATTCCGGCGGTGATTGCGCTAATGAGCTGGTTCTTTCTGAAAGAACGTATCGGCCTGCGGGTCTGGGCTGCCGTGGCATGCGGCGCGCTCGGCATTGGCCTGCTGTCGCTGGCCAAGCCGGGGCACGCGGCAAACACGGCGAGCGCTTCGCAAAACATGGCATGGCTGGGGAATCTGCTTGTGTTTGCTGCGGTGCTTTGCGAGGCGTCTTATGCGGTGATCGGCAAGAAGCTGACTGCGGTGATGGGCCCGAAGCGCATCAGTTCGGTGATCAACCTGTGGGGCTTTGCGCTGATGACGCCGCTGGGCATTTATGCCGCGCTGCGCTTCGACTTTGCGGAGGTGGAATTGAAGATCTGGCTGCTGCTGATGTTCTATGCACTGGCCGCGAGCGTCTGGACCGTCTGGCTTTGGATGACCGGGCTGAAATCCATTCCTGCGGCGCAGGCAGGCGTGTTTACCGTGATGCTGCCGATCAGCGCCGCACTGGTGGCGGTGCTGGTGCTTGGCGAGCGGCTGAGTGGTATCCAGATGATTGCGTTCGCCATTGCGCTGGCAGGCCTTTTGCTCGCGACCTTTCCTGCGAAGCGGTCAATGCGGCGGGAAAAGACGGTCTGAATTCCGTTCGCTGACTACGCTGTTCAAGCCGCCTTTTTCTGTGCTGCGGTGATGGTCCAGTAGTAGATTTTCTTGCCCCGGATTGTTTCGGTCTTTTCTGGCGGCCATTCCGGGCCCATGTCCCATAGATGGGATACCACACGCGTGCCGATTTTCAGCTGCTGCCATAGCAGCGGGCGTAGTTTGAGGTTGACATGCGGCCATAAGAATAGGGTCACCACGGTGGCCTTCGAAAAATCGCTCGCATACAGATCGCCGACCACGAACTGCACGCGGTTTTCAACACCAGCCTTTTTTGCGTTGGCTCTGGCTTCGGCAATTCTCTGCGGATCGATATCAATGCCGACACCGCGCGCGCCATATTTTTCCGCAGCGGTGATAACGATACGCCCGTCACCGCAGCCAAGGTCATACAGCACATCGTCCTTGTTCACTTGCGCCAGTGCGAGCATTTTATCGACCACATACTGGGGTGAAGGCTCATACGGCACATCCGGCTGACGCAGGGGCGCATTCTGCGCACGCGACGCAAATGCACTCAATCCGCTTGCAAGGCCTGCAATACTCAAAGCCAATAGGGTCCGGCGCTTTTTGGAAAACCTGCTGCTGTCCTGGTCGACGATCATGCTTATCTTGGTTCTTGAATGAATGCACGCTTTGTCAGGTTTCTTCTCTCTCCATAGGCCGGATATTTCACGGAAAGTTCTCTTAATCGGAAGCATCATCCCACCACGCGAAAATCAAATTCGACACGCTTATTCCCGTGGCGATATTTGTCTTAACGTTAATTGATCGAACTGAAACTTGCTTCATGACTCAAAGGAGCATGACGCGCGGTCTGAAATTTGCCATAGGTATCCCGGTGGCAGTCGTCGCCCTGCTGGCTTTGTTGCTCGTGCTGGCGTCGGCCTTCGACTGGAACCGCGCGAAACCGTGGATCAACGAGAAGGTTGCAGAAGCGACCGGTCGTTCCTTTGCAATCAATGGCGACTTGTCCTTCAGCTGGGAACGGCCACCGGAACAGAAGATCGGCTGGCGCAGGTTCGTGCCCTGGCCGCATATCCGCGCACAGGACATTACCTTGGGCAATGCCGAGTGGGCGCGTAGCAGCCCCACGATGGCCAAGCTGCGGCAGGCTGATGCGACCGTCAATCCATTTGCCTTGTTCGCGAAAACCATCAGCGTGCGCACCCTGGTTCTCGACGAAGGCACGCTCGTATTGGAAAGAGGCAAAGGTGAGGCTAACAACTGGACCTTCGACAAGGACGAAGCCAAGCCACCTTCGGCATGGAAATTCGCGCTGCACAGCCTCGCAATCAAGAAAGGCAACCTGCGCTACGTCGATCCGGCAAAGAAGGCGGACGCCACTGCCCGTATCGATACCGCACCGGACGGCACGGTCAACTTCGAACTGGGCGGCATCTTTAACGAGGAAGCGGTGAGCGGCGGCGGCAAGGCGGGCGGCTTGCTGACGCTGATGGAAAAAAATGTCGAATATCCGGTGCAGGCTACAGTCAAAGTGGGCGAAACGACGATCACTGCCGACGGCTCGCTTACCGATCCGGCACATCCGAGCGCGCTGGATATCAATCTCAAGATTATCGGCGCCAGCATGGCGGAGCTGTTCCCGCTCAGCGGACTGGTGTTGCCGGAGACGCCGAAGTTTTCCACGGAAGGCCGTGTGGTCGGCATGTTCAAGGAAAACGACGTCCGTGTGCGCTACGAAAAATTCAAGGGCAAGGTCGGGGAGAGCGACATCCGCGGCACGCTCGAATACCTGCGCAAGAAACCGCGGCCGCTGCTGCGCGGCGAAGTGGTTTCCGACTACCTCAGGCTGACGGATCTGCGTGCAGTAGTCGGCACCGATGAATACGCCAACAAGAAGAGCGAAGAGGCGAAGATCCCGCCCGGCAAGGTGCTGCCGGTTTCGCCATTCAAGACCGATCGCTGGGGCACGATGGATGTGCAGGTGAAATTCGCCGGCAAAAAAATTGTGCGGGCAAAAGCATTGCCGGTGGATCATCTTGAAACCAACATCACGATGGAAAATGGGGTGCTGTCGCTTGCGCCGCTCAACTTCGGCATCGCCGGCGGCAGGCTGACCACGGAACTGAATATCAACGGGCGCGGCAATCCGGCGAAGGCGCGAATGAAGGTGTCAGCCCGGAAGATCCATCTCAATGAATTGTTCCCTAAGGCCGAATCGATGCAAGCGAGTATCGGCGAGATCAACGGCGATGCCGAGCTCAGTGCCGCAGGTAATTCGTTTGCAGCATTGCTAGGGTCTGCCAATGGTGAAGTGAAATCCGTGATTCATCAGGGCACGATCAGCAAGTTCATTCTCGAGGCAGCCGGCCTCAACATCGCCAGCGTGCTCGCGACGAAACTGTTCGGCGACCATGAGGTGAAACTCAACTGCATGGCAGCCGACTTCGGCGTTACCGACGGCGTGATGCAAACCCGCGTTTTTGTTCTTGACACCGCCGACGCAACCATCACTGCAGAAGGCAACATCAATTTTGCGAAGGAAACGCTGAACCTGACGCTGCGGCCAGAGAGCAAGGGCATACGCGTAATTTCACTGCGTTCTCCGCTGTATGTCGCCGGAACCTTCAAGAATCCGGATGTCGGCGTGGACAAGGGCGTGATCGCGGCGAAAGCCGCTGCGGCCACCGTGCTGGGCGTCGCCGCAGCCCCAGCAGCGGCGCTGCTCGCACTTATCAATCCGGGGCCGGGAGAAGACAGCCCGTGCGTGCCGTTGCTCAGGCAGGCAGGCGAAAAGCCGCAAGCGCCGCCGCCGGGAAAAACAACCACCGATTCACGCAGCAAAAAATAGTACCCGCACAGCAAACCGCGAGCACACCAGTGCACTATCGGTAATTACCTCGCCCCTAAAGTGCTTACATGGCCAGCAACAGAGTAAACTGTGCACCAAATTCTTTCGCATATCGCGATCCGAAGAAAACTGTGAGCAATACCATGTCCGAAACACTCCCCCCTCTTTTTTCCGACCTGAAGCTGAACGAGTCTTTGCTGCGCGTGCTCAATGAGCTCGGCTACGAGTCTCCGTCCCCGATCCAGGCCGCAACGATTCCGCTGCTGCTCGAGGGCCGCGATGTGCTGGGCCAAGCGCAAACCGGCACCGGCAAGACCGCGGCCTTTGCCCTGCCCATTCTCGCCAGTTTGGACATCAAGCCAAGCGCACCGCAAGCGCTGGTGCTGGCACCGACGCGCGAACTGGCGATCCAGGTAGCGGAAGCATTTCAGCGCTATGCGACGTATATCCCCGGCTTTCACGTGCTGCCGATTTATGGCGGGCAGAGTTACGGCCCGCAACTGAGTGCATTGCGCCGGGGCGTGCATGTCGTTGTCGGCACGCCGGGCCGCGTGATCGATCATCTGGAAAAAAATTCCCTCGACCTGTCGCAGCTTAAAACGCTGGTGCTGGATGAAGCCGACGAAATGCTGCGCATGGGCTTTATCGATGATGTCGAAACGATTCTGCAGAAGACGCCGGAATCGCGCCAGACCGCCTTGTTCTCGGCAACGATGCCATCCGCGATCAAGCGCATCGCGCAGACCTATCTGCGCCGTCCGGCGGAAGTCACGATTGCCGCAAAAACAGGCACGGCAGACAACATCCGCCAACGCTATTGGCTGGTCAGCGGCATGCACAAGCTCGATGCACTGACGCGCATACTGGAAGCCGAGACATTTGACGGCATGATCATTTTTGCGCGCACCAAGCTGGGCACGGAAGAGCTGGCAAGCAAACTGCAGGCACGCGGTTTTTCGGCAGCGGCGATCAATGGCGACATCGTGCAGCAGCAGCGCGAACGCACCATTCAGATGCTCAAGGACGGCAAGATTGACATCCTCGTGGCCACCGATGTGGCTGCACGCGGTCTTGATGTTGAGCGCATCAGCCATGTGATCAACTACGACGTGCCATACGACCCGGAAAGCTACACCCATCGCATCGGCCGCACCGGCCGTGCCGGTCGCAGCGGCGAGGCGATCCTGTTTATCACGCCGCGCGAGAGAAACCTGCTCAAGGTGATCGAACGCGCGACGCGCCAGCCGGTTTCGCCGCTGGAGCTGCCGACCATTCAGGCAGTCAACGACGTGCGCATTGCCCGATTTAAAGATCAGATCACGGATACATTAGCGGCAGGCGATCTGGAAGTATTCCAGTCGCTGATCGAGG
>DATFAZ010000251.1:0-3884 GCA_035254105.1 Noviherbaspirillum sp. | reverse complement strand
GGCCGTGAGAAACAACGCCAACAATGCCACACATGGTGGACTCCTCAACTAGAACAATTTAAAACTGTACATGCCGCGCGACATCGCCCGGCAAGAATGGCTTGACGGTGCGCGCCGCGGTTTCCGCCAGGGGACTGAACAACGCATCCTTCCAGAACGCTTGCTGGGGAATCGCGGTCATGCCGCATACCAGCACCATCGCCAGAATAATCACCAGCCCGCGTCCCAGGCCGAACAGGCCACCCAGCCCCCGGTCAGCCAAGGTCAGGCCGGAAGCCTTGATCATCGCATCGATTGCCAGCATCAACAGCAGCATCAGCAGCCGCACGCCAATGAACAATGCGACAAACGCGACGATCAGGCGCGTGACGTTCCCGGGAATCATATCCGGCAGCAGCATTGCCAGATCCTGACCAAAGGCATTTGCCACCAGAAACGATACGATCCAGCTCAGCAACGACAATATCTCTTTTACCAGTCCGCGCAACATGCTGATAACAATCGAGCAGATCAGCACGAACAGAACCAGAAAATCAAAGATCGTCACAATCAGGCAGGCACCACGGAGCCGTTCAGCCCCAGCTTGACGATTTTGGCGCGCACTTTTTCCGCTTCTTCCTTGCTTGTGAACGGGCCGACGCGGATGCGCGTACGGTCGCCCGATTCGGTTGCAACCTTCTGCGTGTATGACTTGATTCCGGCTTGCTTGAGCTTGGACTGCAATTCATCGACCTTTTCTTTGGTCGCAAGTGCGGCTACCTGGATTACAAATTTTCCGGATTGTTTTTTGGCCGCTTTCGGATCGGGCTTACCTTCCAAAAGAGCTTTCGCGCGTGCGGCCTCATCGCCCTTTTCAACTGCGCCCGTTTCAGGCTTTGTGTGGGCTACCGGTTGTGCCGCGACATTTGCCTTGGCATCCGCAGGAACAGCAACGGAAGCTGGCTTGGCCATGTTCATCGGTTTCACCTGGGTTGGCACTGCCGCGGCTGCCGGTGTTGTTTGCGATGTTGCTTGCGTCTTTGCAGCTGGCGCAGCCGATGCAGCGGCGGGAGGATCAATCATTTCCTCTTTGGCATCGAGCGACGAAGCCGGTTCGGGCGCCGCAGGGCGTTCCAGCGGCGCCTGTTTGTCCTTGGATGGAATCTGAATGACGATATCGTCTGCCAGAGGTTTCGGCTCTGAATCGAGAATCATGGGCAAGCCGAGAACCGCCGCCAGCACCAGTGCCACAGCACCTATCAGGCGCCGGCGAGCCCGTTTCTTTTCTGGCAATACCGGATCGGTTGCGGCGCTACCCTGACTGGTCTGCCTGCGTTTTGAGCGGCTACGTACCGCCTTGGATTCTTCCTCGGCGCGCGAATAAAACGCGGTGTCATCAGAAGCGGATTCTTGCTTGTTTTTGCGAAGGAACGAGAACAAGCTCATGCGATAAAAGTAAAAACCATCAGTGAGTTTCGAAGCTGAACTTGAAAAAACAGCATGCCCATCAAGACGACTTCCCGGAAACCGGCTTTTCGGATCTTATGAATTCCATCACGCCGGCGACGGTAAGGAAAGATCCGAAAACCGCAATTCTATCATTCTCCCCCGCTCTGCTTCGTGCGTTCGCAAATGCGGCCGCTGGCGTGCCAAAGGTCTGGATCGAGCATTCGGCACCGGCGACGTCCTGAGGAACGATGCCGGCATCAAGCAGCTTCTGTTTGATCTGCTCCGCGCTTGCGGCACGCGGCAGCGGCAGGTCGGTAACACACCAGTGGTCGACACGATCTTTCAGGTGGGCGATGACGCCGTCGATATCCTTGTCCTGCATCGCGCCGAAGACCGCATAGGTGTATGCATGAAAGCCCATGTTGTCGAGATTCTGCGCCAGAGTAGCGGCCGCATGCGGGTTGTGGGCAACGTCGAGAACCACGCTTGGCCGGCCCGGGAGGACCTGAAACCTTCCGGGCAACTCCACCATGACCAGCCCGTTGCGCACTTCCTGCGCACCAACCGGCAGACGGTGGCGCAGCGCTTCGAGTGCCGCCAGCGCCGCTGACGCATTCAATAACTGATTGGCACCGCGCAGGCTCGGATAGCCGAGCGAATTGCGGCGCTGGCCGCGGCCGCCGTAGTTCCACTGCTGCTTGTCGCCGGAATAGTTGTAATCGTGACCGAACAGCCACAGGTCCGCACCGATCGCCTGTGCATGGTCGAGCAAGGATTTCGGCGGAACCGGGTCGCCACAGATCGCTGCCCGCCTGGGGCGGAAAATGCCGGCTTTTTCAAAGCCGATCTGTTCGCGCGTGCTGCCAAGGTATTCGGTATGGTCGATATCGACACTGGTGACAATGGCGACATCCGCATCAATGACATTGACCGCATCAAGCCGGCCGCCAAGACCGACTTCCAGAATCACCGCATCCAGCTTGGCTTCTGCAAACATGCGTAGGATGGCGAGTGTGGTGAATTCAAAGTAGGTCAGCGACACATCACCGCGTTGCGCTTCAACCGCCACAAATTGCGCGACAAGTGCATCGTCGCTCGCCGGCTCGCCATTGATGCGGGCGCGCTCGTTGAAGTGCAACAGGTGCGGGGATGTATACAGGCCGACACGGTATCCGGCTTGCATCAGGATCGATTCCAGCATTGCACAAGTCGAGCCCTTGCCGTTGGTGCCTCCCACAATGATCACCGGGCACTCAAATTGGATGCCAAGACGATCTTTTACCTGGGCGACGCGTTCCAGCCCCATGTCGATGGCCTTCGGATGCATCGTTTCAAGCAATGCCAGCCAATCGGAGAGTGTCGTGGGAAGGTTTTGCATAGCTAGACAGGAAAAACAAAAGCTGAAATTAAAAAGCCCGGACTACGGCATGTCCGGGCTTGCTGTTCTACTTTGCGACTTACGCCAGCACTTCTGCTGGCTGGTTTTGCAGCAAGGCCAGCAAACGCGCAATTTCTTCGCGCATCTTGCGGCGATCGACAATCATGTCCACTGCGCCCTTTTGCACCAGGAATTCGGCGCGCTGGAAGCCTTCGGGCAGTTTTTCGCGCACGGTATTTTCAATCACGCGTGGGCCGGCAAAGCCGATCAGTGCCTTCGGCTCGGCAATCACGACGTCGCCCATGAACGCAAACGATGCGGACACGCCACCCATGGTCGGATCGGTCAGCACAGAAATGAACGGCAACTTTTTCTCGGACAGCTTGGTCAGCATCGCGGTAGTCTTTGCCATCTGCATCAGCGACAGCAATCCTTCCTGCATGCGCGCGCCCCCGGTTGCAGTGATGCAGATGAAGGGCACCTTCTGCTCCAGTGCCGCCTGTGCGCCGCGCACGAAGCGCTCGCCTACCACTGAACCCATCGAACCGCCCATGAATTCGAACTCGAAGCATGCCACCACCACTGGCAGCGTCATGATTGCACCGCCCATCACGACCAGCGCATCGGTCTCGCCGGTCGCTTCCATCGCGTCCTTCAGACGGTCGGGGTATTTCTTGCTGTCCTTGAATTTCAGCGAATCGATCGGCAAGGCCTCCTGCCCGATTTCGTAGCGACCGCCGGCATCGAGCAGCGCATCCAGACGTTCGCGCGCACGAATGCGTAGGTGGTGATCGCACTTCGGGCAGACATGAATGTTTGATTCCAGGTCGGTCCGGTACAAAACCGCTTCGCATGAGGGACATTTCACCCACAAACCTTCCGGCACCGACTTGCGGTTCGCGGAATCGGAACGCTGAATGCGCGGGGGAAGCAGTTTTTCAAGCCAGCTCATGTTAGGGACCTTTTCTCAATTTTTTCAGTTGCCGCATTGTACCGCCGGCCTTGCCGTGCGCCAATATACGGCTCTTTGTTCGATTTATCTCTTTGACAAAACTTATTCGTCCAAAGCCTTGCGAAT
>DATFAZ010000250.1:0-3201 GCA_035254105.1 Noviherbaspirillum sp. | reverse complement strand
GGAAAACAAGCTGGGCGACCTGGGCAACTGGCTGGCGGCGCTGACGAATATCGAATGGTTCCGCTCGATTGGCGAATCGGTCACCATCGTCACCGGCTTCATCTTCATCGTCTGCGTGCTCGCGTTCCGCAGGGGCATCGTCGGCGAGAGCGGCGCCTTGTTCAAGCGCACTGTCCCGGGCAGCGCAGCCCACTAAAAAATACGGGCAGGGTTCTGCTGCCGGTTTTCAATTCCTTCGAACTCGCTCACCAGGCCGGGGCATATATTGCTCCGGCGTTGGCACACCCGGCGTGGACGCATCCTTCCTCCCGATTTGATTTTCTTCTTGATTAACGTGACGGGCATTTTTACCAAGGCGCTCCCAGGATAAAGTTCCTTACAAATTTCCTGGCCGGGTTGTGGTTTTGGTATAGCGTTGAGCGGCACTCGCGGCTACGATAGGCTTTCTGTTGCGCAACACCAGAGCTTGTTTTGAAGTAAGCTACTCTTATTCCGAGTGATCTGTTTTAGGCGTTTATGTTTCACGTGAAACAGCAACGCGAAAGGCTAACGTATGTTCAACCCTTCGATTATCTTCCACCGCACCCATGAGGGTCGGGAGGAAATCAAACAAAAAAGTCACGGCCTTACGCAAAGTGAGCGACTGGTTTTGATTATGGTCGACGGTACTTCTTCATGTCAGGAAATACGTGCCAAGCTGCCGGCTCTCACCGATGAGCGGTTTAACCGCGCGCTGGACAAGTTGCAGAAAAAGGAACTAATACTGGAAGTATTCATGCCGGTGGAAGGGCAGGAGGCCGAAGAACTGGATAGCGCCGTCATCGATCGCTTCTTGCAACAAGATCCGCTCGACCCGGTCACTATCATCATGCTGGATCCAGATGAAGAGCTGGCTGGTATTCCTGCCCCGGCCGTAACACCGCCTTCTATCGTTTCGGCTGTGCCGCAGTCCGCAGCACCGTCCGCAACTCCGGCTGCGACATCCTTGCCTGAAGTTGCGGGCGCCATAACGGCACAGCCCTCATCCACAGAGCCACCGTTGTTGTCGCTGGACGCTGCTATGACAATGGGGGCACCTGTTGCAGCGCCCGTCGCTGTACCCGTAGTGGCGATGGATGAGGAGCATAGCGAAATGGCAGATTCGCTGGCGCAAGAGGTGCGCCAGCGACAAATAGGGCGGCCGCCGCGGATCGAAGCTGTGGAGCCACTGATTTACGTTACGCCGAAAGTCGTACCCGCCAAATCTTCGCTCGTTAATTTGCACTGGGGCTACTGGCTGATGGGCCTGGGAGGTCTATTTATCGCCAGCTATTTTCTTCCGTGAGGTGAGCGGTTGTTTGTTTCACGTGAAACAAACAACCAGCCTCCCGGATGATTAGCGATAGGCCAGCTAAAAAACGCTTTATAATCTCGCCTCCGGCATAGTGATGCCGCCCCATCTTTTGCGTCTCCTCGAGGCGAATTATGTTTTTTCCTACCGAATTTGATGTCATTGTCGTCGGCGGCGGTCATGCCGGGACAGAAGCTGCACTTGCGTCCGCCCGCATGGGGCAGAAGACGCTGCTGCTTACTCACAATATCGAAACCCTCGGGCAGATGTCCTGCAATCCTTCGATTGGCGGTATCGGCAAGGGCCATTTGGTCAAAGAAGTCGATGCGCTTGGCGGCGCAATGGCAATTGCCACGGACGAGGCGGGTATCCAGTTTCGTATCCTGAATTCTTCCAAGGGGCCTGCAGTGCGCGCCACCCGCGCGCAAGCCGACCGTATCCTGTACAAAAAGGCGATCCGCGAACGTCTGGAAAACCAGCCCAATTTGTGGCTGTTCCAGCAGGCGGTCGATGACCTGATGGTCGAAAGCGACCGGGTTGTAGGTGCTGTTACGCAAGTCGGCATTCGTTTCCGTAGCAGGGCAGTGGTGCTAACGGCAGGCACTTTCCTTGACGGAAAGATTCATGTCGGACTGAATAATTATGCTGCCGGGCGAGCAGGTGATCCGCCTGCGGTTTCCCTCTCAGCACGCTTGAAGGAACTGAAGCTGCCGCAGGGTAGGTTGAAAACTGGCACGCCCCCGCGTATCGATGGCCGCACCATCGATTTCTCGGTATTGGAAGAACAGCCGGGCGATCTGGACCCGGTTCCGGTTTTTTCGGTGATGGGCTCGGCCGCTCTTCATCCGCAGCAGCTTCCATGCTGGATCACGCACACCAACGAGCGCACTCACGACATCATCCGCGGCGGCCTCGACCGTAGTCCGATGTACACCGGCGTCATTGAAGGCGTCGGTCCGCGCTATTGCCCGTCGATCGAGGACAAGATCCACCGTTTCGCCGACAAGTCCTCGCATCAGATCTTCCTGGAGCCGGAAGGGTTGACGACCAACGAGTTCTACCCGAATGGCATATCCACCAGCCTGCCGTTCGATGTGCAACTCGAACTGGTGCACTCGATGCGTGGCCTGGAAAACGCGCATATTCTGCGGCCCGGTTATGCGATCGAATATGACTATTTCGATCCGCGCGCGTTGAAGGCATCGCTGGAAACCAAGTCGATCCGCGGCTTGTTCTTCGCTGGTCAGATCAACGGCACCACCGGTTACGAAGAAGCGGCTGCACAAGGCTTGCTGGCCGGGCTGAATGCGGCCTTGTACACGCAGCAGCGCGACGCTTGGACCCCGCGCCGGGATGAAGCCTATCTCGGTGTGCTGGTCGACGACCTGATCACCAAAGGGGTGCAGGAGCCGTACCGCATGTTCACCAGCCGCGCCGAATACCGGCTGAGCCTGCGCGAAGATAATGCCGATCTGCGCCTGACCGACATCGGTCGCCAGCTCGGCTGCGTCGGTGACGCACAATGGGCGATGTTCGAACAGAAGCGCGAAGCCATCGCGCGCGAGCTGGAACGCCTGAAATCGACCTGGGTGAATCCCAGGCTGTTAGCAGAGACCGAAGCCGAGCGCGTTCTGGGAAAAGCGATTGAGCGCGAGTATGCGCTCACTGATCTGCTGCGCCGCCCGAACGTGAGCTATGCCGGCCTGATGTCGCTCAAGGGCGTAAACGGTGAGGATCTGGCCGGCCCCGGCGTTGCCGATGAGGCGGTCAAGGAACAGGTCGAAATCCAGGTGAAATACGCCGGCTACATCGACCGCCAGGCGCGTGAAGTCGAACGTCATGACTACTACGAAAACCTGAAGCTGCCGGCG
>DATFAZ010000249.1:0-14490 GCA_035254105.1 Noviherbaspirillum sp. | reverse complement strand
TTCAGCTTGCCGTCGCGCGTCAGGATGTGCAGCTCTTTTAGCAACTCAATCGATTGGCCGGGCTTGATTTCGGGGATGGCATTCATGGGGTGTTCCTCAATTGCATTGGCACTACCGTTGGCGCCGGGATTGCGATTCTATCCGATCACCCATTAGCGCCGTGCGGGATTATCGGAATTACAGCGCGGCCCGTGTACGCTGGCCGAAAAATAAGGCTGGCCGCAACACCGATCCTTTGATTTAATGCAGCGCATTGAAATGCCGGAAACGGTATTCGCCTACCTTTCAAGAATGCGGGAAATGCAGGAAATAAAATACCTGTCGGGATATCCCGACGAAATCAAGCGGCAGGTGCAGCTCCTTGTCGACAAAAACAAGCTGGCGGACGTGCTTTTAAAGAAGTACGCGTCTGCGCATGACATTACGACCGACAAGGCGCTTTACCAATACGTACTGCAATTAAAGAAAGATTTCCTGGGAAATGCGGAGCCCGTGAGCAAAGTCATGTATGACAGCAAGCTGCATGTCATTAAGCACGCTCTAGGGTTGCATACCTCGATTTCGCGCGTTCAGGGAAACAAGCTGAAGTCGAAACGCGAGATCAGGATTTCTTCACTGTTCAAAAACGTTCCCCCTGAATTCCTGAAAATGATCGTTGTGCATGAACTCGCGCATTTCAAGGAGAAAGAGCACGACAAGGCATTTTATAAACTGTGCGAGTACATGGAGCCCAATTACCATCAGTTCGAACTGGACCTCAGGCTCTATCTGACGCACATGGATTTATCCGGTGAATTGTTATGGAACTGACAGCTCGTCAAAGCCGATGTTCTTGCATCTCCGGACAAGAGACAGTTTAAAAACCGTAGCGAGCGGTCTGAGTTTGGCCTGAGAAGCGCAGTCGTATGTGAGGGCGCAGCAGGGATTTCGGGCAGCATGCTGCCCGCCTGCGAAGCGGTATGTGCTTGCAAGCGCATACGCGCCCTGCAAGGGCGACGAGCATCGCAAGGTCAAAATCGGGACGCGCAGTAGGTTTTCAAACTGTCTCTAAACGATCGCTTCGGCAAGCGCACATCCACTCAGATACGCATTTTCGATGCGGCCGCTGCCGTCCAGTCCGGCTGAGAACCAGTCACCGCACACGCCGACACGCGCACTGGCGTCCCACAGACAGTCGCCCGGTAGCGTACTGGCAGCCAGTGCATAGCGCCAGCAATGCACGTCGGCATAAACCGGCTGCACATGCGATCCGGTTGCCTCGTGAAATGCTTTCAGCAGCTTCTCTTTCACGCGTTCCGGGTCGTCGCCCAGATGCTCGAGGCTCCATTCCGCCGAGGCATGCCCTATCCAGTGCTCGCCGGGGCGCCGTTGGGGCTTGGAGGTGTCGTGTGCAATCCATCTCAGGCGCGAGTTCTGTACCCATGCACCGTCATAATCCAGGTTCAGCGATTGCTGAAACCCTAGGATCAGCGCCCAGGTTGGCGCGAGATGCTCTTGCCCGACATGCGAGGCCAGTTCTGATACCGGCTGCAGCAACGTCATTGCCTCGTCGGCAGGCACCGCAACAATGACCGCATCGAAGGGCCCGGCGCTGACGCTGACTGCCACCGAATCACATTGCACTTCCAGCAGCCATTGCTCGCCATAGCGTTCCAGGCGCCTGATCGCCTGCCCGGTACGCACCACAACGCCGTCCGCAAGATGCGCGCCGAGCGCCGCCATGCCGGGAACGGCAACCAGCCGGGTATTTTCGCCGGACTTTCCGGCGGGCCGCGCCACACCTTTTTCCAGTGTTACGAGACTTCCGTTCCATGGCACGACCCAGCCTGCCTTGCGCCAGACACCAGCTTCTTTCTTAAAGCGTTCGCTGCTTGCCGTGAAATACTGGGCACCATGATCGAAGCCCCCTAGTTCCGTCTGGCGCGTTCCCATGCGGCCGCCGACATCATCGTTCTTTTCGTAGACGATGACGCTGTGGCCTTGCCGCAGCAGTTGGCGGGCGCAGGTCAGGCCGGCTAGTCCGGCTCCGATGACGGCTATATGCATGGGAATCTCTCCTTTATCAGCATGGTCCAGTAAAGAGCGTCGATCAAAATGCCACTTGCGGCGTGCCTTGCCATCGGCATTTTGATAGACGCTCTAAGCAGGGAAATATTGGGCGTAATGTAAAAAAGGCCGTTCATGCTTTCCCATGAACGGCCTTTGCAAATACGCGGTACGCGAAATGCCTATTCTTCGCCATCGGCGGGCCAGTCGCGGATGTAGGCCTTCAGCATCTTGTTTTCAAAACTTTGCGCCTCGACCACCGCCTTGGCGACGTCGTAAAACGAAATCACGCCAAGCAGCGTGCGAGCATTCACTACCGGTACATAGCGGGCGTGCCGTTCGAGCATCAGGCGGCGCACTTCGTCGACTTCCGTTTCCGGGGTGATCGTGATCGGGTGATCGTCCATGTGCTTGCGCACGGTATTGGTTCCGATCGAGCCGTTATTGTCATGCAAGGCCATCATCACCTCGCGGAATGTCAGCATGCCGACCAGCTCACCGAACTCCATCACGACCAGCGAGCCCATATCCTTTTCGGCCATCGTCTTGGCCGCCTCGCTCAGGGGCGTGTCGGGCGTGACGGTGTACAGGATGTCACCTTTGACTTTCAGGATTTCGGATACTTTCAGGGAGGCCATGATTGGTATGAGTGAGTGGTTTGTTGTTCCTCTTGAAATGTAGCTGAAGCGGGCCGAAAAATCCAGCACAGAGGCTGTCTTCCTCATGACAATATGCACAGGGGTTCGATGCTACGATTGCGGTAACTCAATAACCAGAGAGACGAACCACACCATGAGTGCGCCCAAATATCCAGGGTTCGATACGCTGTCGCTGCACGCCGGTGCCGCGCCCGACCCCGCTACCGGCGCCCGCGCGACGCCAATCTATCTGACCACCTCATTCGTTTTCAAGGATTCCGACCACGCCGCGTCGCTATTCAACATGGAACGCTCGGGCCATGTGTATTCGCGCATTTCCAATCCGACCAACGCGGTACTGGAAGAGCGTATCGCCGCGCTCGAAGGCGGTGTCGCCGGCATCGCTGTGGCCAGCGGCCAGGCTGCAATGCATCTGGGGCTGACGACAATTGCCGGCGCCGGCTCGCATGTCGTGGCATCGCGCGCCCTGTATGGCGGCTCGCAGAACCTGCTGGGCTATACGATGAAACGCTTCGGCATCGACACCACTTTCGTCGATCCGCGCGACCTGGATGCATGGCGCAACGCAATCCGGCCGAATACCAAGGTATTGTTCGGCGAAACGCTCGGCAATCCGGGACTGGATGTGCTCGATATCCCGTCAGTTGCGGCAATCGCGCATGAACGCCATCTTCCGCTGATGGTGGATGCCACCTTCACCACGCCGTATCTGCTGCGCCCGTTCGACCATGGCGCCGATCTGATTTTCCATTCCGCGACCAAATTCCTGTGCGGGCATGGCACGGCAATCGGCGGCCTGCTGGTAGATGGCGGCACATTCGACTGGCAGCAGGCTTATGAAAAAACCGGCCATTTTGCCGAACTGTGCGAACCGTACGACGGTTTCCACGGCATGGTGTTTTCGGAGGAATCGACGGTTGCGCCCTTCGCCTTGCGGGCGCGGCGCGAAGGCTTGCGCGACTTCGGCGCGGTAATGAGCCCGCACAACGCATTCGCGATCCTGCAGGGCATCGAGACGCTCGGCCTGCGGATGGACCGGCATGTCGCCAACACGCGCAAGGTGGTCGAATTCCTAGCCGCGCATCCGGCGGTCGAATCGATCGCCTACCCGGAACTGGAATCGCATCCCGACCATGCGCTGGCAAAGAAACTGCTGCCCAAGGGCTGCGGCGCCGTGTTCTCGTTCAGCATGAAGGGCGACCGTGCGGCGGGGCGGCGCTTTGTCGAATCGCTCAAGCTGTTCTCGCACCTGGCGAATGTGGGCGATGCAAAATCGCTGGTAATTCATCCGGCCTCGACCACACATTTCCGCGTGCCGACCGAGCAACTGGAAGCATCCGGCATCACCGAAGGCACGATGCGCCTGTCAATCGGCCTGGAAGATGCTGACGACCTGATCGAAGACCTGGCACGCGGGCTGAAAGCCGCGCAGAAGGGAGCATGACATGCTGCTAAACGTACAAGGACAAAACGCCTACTGCTACACCGGCGGCAAACCGTTCAATCCCGAGCAACCGACCGCGGTATTCATCCATGGCGCGCAAAATGACCATTCTGTATGGATTCTGCAGACGCGCTATTTCGCGCATCACGGCTTTAACGTGCTGGCCGTCGATCTTCCGGGCCATGGCCGCAGCAAGGGTGCGCCGCTAAGCAGTGTGGAAGCAATGGCGGATTGGCTGCTCGCGCTGCTGGACGCTGCCGGTGTGCAGCAGGCAACTTTGATCGGGCACAGCATGGGTTCGCTGATTGCGCTCGAAACCGCCTTCCGTGCTCCCGCGCGCGTCAGCAAGCTGGCTTTGGTTGGCACCGCCTATCCGATGAAGGTTTCGGATGCCCTGCTGGATGCGTCGAAAAACAATGAGCAGATGGCGATCGACATGGTCAACATCTGGTCGCATACCTCGATTGCGCATAAGCCATCATGCCCGGCCCCTGGTTTCTCCGTAATGGGTGGAAGCCAGCGCCTGATGCAACGCATTGCCGCGCAAAACCCGGCGCAGGTGTTCTACACGGACTTCTCTGCCTGCAATGCGTATGGGAATGGCGAAGCGGCAGCCAGCTCGCTTGGCTGCCCTGTGCTGCTCGTTCTCGGCAAGCGCGACATGATGACGCCACCGAAGGCAACCGCGACCTTGACCAAGGCAATACCGCATTGCCAAGTCAGGCAGATCGACGATTGCGGCCACGACCTGATGGCAGAACAACCGGATGCATTGCTGGAGGCGCTGTTCGGATTCATGAATCGCAAGTAGCGTGTGCTTTCTCCGTTAGCCGCCAAAATGGTTGGCGTTGGAGTGCGAGCCAGTCGGCTCGCACTCCAGAACAAAGCACCATTACGCTTTTCTGCGCCGGCCAAACCGTATTCCAAGCAATCCCAAGCCAAGAAGGGCAAGCGAGGCAGGCTCAGGAACAGCATGTGTGCGATAGAGCCAGATCCCGGAGTATTCATCCCCTAATGATGGTGGCTGGCCTATGTCAAGGTCTGTGAAAACCGTCGTATAGAACGGATTCGCGGGAAAATTCTCAATGTAAATCCCATTTAAAAAGTGTGACCCTGAGGCCACCGTATCCATGACGAATCCGTAGGTCCCATAACTCGGCGCGAGGTTCAGAAGCGTATTTCCAAATAGGTCTATCAAGTGCAGTGCTTTGTTGAACCGAGGATGATCGCCTGCGTATACGGTGTTAAATGGGTCGTTCCAGCCGCCGTTCTGCATCAACTGCATGAACTGCGTGCTGGTGGCGATCGAGAAGCCCTCGAATTTTCCGCCAGTACCCAGTTCGCTCGCTGCATTAGTAAAGCTCCAACCCTGCGACACGGTCAGGTCCAGCCACTCCAGATTCGTTGCCGTGTCCCATGTCAAAGAACCTGCGCCATAGGTGGCGTCATTGAGGCTGACGAGTCCGGCATGACTATTCGCAGTAGCTGCAAAAGCCACGCCAGCGACAACGCTGACAGCAAATCGTTTGATTTTCTTCTGTGTGACAAGGCTGAGAATTTTCAATATATTTCTCCTGGTTCATTGAAATGAGTTGCGGGAAATCTTTGTGCGTTCGCAGCAGAAAACATGCCACTTCAGAAAAGAGGAATAGAGTCAGAGGCTTAGCGAACAAGTGCCAAATGACAATCAGAGCAACGTAAAAATCCCCGACATTTTTGAATTCTTACGTTATATGGGTGTGGTCTGTTGGAACATACTTCCAGCAGCGTGAGGCGAGAGAAAAACAGGCAACTAATGCCTTCTTACGGAAGTAGATCTTTCCAGAAAGCTGCCGTTCTACGCCTAGATTAACGGGTGGCAATGCGAAGTATTGACATCCGCGTTGAGCCGACAGTTCGAAATTGCGTTGCACTCATTTTAGGTACGAGCTGGGGTTTTCAGAAAATTCAACCTCAAGCGAGTTCGCTCGTGCCCACATAAAAACTGTTGGAACCATCCAAAGTGCTAAGCTAAAGACCACGAGTGCACCTATGCTTTCATTAGGTACAACCGTACCTTTATGACTTGAAATGCTGCCCGATACCGCCATAAATAGGGCAAGTAGCGAAAGCTCTATGACAACGATGAATACGGAATTTGAGTGTTCTCGCAGGTGCGTGTAAGTGTCACGAACATCCCTCGCGTTTTTCATTCTACGAGCTTTGAATAGCTTTGCATAAAAGGCAAAAAATGCCTCCTTTTCGTGTAATAGCCTGTACAGAACTACGTATTGGCCGATAAGGATCCAGAATGCTGGCATTGAAAGAATCCACCATCTTTGTGCAGACTCGCTTAGATCTTGTCCGATGGTGCCAAATAGGCGCCCGATCCCTCCCCAGAAAAATAAAAACCAAATTAGTGTGAAAAACGGGAATGCGATGCGTGGGTGAGTTTTTTCAATGGGCTTGTCATTTTTTATTAGCGTAGTGGACATTAGTACGCAGGAAATAAATACTGCCAGCCACTCCCAGCCAGACCTTTTGCCAATGCTTTTTACGCCAAGTGTCAGCATTAGTATGCATAGCAAAAGCCACGCAAACCAAAAGTGACGTGAGTGTCCATCGAACCAGCCGCGACGGTAGCGGCCAGCGTGTAAAACAGTGATTGGTGTACTCGCTATATAACAAAATCCTAGGCCCAGAATTGCGACAAGCAAAGTGATTACGCTCCAATCTGGCTTTCCTGTTAGTGTGCTGGAGGTAGATAAATGTTTTATGAGCTTGTCGAATATGTCTGCTTGAAGGCCAAAAAGTACGATGCAAGAGCAACCAACGATGAAGCCAATAAAATATCGTACTAGATATGATTCCCACCACCTTGTGCTGGGAATCTCAGCAGTGTCACCCTTTGCACTATTAGGCAAACTTGCTACTAATCTCGGTCGTTGTCTCATGGTGTGTTGTATTTGGTCTAGCGGTGCAAGGACGAAGTAGGCTCTGTAACTTCTAACGTGCTAGCTAACCGGCCGCCGGAGCGCCGAAGGCGTCGAGGGAACCTGCAAGCGCAGCTTGCAGGCGGTCCGGTTGAGCGGATGGTTAACTCTCAACATGTGACTGGACAACCTGCGACACTTTGGCAATTGCCGCCTCGAATGCCACGAGGTATTGGGAATACATTTCTTTGTAGGGCAATGGATCGAAGACCTTCAACCAAGCATCGAAGTCCTTGATCTGAGCAATTCTTTGGTTGATGTTGAACTGGACCATGGGCGCCGCTGCCGCCATTACGCCAGCGATGGGCTCCCTCAATTCAGGAAAGTAGAGTTTTTGAATCATCCACACCTTGTCGAGCGGCGACGGTGTGTCGTGACTCTCCTTGGAAAAGACGAGCTTGCTGTTCTTTTCAGTCAGCCAATCCGAATGCGCATAGAGACCTTCGACCAGGGCTTCTGCCTTTTCACGAAGCAGCTTCCTCCGCTCCCGCTTCTCGGCAAACCGGTGGGTAAGGTATTGCGTAACAGCACCGCCCAGTATGGCAAGCAGTGCACCTGCAAGAACGGGGAGCAGTTTTAGAGTTTCAGCAAGCAGCGAAGACTGTTCAGGTGGCATGGCCTTTAAGAGGTAACTAGATTTATACGTCACGGTTTGACTGACAAACTGGGATACTGACTAATAAAACCTTTTGTTGCATCGCTCTCAACCAGCGCCCCGCTTAGCATTGCGGCAAATACTGTATTTTTATACAAATTTAATTATCTGGGAAAGGCTTCACCCGGAATGTTGGCACGGAGCAATTAGCAAAGCAACATTAATTAAATATCGTCGCCCAACGACGGTTTATGCACGAGGCTAGCTATATTAGCGATGCCTGAAGCTAGCTGGAAAAGCGACACTGTAGCCTTCAAATACGATTCTTGATCTCTTTCCCCGCTCAAGCAAAAAGACTAAGCGCTTTGGTTGGCTCCTAACCTTATCTTTGCTGTCATTTGAACGTTGGTAGCGCATGTCTCAATTACTTGGGCGCTCTATGGTTTTTGTGCGCAACTATTTGTTGATTCGCGGAATTCAGGTTGCATGTCGGTGCAACGGCGACTAATCTGAAAGTACAACAGTGAGGAGATGATTATGGCAAGCGTTATGCAAAGAGAATACGCATCTTTCTCCGAGTTTTATCCGGTCTACCTGAGCGAACATTCCAACCGCACTTGCCGTGAACTGCATTTTGTCGGCTCCACGCTGGCACTATTTTGCCTGGTGGCTCTCGCACTGACGGGCAATCTGTGGTGGCTGCTTGCAGCGCTTGTATGCGGCTATGGCTTTGCGTGGATTGGCCATTTCGCGTTCGAGAAAAACCAGCCGGCCACCTTCAGGCATCCGGTTTATTCCTTCATGGGCGACTGGGTGATGTACTGGCAGATGCTGACCGGGCAGGCGTCGTTCTAGTCTGTATTTGACAGCTGAGTTAAGCCAGTCGTCCCTGTTCGAAATGCAGTGCCAAGGTCTGATCCAGACCTTGCTCCACTGCGCTTTCCACTTGCTTGGCAAGGGCGGCATTTCCTGCGGTATTGAAAACGAACAGGCGATACACGTCGGCCACCTTCAGCTGTTCCGGATTTGCCATTAGCGCCCAGGTGTCATGACTGCGGTCATTGCGTTTGGCAAACCGATTGCGTTTCGGGTGCTCGGCCTTGATGCGTCCTACCCAACCCGCATCCAGCATTTTTTCCAGCAAGGCTTCGGACTCGTCGAAACCGATGCGGGTGATCGAACGGATCGTCCGCGCATCAACTGCGGCGGTAGTGCCCTGCGTGCGTGCCTGATGCAAAACGTTGAGCACTGTCATGGCGTCGATAAAGGCACTGCCCGGCGTGGCGACATGCCACCAGCGTTCATATTTCACGATCGGTAACGCTGCCGCGAGAACCGCTCCCATCAAGGTGATCAGCCAGGATACATAGACCCAGATGAGGAAGATCGGCAATGCGGCCAGCGCGCCGTAGACCACCGTGTACGTCGGGAATTTACTGACGAACACCACGAAAATGCGTTTGGCGATTTCAAATGCGGCAGCGGCAAGGAAACCACCGCTGGCGGCATCGCGCCAGTCGACGAAGCGGTTGGGCACGGCCATGTACAACAGGGTGAATGCTCCCGTTGTGAATGACACGGATAAAAACGTACTCAGGAGTGCGCCCAGCAGAGGCGAACTTTTTGCAAAACTGCTGGTTGCTGAAAACAGATCCGAGGTAATAGTGATCGAGGCGCCGATCAGCAATGGCCCGAGCGTGACGATTGCCCAGTAAATCACCAGCCGCTGCGCGACCGGCCGCGCGGCCTTGACCCGCCAGATATGATTGAAAGCACGGTCGATCGTGAGCATCATCACGAGCGCGGTGAAGATCAGAGCGACCGCACCCAGTGCCGACAGGCGCGTCGCCTTGCTGGCGAATTGGTTCAGGTTGCCGAGGATGGTATTGGCGATCGTCTTCGGCATCAGGCTCTTGATGAAGTAAGCCTCCAGCGATGCCCGAAAGGTATTGAACAAGGGAAAAGTGGTGAAAATCGCGAGTGCAATCGTCAGGATCGGCACCAGTGCCAGCACCGTAGTGAAGGTCAGGCTGCCCGCCACCTGCGGCAGGCGTTCCTCGTTCAGCCGCACCTTCGCAAAGCGGAACAGTCCGCGCACATCTTCCAGAGGGAAGTTGCGGAAGAGCGCAAGATTAAAGGGAAACATTCGGGCGAACTGGGGCTGCGGCATCGCGGGCAACTACATTTCCGTGGTGGTAAAGCATCCTATAATACCAAGCATGAATCCGCCTGATCTCCCCATCCTCGTTTTATATTATTCCCGACACGGAGCGACCCGAAAAATGGCAGAGCTATTGGCTCAGGGCGTGGAAAGCGTGAAAGGCTGCGAAGCACGCCTGCGCACCGTCCCGCCGGTCTCGACCGTGACAGAAGCAACCGCCCCCGGCATTCCGGATGACGGCGCGCCTTACGTCGAACTGAGCGACCTTGCAGAATGCGCCGGGCTGGCGCTGGGCTCCCCTACCCGCTTCGGCAACATGGCTGCGCCGCTGAAATATTTTTTGGACGGCACCTCCACGCAATGGCTGGCCGGCACGCTGGCCGGCAAACCAGCGTGCGTCTTTACCTCGACCGGCAGCCTGCACGGCGGACAGGAATCGACCTTGCTGTCGATGATGATCCCTTTGCTGCACCATGGAATGATGGTGCTCGGCGTGCCTTATACCAATCCGGAACTGATGACCACCACCAGCGGCGGCACTCCCTACGGCGCCAGCCATTGGACCGGTGCCAACGGTGCTCAGGCCATTACCGGCGACACGCGAACGCTCACCATAGCACTCGGTCGCCGCCTGGCGGAAACCAGCCTCAAACTGCGGAGCGCCTGATGCAAAGCCGTATGCAAAATATCTATTACGCCGGCGCCGCCGGCAGCCTGATCGCATTGATCTTTCTGTGCGTCGCATGGGAACTGATTCTCGACCCGCTTCGGCCGGGCGGATCATGGCTGGTGCTCAAGGTGCTGCCCTTGCTGTTTCCCTTGCGCGGCGTATTGAAGCGCAACCTCTACACGATGCAGTGGGCATCGATGCTGATTCTGCTTTATCTGGCCGAAGGGCTCGTCCGTGCCACGACCGACAAGGGACTGTCGTCGACACTGGGATGGATCGAAGTCGGCATCGTTTGCATTTTCTTCGTCTGCTCCGTCTTCTATCTGCGGCCCTACAAGCAGGCTGCAAAGAAGCTGGCAAAGCAGGTCATTCAGAAGGCATCGAAATGAACGAATTTCTTGACCAATGCCGCGCCGTGGTCGGGGCCAGCCATGTGCTGACCGACAGCGCCGATATTGCCGGCTACCTGACCGACTGGCGTCGCCGCTTTACCGGCAAGGCGCTCGCCGTCATCAAACCGGGATCAACCGATGAAGTAGCTGCGCTTGTGCGCCTATGCAACCAGTTTCGTGTGCCGGTTGTGCCGCAAGGCGGCAATACCGGCCTTGTGCTAGGCAGTGTGCCGGATGAAAGCGGCAACGCCATCGTGCTGTCGCTGACTCGGCTCAACCGCATTCGTGCCGTCGATACGGTCAACAACACCATGACGGTGGAAGCCGGTTGCATCCTTGAGACTGTGCAGAATGCGGCTGCCGAAGCAGGAGGACTGTTTCCGCTGTCGCTGGCGGCGGAAGGCAGTTGCACCATCGGCGGCAACCTGTCTACCAATGCAGGCGGTACTGCGGTACTCCGCTACGGCAATACGCGCGACCTTTGCCTCGGCTTGGAAGTCGTGACGGCGCAAGGCGAAATCTGGAGTGGATTGCGCGGACTGCGCAAGGACAATACCGGCTACGATTTGCGCGACCTGTTCATCGGCGCCGAAGGTACGCTGGGCGTGATCACTGCTGCGGTGCTGAAGCTGTTCCCGCAACCACAAGCGCAGCTGACTGCCTTGGCGGCGATGCAGACGCCGGATGACGCACTACGCCTCTTGTCGCTGGCACAGCAAAAATGCGGTGCAGCGCTGACAGGCTTCGAGCTGATGTCGGATTTCTGCCTGCGACTGGTCGCGAAGCATTTCCCGCAGATGCGTGCGCCCTTTCCGGAGAACTATCCGCAATACGTGCTGCTGGAGCTTTCCGACAGCGAATCGGAAGATCATGCAAACACGATGTTCGAAGCGCTGATCACCGATGCACTGGAACAAGGCATCATCCAGGATGCAGTGGTCGCATCGTCGATCGCGCAATCAAAGGCCTTGTGGAACCTGCGCGAGCATATTCCGCTGGCGCAGGCGGAAGAAGGCAAGAACATCAAACATGATGTGTCAGTGCCCATCTCGCGCATCGGCGACTTCATCCGCACAACCGATGCGCAGCTTCATCAGCAATACGCCGGATGCCGGCTGGTGACCTTCGGCCATCTGGGTGATGGCAATCTGCATTACAACGTGTCGCCACCCGAGCATGAATCGCCGGATGCATTTATCGCCCATCAGCAAGCCATCAATCGTGTGGTGCACGACAGCGTGCATCTGTTCGGCGGTTCGATCTCTGCCGAGCACGGCTTGGGCGCGCTCAAGCGCGACGAAATCCGCGAGTACAAGTCGGAGATCGAGATACGTCTGATGCAAACTCTCAAGAAGGCTCTGGATCCACTCAGCCTGATGAACCCTGGCAAAGTAATATGAAAAAACACACCATGCTGCGTGGCCTGCTGACCGGGCTGTTGTTGTGCTGTTCGATACCGTCGTTTGCTATTTATAAATGCGAGGCAGGCGGCAAAGTGAGCTACAGCGATGTGGAATGCAGTGGCGGCAAGACTGTGGATGTCAGCATCACGTCTAGCGCCAATTCGTCCGAAGACAGCAAACGAGCCTTGCAGGAAAAGCATCAGCTCGAACAGCTACAGAATGCACGTCACAAGCGTGAAGCGAAGGAAGATAAGGAGCGGCAGCAGGCTGCGAAGGCTGGCGCCTCAAAACAGAAGAAATGTGCAACGCTGGAACGCCGCCAGAAATGGGCAGATGAAGATGCCATGGCGGCCAAAGGCAAGACACGCGATGCGGCACGGCGCAAGGCGCGGCGCATCGCAGAAGAACATTTGGCCGAATGCGGAGCACCGAACCAGCTCGGCATGGCGCACTGAATTACCGCTGAGGCCTTTATCCATCGGGCGCCTGGCCAGCGCTCATCCAATCCTTCTTCCGATATTTTGCAGCACTTGCATGAATGACTGCAAGCCTGTTGCGCAATCCTCCTTACCTGCACTCTGCGTGCTCGCTATTAAGAACCAATAGTTCTTACTCTCCTCTAGACAAGTTGCCAAGTACGCGGGCTACGGGTTTCTTCTGTAACGGAAAATTACCTATTTTTAAAATCCTGCGTGAAACTATTTTCCCTGGATCAAGACTAACTCCAAATTCTTTCGGTTATTTTTGCCAATAGATAAGCCTGTGCCAGCCGCTGAGTTGATACAGAGACTACAACGGCCAGTTAAGTACCGGAAGGAAAATCCGGGCAATTGTGCCCGCAAGGAGAAGGTAATCGTGGGATCGTTAAGCGTTGTGCACTGGATCGTCGTACTGGCGGTAATCGTACTGGTATTCGGCACCAAGAAACTTGGAACAGCAGGTTCGGATCTGGGCAAAGCCATCAAGGGTTTTAAGGACGGCATGCGAGAGGAAGAAGAAAAAGCGGCTGCCCCTGTACACCTATTCTCGCCCGCTGACCGTGAACACAAAGACAGGTAAGCGGTGATACCCGTCCCCATTCAACAAAGATAACAATCGTCCGTTTGCTCCTCGGCATTGCTGCTGCTATTCAAAGCTGCGGTTACAGGAGCGGATGGTCTCGCTCAAAATTCAAGAAAGACCACATAAGCATGCATCGGTTATTCACAAGATATCTTCCCTTTCCTTTCCGGCGTTCATATGCGCTCCTGCTTTCCGCCGGCGTTTGCCTCGCGCCGCAGGTGCTGGCGCAAACGGCCGCTACGCAAATTTCCTTCGACGCGACCAACGTCTATTACAAGATTCCTTATTCGACGACTCCCACGGCAGTGCGTGTTTACATCGATACCGACCGCAATGCGGCGACTGGCTTCAGCTTCGGTAACCTCGGCGCCAGCCACCTGATCGAGAATGGCAACCTCTATCGCTACACCGGCAGCGGTGGCGCAAACTGGAGTTGGGCTCTTATAAAAAGAGTGGGTTATACCGTCAGCGGTGGATTTGCCAGCGTTACTGCCGCTCGCGCCGATCTTGGCTCGCCCGCGGGACTCGATCTGGTTACCTACACGACGCCTCCGGCCACGACGTCCGCAAAGCTCACGCAGGTTTTCACCGTTGTCAGCACTGCTTCGACTGCTCCTACGGCAACCAATGATGCGACGAATGTCTATTACAAGATTCCGTATTCGGGCACGCCGACCCGGGTTCAGCTCTTCCTGGACACCGACCGCAATGCGGCAACCGGCTTCAGCTTCGGCACCGTCGGCGCCAGCCATCTGATCGAGAACGGCAACCTGTATCGCTATACCGGTACCGGCGGCACCAACTGGGCATGGACACCGGTAAAACGGGTTGCCTACACCCTGAGCAACGGCGTCGCGAGCCTGACGGTGGCTCGTGCGGATCTCGGTTCGCCTGCCGGCATCAACCTGATCGCGAAGACCGAGCCACCGATTCAGATATCGGCAATGATCAGCCAGGTTCTGACCACGGCACCTGCACCAGCACCAGCTCCTGCACCGGCTCCTGCACCGGCTCCTGCTCCTGCTCCTGCTCCTGCTCCTGCTCCTGCTCCTGCTCCTGCTCCTGCTCCTGCTCCTGCTCCTGCTC
>DATFAZ010000248.1:0-17878 GCA_035254105.1 Noviherbaspirillum sp. | reverse complement strand
ATGTCCACCTTGATCCGGCCTCGCAAAGTAAATCGATTGAGCTTCTTGTTGTGGCGCAGGTTGCCGAACACGGGTTCGACGATCGCCAGGCGTCGGCCGTATAACGCTCTGCCTGATGGCGAGTCGATGCGTCGCTTCATCCGATCGGTATGGCTTTCCCCGACGACTTTGCCAAGGAAGATTGCCACCTGGCGGGTCTTGGTCTTGTCCGGTGTGCGCAAGCACTTGTCACGATGCGAGCACGGCAGGCAGTCGCGCTGCGCTCCCTGGAACTTGATCGCCGCGTAGCCATTGATCGTGCAGTTGCTGCCAGTCCGGTATAGCTTCTTCCCGGCCGGGCAGTGGCAGGTCCGATGCTTTGCGTCATAGTGGAAGTGCCTGGCTTGGTACAGGCGCCTGCCGTCATCCGGATTGCTCTTGTCGTAGAGCGGATCGGGTTGTTGTTTGTGCCGGTCCTGCGTGGCAAACCGCTCGTCGCGCGAGCGCATGTTGTTGTCGGCGATGATCGCATCCACTTCCATCGCATCGAGCGCCTTGAGGTTGGCTTCGCTGTGGTAGCCGGCATCGGCGGTCACTATGGTGTCGTCCGCGAGCATTCCCTTGACTGCCTGGACCATCGGCACCAGCAATTCCTGCTCGCTGCCGGTGCCGTGCGCTTGCGCTTCCACGATCACCTGATGTTTGCCATCGACGGCGGCGACGCCGGCATAACCTTGAATGACGCCTTTGGAAGTAGCTATCTTTGCACTGTCGCCGTCGGTGCGATTGCTCTTGCGGATGCTGCCTTTGCTGCCTCGGCGCTCCTCCGGATGAGTTGCCAGCCATTGGCGGATCTGCGCAGCCTCGCGCTTGAGGGAATCGATCCGTTGCGTCGCCTTGGATTCCAGACCAGGTTCGGCCGCAAGCCGGTCGGCTTGCCGATGGCGTGCCAGCATGGTCTGTACGGTCGCCTCTAGTTTCTGTGCCTGGCGTTCGAAATCAGCTCGGGTGCCGCTCTTGCTCTTGGACGCATTGCTCGGCAGCTTCACCCCGTCAATGGCGAACATCTCGCGGCCAATCAACCCTTGGCGGTCGCAGATGAACAGCACCTGACTGAAAATGCGGCTGATGTCCTCGCCGAGCGTACTGATGAAATGAGCGATCGTGGTGAAATGCGGAGCGTTATCGCCGCACAGGGCGATGAAGGTGATTTGTTCCCGACAGGCGCGTTCGATAGCACGGCTGCTGACGATACCTTGTGAGTAACCGAATAGGATGATCTTGAGCAGCAGGGATGGGGGATAGGCCGATGCGCCCGTATCGTCGTTCCGAAAGCGTGCATCGAATCCAGACAGGTCCATCTCATGGTCAAGCAGATGGTTCAACGCATGCTCGAAGGTGCCGGGCAAAAGTTGGCGGGACAGGTCGACTGGTAAAAAGCGTGGGCTGGTATCGATCTGCTTATAGCGCGCCATGGGGGACTCTCCTAGTTTCTCCCATAGACTGGTTATTGTGATAACAGTTCGAGCGTGGCAAGATGTGCCGATACTTTTTATACAGCTTCGTTAGATTTTATGGAACCTTATCTCGTGTGGGGAGCAATGATAATAGTCGGGGCGATTTTCGGCTTATTCTTCCGGCCGAAGGTTTCTGGACTAATCATCATCAGTCTGTTCGGGATTATCATTGCCGGCACTGTCGTAGCCGTCTTCCTAGGATGGCTGCGCCAAGAAATTCTGCTGCTTGCGATGGGGGTTGTTCCTGCTGGCTTAATCATATTTGGTGCAGCCGTCACGTCAAACATGTTGTTGCATGTTATTAAGCGTTCGGCAGATAGCCATCGGAGTCACGAGTGAGTCTACCTAACATGCAATTGGACACCGACGCTTCGCACCGGTCAACATGACGTTAAGTCGCAGGGAGCCAGATATGCCCGTCGTCATTGCCGTTGTCCTGTTCGCCCTCATCACCATCGCGTCAATCTGGATACTGTCGCTGGCGTGGTTACTCGCTGTGGTCGGAATTCTTCTGATGCTGATCGCAATTGCACCGAAGGCGCGCGTCCTTGTATGGCCAGGCGCGGCGCTCGTCGCGGCACCAATTGCGAACGCGTTCGTGCTCATGCCGATTCTTCGTCAATTCATGCATTAGGAGCCGCCTGTGGCAATGCGACTTAACATATCAATCGACACGGACCCACACCTGCAGGAGCCGGCTTCGCCGCAAGTGTTGGTGGTCCGGTCATCTTCACGTTGACTGTCCGCTTTCCGACTTGCCGAGAGGCAGCTTTGGGTCGGCTGTTCTCCTTCACCCCACCCTCGTGATCGGCTGAAAGTCAGTAGATAGCGGCCGGTGCCCGAAGAGTGGCGGCCAGCACTACCGGCCAGAACCTATCATTTTGAAACGCAACATGGACCGCGGTGCTTGGCATGGTCTTCCATAAGCCCTCAGCCGTAAGGCTTGAGGGAATCTGTAAAATTTGGGGAAATTCAGCCTTCACTAATGGAATATCCAATGTTCGACGGTCGACATCGGTTTCGGTCTTCCAAGCGGCTTCTTATTTCGTTAGTTTTCTTGGCCGGTTGTTCGACTTTACACGTGCCGGTATCCAGTTCATCTTCCAGTACCTATACGGTTGTCGATACCGGGCTCGAGCAATCCACGTTATATGGACCTGGTGTATTGGGGGCATGGTTGGACAATGACCGACTGCTCGTCAACGCTCTGCAAGATGCTCCCGGCGCGCAGGAGAAATGGCGATTGCGCCTGGTGGTTTTCGATACAAGAACACAGGAAACCACTGAGATTGCAAAGGACGTACATCTCAATTGCTTTCATCCTGAAAGTAGAACTGCAGTTCTCGTTGAAGGGCAGAGCAATGTTCCGAATTTCAAGGACCGGCTAAGCCGATTCGTGACCTTGGATCAGGGTGGGAGGTTCCTCCCTGCAGTCGTCCGTCCAGACATGAATGAATTCTGTGTCGACAATGGGAAACAAGACCGCGGGCGCCTGCAGCATTTTCTGAGGCCAGGTGACGGGTATATTGATCTTGGGAGGACGGGGGGAGGCTATAGCACTGAGCCTGCGATTTTGTACCGTAGAAATGAAAAGCCAGTGACGTTACCGATTGTGGGAGGTGAACTGGAAAGCGTGCGGTATGTTCGTCATTTGGATCTATACCAGGTCGGCGTGGGTAAATACCGGATGACTGACAAACACATATATAAATTTCTGACCCGTGATGGAAAAGTCGTAAATGCGCCGAGGCCGTATGAAGCCATCGAGTCAGTACACAAGCCATCAGTAACAGTTAGCGACGCCGGCGGTGTAGCTTACGCGGTGAGTGAATACGTTTTACGCGATGGGATTATCGTTCTGAATACCGGCGGGTGGAAAAAGAATCCAGGGATGTTCTTCATAAGGAACGGTGGAGTAACGTCTATCGACGCATCAAATGGCTACCTCGTTGAGCGACTATTACCATCTCCCGATGGTTGCAAACTGGCATATCTTTATTTCAAGAACTACGATTTCAATACAAAAAAAGTTGTGAAGATTGCTAACTTCTGCCGATAGATCGTCTGCTTTTGGCAATTTGCAAGGTCGGGTTTGGGTCGGCTATTCCCCTTCATCCCGCCCTTGTGATCGTCTGAAAGGCAGTCGATAGCAGCCGGTGCCAAAAGAGTGTCGACCAAGCACTGCCAGCCAGAAGCGGACGTAGCTGCCTCCCATAATGGTGGTATATCTTCGTCAACTTTCCCATGGCAGCATACCGGGGTTATGAGCTTGGCTCGACTGCCGCATTTTTCGTTTTTGATGTTTCACGTTAAATCGGCTGACTTTTCGAAACCCAGGCGTCATGCGGCTTGGCTTCCGATCAACATTCTGTTACCAAAATCCCTAACTTTTCGCTTGGCACTGTCACCTCAGCATGCTAGTCAACTCAACGATAGGTTAATAAGAGGAAGAGCATGAACGTAGAAAATAAGATGGCGTTTGAACCGAAGGGCTTAGGAGGTTGGCTGATTCTGCCCGCGCTGGGATTGATCATTACACCATTTCGAATGGTGTCCCAGATTACGCGTGATCTGCTGCCACTCCTGAATGCTGAAACGTGGGGGGCTCTCACCACGCAAGGGACGAACGCATACCATCCCTTATGGGCTCCACTTATTTCGTTCGAAGTCATCACAAATATTGCCATGTTCGGATCAACCATATGGTTGTTGATTTTATTTTTTAAAAAATCGAAGCGAGTACCAAACCTTTTCGTGGCTTGGTTTTTGTTGCTTGCAACTGTACAAGTTATCGATCATCTACTGGCAAACCAAATCCCCCTGGTGGCTTCCCAAAACGACCCCAAGTCGATGAAGGAACTATCACGTTCCGTGATCGCCGCAGCAATTTGGGTTCCCTATTTTTTGAAGTCAAAACGGGTCAAGAATACATTTATCGAAGAGTCGCCTTCCTCCACATGAGCGACCATAGAATGAAAGCGGCTACTTCCGATATTGGTCGGCTTTTCTCCTTCATCCAGCCCTTGAGATCGTCTGAAAGGCTGCAGATAGCGGCCTGTGCTTAAAGAGTGCCGACCACGCCCTGCCGGCCATAAGCCGTCTATCGGGGTTAGTTCGTAGCCCTCGAAACCAGACACTCAAGCGTTAATGTCTTATGGTGGGTGCATCAGCTTGTCCAACGGGCTGGCAGCCTTGCTGGCTGCAAACTTCAGCATATGCGTGTAAATCATCGTTGTGCTCACATCGCTATGGTCTATCGACTCGTGCACGGTGCGAATATCGGTGTTGGCTTGTAGAAGGTGCGACGCAAAGCTATGCCGTAAGGTGTGAACGCTGACGTGCTTGGCAAGACCCACATGGACCACGGTACGCTTCGATATCCGCTGCAGTCATTCCGGGTACAGGTAATGGCACCGGACAATGCCAGTTTGCGGTCGACACGGTTGGCGATCCACCAAATGAAAATCACCCTCTATTCTGATCTGCATCTCGAACTGATGCGCAGACGGTTTGAGAACCTCCAACATTTGATGTGGATGTAGTGATTCTGATTTGCAACATCTCTAAGCATTCCAACGTGGAGTTACCTGCATATTTTGACAGGTTGACTATGGCCATTTCTTTTGGCATCTCACCGTGATGCTTACCTTTTGACAGAAATGCCCGTGAACTATGGTCAGAACTTAGTTTTCGAGAGGAAACTAATAGTAGGAATCTTCTAGCGCATCCCATACTTTCGGTATTGATTCACCGCAAATGAATCAATACCATTCGCTTCCAATTAAAAATAAATCAACTGAGCGGTGAGGAGTATTGCAACCGTCCTACGACTGCGTGGCGCCTTCGTTCGTTCTCGTTTCGTGCATTCGCAACAGGGCGGACTCAGATTTCCGGCTGAAGACGGCAACAGAAAAAATTATAGCCTTAGGGAGTAGCCAGTGAACTGGTTCCAATTGCAGTCGACACGGCTCGCCGTGTCGACCGGATCGTGCCTGTTGATGCGGGCAGCGCTTGCCGCATCAAGAAAAAACGCCGCCTATGGTGTTACTGCCACCAGTGTCAATACGGCAGCCAATGGACATCGAATCGTCAATATTGCGCCTGCTGTTTCAGGCGTTTCCCTTACCACTTGTAGCCTGCTCAACGTCGGTATCAATGCACGCCATATCGTCAATCCGGTAACGAGTGCCAATCTCCGTTTTCGGCGTTTGCTCGCAGCGTTTTTGCATTCTTTCATTGTGTTTCAGTTGATGCGTTCCTTAGGAGTCGTACTGGCATGCATCATCGCACTGATGCCAATGAGTGAAGTATTTGCGCAATCAATTTCTCCTTCGGAATCTGCAGCACAGGAAATTAATCGTCAGCAAGAACGCGAACGTGTGCTGCGTCAGCAGCAGGAGTTGGCCCCGGACGTGCGTCTGCAAGGCAGGGAAACAGGCGAATCCTTGGGCAAATTGCCGACCGGTGAAATCCCATGTTTTCCCATTCAGCATATCGAACTAAACGGCGACACTTCCGAACGATTTCAATGGGCTCTCTTATTGGCAAACCGAGCCAGTGATGACACACCGGATATCGCCATCGGTCGATGCTTGGGGACGGGCGGCATCAGCCTCGTCATGAAGCGCATCCAAAACGCGATCATCCAACGGGGCTTTGTTACCACACGCGTTCTTGCTCAACCTCAGGACCTTGGCAGCGGCACGCTGGTACTGACCCTCGTGCCAGGACGTGTGCATAGCGTACGCTTTACCGAAGACAGCAGCCAACGGGCTACCCAATGGAATGCTGTTCCCGTGCGTCGCGGCGATCTGTTGAATCTGCGGGACATCGAGCAAGGGCTGGAAAACTTCAAGCGCATTCCGACTGCCGAAGCCGACATTCAAATTACACCGGCCGAAGGCGGTGACGCAAAGCCCGGCGACAGTGATCTAGTTATCGCATGGAAGCAGTCGTTTCCTGTCCGGGTCAGCCTGTCAGCCGACAACACTGGTACTAAGTCTAGTGGAAAATATCGGGGCAACGCCACGATCTCCGGCGATCATTTCCTGGCTCTCAATGATCTGCTTTACGTCAGTTTTAATCATGGCCTGGGTGGCGGCAATACCGGAGCGCGGGGCACACGCGGATACACCGCCCATTACTCCCTGCCATGGGGTTACTGGCTGCTTGGATTTAGCAGCAGCTACTACAACTTCCATCAGGAAGTGGCCGGCTACAGCCAGAACTACCTCTATAGCGGAGACAGTCTTTCCAACGAACTCAAGCTGTCCCGCGTCGTATATCGTGATGCGAAGCGCAAGACTTCCATGTTCGTCAGTGGATGGCAGCACTCCTACAACAACTTCATTGACGACACCGAAATTGAAGTCCAGCGCCGTCGCATGATTGGCTGGGATGCGGGTGTAGAACACCATGCGTACATTGGCGACGCCGTACTCGATGTGAACGCAGATTATCGGCATGGCACAGGTGCATTCAGTGCTCTGCCTGCACCGGAAGAACTCACCGGGGACGGAACATCCCGCCCCAGCATTTTCGGCGCCAGCGCACAACTGAATCTACCCTTTGCGTTCGGCGGGCACCGATGGCGCTTCACAGGCAGCTTTCGCGGGCAATGGACACGCACGGCACTGGTTCCGCAAGACCGTTTCTCGATCGGCGGCCTCTACACGGTACGTGGCTTCGATGGTGAAAATACGCTCTTGGCAGACAGCGGCTGGTTGTTGCGTAACGATCTTGGCCTGGCATTGGGTGGTAGCGGGCAGGAGCTTTATCTCGGCCTCGATTACGGTTCGGTCAACGGCCCGAGCAGTCGGTACTTGATTGGCACTGACCTGTGCGGCGCAGTCCTTGGTTTGCGCGGTTCAGCCAAAGGCGTCTCCTACGACCTGTCCTGGGGCGTGCCGTTATCGAAACCGACGGGCTTCCAGACAGCGTCCAGCACAGTCGGTTTTAGCATGAGCGTGTCGTTTTAAGGAGCTGCCATGCGTTTTCAGACAGCTCCGAATCTCGACATCATCGCGCCTGGCCTGATTAACGAGCCATGGAACGAAGCGCAGGTGCTGGGCAGCGCAGTCTGGCTCTGGATGCACTCCAAGGCGCATCGTGATCTTCCCTTGCACACACTGCCCACAGTACTGCTGCCCGCTATCAAAAACCGGCAGTTTGTCCTTGGCTCCGAGGCCGGCAAGCCGGTGTTTTACATGGCGTGGGCCAATTTCAGTGCCGAAGCCGAACAACGATACGCCAGTCGCCATCCGTTATTGATGCCGGAAGCCGACTGGAACAGCGGTGACCGCTTCTGGATTTTGACTCTCATTGCCCCCTTTGGGCATATGCCGGTCGCGTACAAGCTGTTACGCGAACAACTGTTTGCCAGCTGGTGCGGGCGATTCCTTTACCACCGCGGCAATGAACGCGGCCTGAACATCAAAACCTTCTACGGCAAAGCCGTCTCACGGGAAGAGCTGTGTGAATGGCGCCTCACCCATCCCGTTGCTCCGCTGTCCGTGGCAGCCCCCCTCAACAGCGCACTCCTGCCCCTCCCATCCACTCAAGCCGGTGAAAGAACATGAACAAACTTTGCTACCGTATTGTCTTCAACAAAGCACGCGGATTGCTGATGGCAGTCGCCGAGGTGGTCATGAGCCGAGGCAAGACGCCTGTAACCGGATCGGTTGGCACTTCCACGGTATGGCACAAGGCAGGTTTTGGTCTCGTTCGCATGCTGTCCGTTGCCATCTGGTCGGCGCTTGGCCTCGTGACATGGACGGACGTTGTCTCTGCGCAGATCATTGCAGATCACAATGCTCCCGCCACTCAGCGACCGACGATTCTTCAGTCGGCAAACGGCATCCCGCTGGTCAACATCCAGACACCCAGCGCGGCAGGCGTATCGCGCAACACCTATAGTCAATTCGACGTCCAACAGCAAGGCGCGATCCTGAACAACTCTGCCGGCAATGTGCAGACACAACTTGGCGGCTGGGTGCAGGGCAATCCGTGGCTTGCCACCGGGTCGGCCCGTGTCATTCTCAATGAAGTCAATTCGAGCAATCCCAGTCTCTTGCGCGGCTATGTCGAAGTCGCCGGCTCCCGTGCCCAGGTCGTGGTTGCCAATCCGTCCGGCGTGAGTTGCGACGGCTGCGGTTTCATCAATGCCAGCCGTGCCACTCTCACCACCGGCACTCCCATCATCAACGGCGGTAGCCTGGATGGATATCGGGTACAAGGCGGCGTCATTTCTATTACAGGCGCCGGCATGGATGCCAGCACCACCGACTACACCGACTTGATCGCCCGTTCTGTACAAATTAATGCCGGCGTGTGGGCCAAGCAATTGATGCTGACGGCAGGCGCCAATCAGGTCAATGCAGATAACACGCAGGCTTCACCGATACAGCGAACGGGAACTGCCCCGACCATCGGCATCGACGTGGCACAGCTTGGCGGCATGTATGCCGGCAAGATCATACTGGTCGGTACCGAAGCCGGTGTTGGTGTACGTAACGCTGGGCAGATCGGTGCCAGTGCTGGCGATATCGTGGTCACGGCTAATGGCCGACTGGAAAATACCGGTAGCATTACGGCGGCCGGCAATGCGCAGCTGAGCGCAGAAAACGGCATCCAGAACAGTGGGAATCTCTTCGCACAGGCCAACGCATCGCTGGCGACACATGGCGATATCAATAATAGTGGTTTGATTGCCGCACAGGGCAATACGACGCTGACGGCCAATGGCGCTGTCAGCCACATCTCCGGCACGTCCGGTAGTGTCTTTGGCGCCGGCATCCAGACCGATGGTGGCGTCGGCACGATTGGCAATCTGACAGTCAGTGCGACCCAGACGATCACCTCGCAAGGTCAGAACTTCAGCGGCGGCAACCAGATCATGACGGCGCAATCCATTCATCTGGAAGCGAGCCAGATCACCGCCCAGAACCTAAGTATCACTGCCACGCATGGTGACCTGAACCTGCAATCGGCCAATGTCGCCGTCGCCCAGAACCTGTCCGCAAATGCGACACAAACCGTGCATACCGATCAGGCGCAAGTCGCGGCAAACCAGATCGACATCGCTGCTCACGACCTCTCCAATATTCAAGGGCAAATTCTGCAAGTAGGCACCGGTGACATATCGCTGATGCTTCCGGGTCAGCTGGATAATACGCGAGGGCGCATTGCCACCAACAGTCGGAACGTCAGCATCTCTGCCGAAACCGTCACCAATACGGGCGGCACATTGCTCGCCAATGGCAATGCCACACTCAATGTCGGCACATTGGTCAACGATGGCGGGACCATTCAGACGTCGGGCGGCGCGTCAGCCAATCTTGCCGTCCATGCCACGGGAGGTGTCAGCAATCAGGCGCAAGCAGGAACGCATGGACAGATCAGCGCCAGCGGCAATGCCGATATCGTCGCCAGCCAGATCGACAATCGCGGCGGCAGTATCACCTCCGGTCAGGCTCTCAATGTCAATGCCGCACAAACCATCCTGAACCAGCAAGGCACGCTCGCTGCGAATCAAGATGTCCGCGTCAATGCCGCAACCGTCGACAACACCCAAGGCTCCATCGGTTCGGTGCAAGGGCAACTCGCTATCACCGCAAACAGTGGTGTCGTGAACAATGCGACAGGCCATATCGAAGCCGCCAAGACACTCACGGTTTCATCACAAGGAGTGAACAATTCCGGCGGCATTCTCTCCGGAGGCAGCTTGGCGTTGAACAGCCAATTGCAGGCTATCGACAATACCGGCGGCATCATTGCAGCCATCGGCACGCTCGATATTCAAAGCGGTGCACTAAACAACAACACCGGCCTGATTTCTGCCCAGGAGGCATTGACCGTCAATACCCATGGGCAGACGCTGACCAATACGAACGCCGGTACGGTCGGCGGCATTGTCGGACAGGGAACGGTCACGCTCGCTACTGGGGATTTGAACAATCATGCTGGCTACATCGGCAGTGCTGGCGCATTGAATCTTAACGGCAATGCCATCGACAATTCGCAAGGCACTCTCGCCAGCACATCGCAACTTGACCTTAACGGGGCATCACTCGACAATCAGAGTGGCCAGATGCAGGTCATGGGTAATGCCAACATCACGGCTAGCATCGTTACCAACAACAGCGGCCTGATGCGTTCCGGCCAGACTCTAACCGTCAACGCCAACAGCATTGACAATAGCAACACGCTTGGCAATGACCAAGGCATGGAAGGGGACAACGTTGCCCTCCATGCCGATGTCATCCGTAATCAATCCGGCGCCATTCGTGCCAACACGGCGGCCACACTCGTTGGCGGCGGCAGCATCGACAACACCCAAGGCACCATTTCTGCAGTTGGTACTGTCACCTTGCAAGACACGCATCCGGTCAGCAAGTCGCTTGCCATCACCAATACCAACGGCATCCTGATCGCCGGCCAGCAATTAACGGCGGACGGCGCCCGCCTCAGCGGTGACGGCAAGCTGCTTAGCCAGGGCGACCTCTTGGTCAAGGTCGATGGCGACTATGCCCAGACTGGCCTGTTGCAAGCCAATGGCAAGGCAACGCTGCAAACGGCGGGCATCCTGACGAACGCCTCGACCATGATGGCAGGCAATGCACTGAACCTCACCGCAGCCACCATCAACAATCAGGCAGGCGGGCAGATGCAGGCCAATGCCGTCTCGTTGCATGCCACCGACAGTCATACGCTGACCAACCGCGGGCTCATCAATGGCTCAGACACGTTCATTGACACCATCACCCTGAATAACGTCGGTACGGGACGTATCTATGGTGACCATATCGCTATTGCCGCTGATACAGTGAACAATGCTCCCGAGAATGGCATCGCCCCTGTGATTGCTGCGCGCGACCGCCTCGACATTGGCGCTCAAACCATCACCAACGGCGAGCACGCCCTGATGTTCAGCGCTGGCGACCTCGCTATCGGTGGCAGCCTCGATGCCAACCATCAGGCTGCAGGACAAGCTGCCGTATTGAACAACAACAGCGCCACCATCGAAGCGCTGGGTAACGTTACGATTTCCGCCAGCCAGATCAATAACAACAATCTGCACTTCAGTACAGCGGATGTCGTCACCGGTATTGGACCTGTCACTGAATATCAGGGGAGCGGCTCGGCCAACCGCTACGTGCCAGGTGCCCCGGGTGTCTATATCTTCACTGATGAATCGGATTACCTGCACACCCCGGAGGGAAACTACGAACAATGGATGCAGTACAACTACACCCGGACCACGATACAAACTGAAGTACAAAGCACCGACCCTGCAAAGATTCTTGCTGGCGGCAACATGAATCTTGCCGCCAATACCCTGAATAACAATAACAGCAGCATTCTCGCGGGCGGCAATCTGACCGGTAACATCACGCATCTTAACAATGCAGCAGCTCAGGGAAACATCACCACAACCGATGTCGGCACGGTGACTTCGTACTGGAGAAATTATGAAAAGGGAACAGATAGCACCGGCAGCAGCCAATCCGCCTATCAGCCGGCGACCGTCATCCAGCCGATCTCGTTGACGACCGTCGCGTATCAGGGCCATGCATCCACCGGTGCCACGGGCACCCAGATCGCCAATCTGGCTGTTGGGAACGTCAACCAATCTGCCAGCGGTGCACAGAGCGCCAATACCGGTGTGCGCAACGGCACGAACGTAACGCCTATTACGCAAGTGGCTGCGCCCGACAACGGCATGGTGGTACGTACCGGCGGCGTCAACACCAGCGTCCCCAACAACAGCCTCTACCGCTATCAGTCGACACCGGGCACGCATTATCTGATCGCCACCGATCCGGCCTTTGTCGACTACCGGACATGGCTCAGTTCCGACTATATGTTGAACGCCTTGTCGCTGGACCCGGCCCTGATGCAGGCGCGCCTTGGCGACGGCTTCTACGAACAACGCTTGGTCAACGAACAGGTGGCGCAATTGACCGGACAGCGCTATTTGGCTGGTTACGCGGATGATCAGAGCGAATACCAGGCGTTGATGAACAACGGCGTGGCCTATGCCAAGCAGTACCACTTGACGCCGGGCGTGGCCCTGACGGACGCCCAGATGGCGGCGCTGACCACCGACATTGTCTGGCTCGTGTCGAAGACGGTGACACTACCAGACGGCAGCACTCAGCAAGCGCTCGTGCCGCAAGTATACGTGCAAGTCAAGGACGGCGATTTGCAATCGTCCGGCGCGCTCATCGCTGGCAACAACGTCAACCTGAATATCAGCGGCGATCTCGTCAATGGCAGCACCATCGCCGGACGCAACATCGTCTCGCTCACCGCCCAGAACGCCCAGAATCTCGGCGGACGCATCACAGGTAGCACCGTTGCCGTGCAAGCGGCCAATGACTTGAACAACATCGGTGGCACCATCGACGCAGCCAATAACCTCACCGCGCTTGCCGGACATGATCTGAACGTCGTCACCACCACCAGTACCCAGAGCAATGCTCAGGGCAGCACCACCAACCTCGGCAGGGTGGCCGGGTTGTACGTCACCGGCAACGCCGGCACTCTGATTGCCGCTGCCGGCCACGACATCAACTTTAATGCCGCCACCATCACCAACGGCGATGGCAGTGGCACGGGCAGCGGCAGCACACTGATTGCCGCCGGCAACAACCTCAATCTGGGAACCGTCACCCAAAGCAGCAGCCATCAAATCGTTTGGGATAGCAACAACCGCCGTCAAGACAGCACGACCGTCGAAGTGGGCAGCACCATCCAGACCCAGGGTGACCTGCAGATGCAGGCTGGTAGCAACATCAACGCACGTGCCACCAGCATCACCAGCAACGCCGGTGCCATCCGGATGCAAGCTGGCCAGGACATCAACATCACTGCTGGGCAAACCACGCAGACTGTCGACGAAGCGCACCAGCACACAGGCACGAGCGGGATGCTCTCCAGCACCACCATCACCACCCGCGACACGCTCGACCAGACGATTGCCCAAGGCAGCACTGTCTCGGGCAACACCGTGGACATTCAAGCAGGCCGCAACATCGCGCTCGCCGGTAGCAATGTTGTCAGCACCGCCGGCACAACGCTGGCTGCGCAGAACGACGTCACGATTGCTACTGCCACCAACACCACGCAGCAAAGCCACTTCCGTGACGAGAAAACATCGGGCCTGTTCAGCGGCGGCGGCTTTGGTGTCACCATCGGCACGCAGCAACTCTCCACCGACCAGAAGGACGTGCAAACCACGGCCAGTGCCTCCATCGTCGGCAGCACCAACGGCAACGTCAACATCACCGCGGGTAACCACTACACTCAGACCGGCAGCGACGTGCTCGCCCCGCAAGGCAACATCGCTATCCACGCCAAGACGGTGGATATCAACGAAGCTCGGAACACCGATACCAACACGGTCGAGACCAAGTTCCAGCAGAGCGGCTTGACGGTGGCGGTGAGCAATCCGGTCATTAGTGCGGTCCAGACCGCGCAGCAAATGAGCAAGGCTGCAGGGCAGACATCGGATGGCAGAATGAAGGCATTGGCCGGCGCCACCACGGCGCTGGCAGGAATGGATGCCTACAACGCTGTCAAGGCTGGGCAAGGCACTACCATCAACGACAAGCCCAACCAGATCCAGACAGGCACGGACGCCAACGGCAATCCGACTTCCCGGGATGCCAATGCCGCGGACAAGGTCGGCGGCATCAATGTCAGCATCAGCATCGGCGCCAGCCAAAGCCGGAGCAACACCACGCAGGCCAGCAATACTGCCGCCAGTTCCACGGTGGCTGCAGGGGGGAATGTCAGCATCAGCGCCACCGGGGCAGGCAGCGACAGCAACCTGACCGTGCAAGGCAGCGATATCAAGGCCGGCAACAACGTCAACCTGCAAGCGGACAACCAGATCAAGCTGCTAGCGGCCGGTAACACCAGTGAACAGCACAGTACCAACAGCAGTACCAGCGGCAGCATTGGCGTGAGCATCGGTACGAATGGCTTTGGCGTCACCGCTTCAGCCAGCGCAGGGCGGGGCCATGCCGACGGCACGGACCAGAACTGGACTAATACGCACGTCGAAGCCGGTAACCAGCTGACGATGCAGAGTGGAGGGGACACCACGTTGAGAGGAGCGGTCGCCACCGGCAAGCAAGTCACTGCCAATGTTGGCGGCAATCTCAACATCGAAAGCCTGCAGGACACCAGTATCTATGACAGCAAGCAGCAAAGCATCGGCGGCAGCATCACGGTTGGCGCAGGGGGCGGCGGCAGCATCAGCTTCAGCAGCAGCAAAGTCAACAGCGACTACGCCAGCGTGACGGAACAGAGCGGCATCAAGGCGGGAGATGCCGGATTCAACGTCAAGGTCACGGGCAACACGGACTTGAAGGGCGGCGCCATCACCAGCACGCAGGCTGCGGTCGACAGTAACAGCAACCAGTTCACGACTGGCACGCTCACCCTGAGCGATATCCAGAACTACGCCACCTACGACGCCAGTGCGGTGGGAGTTTCGGTTGGCACCAGCGTCAATCAAACCGGCAAGTACCAGCCGACAGGCACCGGTGCTGGCGTGGGGAGTGACAGCGGCAGCGCAAACAGCATCACGCAGGCGGCGATTAGCGGCATTGCCGGCAACAAGGATGCCAGAAGCAGCGACAAGGAAAGTGGCATCGGCAAGATATTCGACGCCGAGAAGGTGCAGAACGATGTCAATGCGCAAGTGACGATCACGCAGGCCTTCGGACAACGGGCCGCCAATGCCATCGGCACCTACGCCACCAACAAGGAAAATAACCTGAGAGGGCAGGCGGAAGCAGAAAAACTGGCCGGCGATGAGGTAACTGCAAAGGCGCTAAATATCGAAGCCGACAAGTGGGCAGATGGCGGTGAGTATCGCGTTGCGCTGCATACAGCGACTGGAGCGCTGACCGGTGGGTTGCAAGGGGCGGCAGGTGCGTACGTGTCATCTGAAGCCATGCCGCAGATCGGTAAGATGATCGACAACATGGACTTGCCGCCGGCGGTCAAGAGCGGACTGGCGGATGTGGCGGCCACGGCATTGGGAGCAGCTGTAGGCGGTACTGCCGGAGCAGCGGCGTCGCTGAATGTGGATGCCAACAACCGGCAGCTGCATGAAGCGGAAAAGGCTCGTATCCAGGCATTGGCCAAGGGTGATCCGCAGAAGGAGGCCAGACTAACTGCTGCGGCGTGCGCGTTAGTGAAATGCTATGCCGAATATCCGGAAGGAAGTCAGGCTTATCAACAGCTCAAACAGATTGCGGACATCGGTGAAAGTGATGCATTGTCAGGCGAACGGAAATTACTGTCGCAACAAAGCGGCATGTTCGGCTACACCACGAGCGGCGTGTTTAGCGACGCAAATATTGATGCTACGAAACGGATCAACAATACTTATCAAATTACCACACGTGCTCTAGGTGGCCTGCAAGCGGTGGGTGGTGCTGTAACGACAGTTGCGGGGGCGGGCGTAACCGCAGCCGGTGCTGTTACTTGCCCCGAAACAGGGATCGGCTGCTTGGCGGCAGCAGGCGGCACAGCGATGATGGGGTATGGTCTGGACCAGAGCAAGGCGGGTGTGGGTACAGTGGCAAGCGGGCAGCAGCAGCCGACGCTGGGCGGCCAATTGCTCCAACAGATGCTGGGCGTATCGCCGCAGACGGCAGAATTGATGTATGGGTTGGCAGGGCTGACGCCGGCGGCTGTGGAAGCTACTCTTGCAAATCAAGCAGCTAACAAGTCTACACAGATGTACAATCTGTCGCGGGCAAGCTATGAGAACTTCACACCAAACGGGTTGACGGTTACATCCGACGTAATGCAGTCACCGCAGGCACAAGCGTTAATGAAAGCGATTCAAGCTGGGAATCCGCAAATGTCCGCATCGAGAGTAGAGGACATAGCAATAAATTATTTGCAATCAGGGGAAAATCTGCCGCAAATCGGGATTGCTTCTCAAGGAAGTGTTTTGGTTAAAGTTGTTCCAAAGGGAGATGAGGTTTCTGACAATTCCGGTTATTGGATGAGTCCACAACAGGCGCAAGCTATCGCGTCAATGGCGCCAGATCAGGTGGCGAAAGTGCTTGGATTACCCGCATCGCAAGCGGCGAATATAACAAAAAATGGCATGGACTTCTATGCGATCACTCCGAAGTCTGGCACAACTCCTACTGTTTTTATTTCAGACGTTGCGAAAACAACGCAAGGAGCCGTTACGACTACAGGTGGTGCTCAGCAAGTAATTGTTCCGAATCGAAATTTGTGGACGACACCAGCACCAGTTAATCCATTCACTCTTCGCACAAGCATTGGAAGTAAATAATGGATAAGGTTAAAAATCTCCAAGAAAAGGCGTCCATACTACGTAGCATTTTGGAACAATATGCCAACATCGACAGCAATGCCGAAGCGGTCTTGCGATTGATGAATCCTTTGTTTGTGCAAATTGAAGCGGGGGAAATTATTCCGCCACACGAACATCAGTTTCGCTGGTATTTTGCAAGCACAGAATCTCCATTGTTTATATATGATGATTTATGTGAAGCAGCAGCTGAATATGCCAAGGCATTAGAAGATTGGAATAATTCTTTGCCTTTCGCTCCTTGGCATACGTCCAATTTGCCTTGACAACATGGGTGATTCCAAGACCTGATCTCGTTCACTTTACGAATCCAATTTCTTTTCAATCATTGGCCACAAAATCAGGAAGGATTCCATGCCAGTTCCGCGTCGGCATGAAGCGTGGGTCAATGCGCTAAGAATTGAGCGCCCATGGGAAGAGAATGAAACTACACGTGCTCTCGTTGCTCGAATAAAGGAAAGGACGAAGACACTGCGGCCGTAATTTGGGCGCTTGAGTACACAAATGCGCTTAAGTGGCTTGACCTAAAACTACCAGCGTTAGGCGGAGAGAGTCCATCGAGCCTTTTATCAACCGTTCAGGGACAGCTGCGAGTGTGGGCTGCATTGGAAGCCGCGACAGCATGGCTATAAATAGGGCGCACCTATTGAGATGAAAATGATCTTTAGCTCGACATTCGGCCAGGACGCAAAGACGAGCCTGTCATCTCAGTGTTGAACGTCAGCTTTCCGGTGTGCCGAGTGGCAGCTTTGGGTCGATTGCCGCCTATCAACAATATTCCAGCACTGTCCGGTTAGCACCGGTTTCTGCCTTTCGGCACAGTCATCATGCGTAGTGCGTCTTGATTTTCGGTTCTGTCCCAAAAATCATATTCATGCCTCCTGCATACGGTCCAATGTGAGGGGGCGAGTGAATTACCACTTGAGCTTATGTCGTAGCTCAATCTCGCGGTGCCTCTCGTCGTCGGAAGAATGCAGGTAATGACTCGTCGTGCTGATCGATTCATGCCCAA
>DATFAZ010000247.1:0-3393 GCA_035254105.1 Noviherbaspirillum sp. | reverse complement strand
AAACGATCAATCCTGAACAGAGTTGCGGACTCAGGGCCCGCAAATTGATCGATGAAGTGCACGCTATCAAGACGCGACATTACGAGGAGCTGGTCTGCGGCGGAAAGTTGCCTCTGCGTCCCGGCGTCGAAAGACTGATCCGGGAAGCGCATGCGGCGGGTATGCCGATGGCAATCGCAACCACCACGACGCCTGCCAATGTGGATGCCTTGTTGCGTACGCCGCTTGGCGCCGACTGGCGCAAGCTGTTTGTCAGCGTCTGCGATGCGGCGACGGTTTCGCGGAAGAAGCCTGCGCCAGACGTCTACTTTGCCGCGCTGGCTGCGCTCAATATTCCTGCAGAAGACTGTCTTGCCTTCGAAGACTCCGAGAATGGATTGCGCGCCGCTTCGGCAGCCGGTGTTCCCGTTCTGGTCACGCCGACCGCCTATACCCAAATGCAGTCCTTCGACGGCGCCATGCTTGTGTTGCCACACCTTGGCGATCCGAATAAGCCGATGGCGCAGCGCTTGCCTGCAACCGATCAGCGCTGGATCGATCTGGCTGCCTTGCAGCGCTGGCATGAGGGCGTTTTGTTCGAAGCCTGCTGACAGAAGTATTTCACACAATCGATAAAAATAATTGGAGGCAAGCCGATGGCATCCGACATGCGGGTCACATTGACCCAGTTCCTGATAGAGGCGCGGCGCCACTATCCGCATGCGACCGGCGATTTCAACAGCCTGCTGCTGAATGTGGCGCTGGTATGCAAGCGCATTGCACGCAAGGTCGCTGCTGGCGCGTTGCATGGCGGCTTGGTGGAAAAAACACTTGGTGAAGTCGGCAACGAACTGTTCATCGAAGGCAACAACTGGGGTGCTTATCTTGCGGGCATGTCTTCCAAAGATAGAGAGCAGCCATGCCAGATACCCGACTGCTATGCGAGGGGAAGATACCTTCTCGTATTCGATCCACTCGATGGCTCGTCCAATCTGGATGTGAACGGCGCAGTCGGCAGTATTTTCTCCGTGCTGCGTTCTCCGGATTCCTCGCGCCCCGTTACCGAGCAGGATTTTCTGCAGCCGGGCGCAGAACTGGTTGCATCCGGTTATGCGATCTACGGCCCAGCCACTATGCTGGTGCTCACAGTGGGTAGCGGTGTAAACGGTTTTACGCTGTGCCCGCAGCTTGGCGAATTCATGCTGACCCATCCAAACCTGAGCATCCCTCCGGATACGCAGGAATTCGCAATCAATGCATCCAACAGCCGCTTCTGGGAGCAACCGGTCAGGCGTTATGTGAATGAATGCATGGCGGGCAGGGCGGGGCAGCGCGGCAAGGATTTCAGCATGCGCTGGATCGCGTCGATGGTCGCTGAAGCGCACCGGATACTGATGCGCGGCGGCGTGTTCCTGTACCCGCGCGATGCACAGGGCCCGGCGATGCAAGGGCATGTTCGTCTGTTGCATGAAGCGAACCCCATCGGCTTCCTGATCGAGCAGGCTGGTGGGCGAGCCAGCACCGGCAGGCAGCCTGTGCGCTCTGTCAAACCTTCCTCCTTGCATCAGCGCATCGGCCTGGTCTTCGGCTCTCGCAACGAAGTCGATCTGATCGAGCGCTATCACACAAGCTCGCTCGTTGAAGACTTGCCCAATCCCCTGTTCAGTGAACGCAGTCTGTTTCGCAATCCCGCCTGAGACCATCATGTCAGAACGTTATCCCATCATTGCCATTACCGGCTCTTCCGGCGCGGGCACTACCTCCGTCACGCGGACATTTGAAAATATCTTTCGCCGCGAACACGTAAAGGCAGCCATCATCGAAGGCGACAGCTTTCATCGTTACGATCGCCAGGAAATGAAGCTGCGACAGGCCGAAGCGGAAAAAGCAGGCAATACCAACTTCAGCCATTTCGGACCGGATAACAATCTGTTCAAGGAACTGGAAGAACTGTTTCGCAGCTACGGCGAAACAGGGACCGGGCGTAGCAGGAAATACCTGCACGACACCGAAGAAGCCGCGCCCTACGACCAGGACCCGGGCACTTTCACGCCGTGGGAAACGCTGCCGGCGGATACTGATCTGCTGTTCTATGAAGGCTTGCACGGCGCGGTGGTGCATGACGGCATCGACATCGCGCAACACCCCGATCTGCTGATCGGCGTGGTGCCCGTCATTAACCTGGAATGGATACAGAAGCTCTGGCGCGACAAGTCCAAGCGCGGCTACTCGACCGAGGCGGTGACCGATACCATCCTGCGTCGCATGCCGGACTACGTCAATTACATCTGCCCACAGTTTACGCACACGCATGTCAACTTCCAGCGTGTGCCCTGCGTTGACACCTCCAACCCGTTCATCGCTCGCGACATCCCCGCGCCGGATGAAAGTTTCGTCGTGATCCGCTTCGCCAATCCGAAGGGTATCGACTTTCCATATCTGCTGAACATGATCAACGACTCCTTCATGTCGCGCGCCAACACCATCGTCGTCCCCGGGGGGAAAATGGAACTCGCAATGCAGTTGATTTTCACGCCGTTCATCTGGCGGATGATGGAGAGGAAGAAGAGGGCGTTGAGTGCGTATTAGCAGCGGAATACGAGTGGCGTTGACCTGCTATCCAAGGTTAGGATGGCAATGTTTCATGGGGTTAGACGAAAAGAATATTCAACTGCATCATTGCGCCGACTCCGTTGTGTTCTAGCCCTCATTGGCCTGACGGCATTTGATCACATAAGACCCATACGAAACCACATAGCGCCCTTGTTGTTCCGGTTCTAGAGGAATTCGTTCGAAGTTGAGGAACAGGTTTCTCTCTTTCCAGTCGGGGATGTAACGATAGGCGTGGAGGCTGCCGGGCCACTTGAACCATTCCACCTGACCGAGAACGGGGTTCATCCCCATTCGGTCATCGGTTCCCGGGTCGTCGACCCTAAGTCGAAGCACGTCCTCTTTTTTGACTTTCATCCCGGGGGGTAAGTAGGCATAGCTACCCCACGTGTAGTCGGTGCCCAAGCCACAGGCCACCCGAATAAGCCGGCCCTGTTCAATGTCTTGCTCGGAAAAACCGGCTGACCGGAAACGTTCTAGTACTTGTGCGTTATAGCTCTGGTTGAGCTTGTCCTTCGAGTAGACGTCGGTCACAGTGGTCCAGATTGTTTCTGTTGAGCGCGGCTGGCTTGCGCAAGCCGAGAGCAATAGCAGAAGCGGCGCAAGGAAGAAAACGTGCCGACGAAGGCGGTACTCGGCTGTCACGAGGCCGTTGCAGCTCTTTGGGTCCATAGTCCTGCTGATTAACCGTCCTCCGGTAACAAGTGCGGATTCCACACTACCTCCCATAAGTGCTTGTCTGGGTCTTGAAAGTAACCGGCATAGCCGCCCCAAAAAGTGTATTGAGCCGGCTTGACTACAACT
>DATFAZ010000246.1:0-12108 GCA_035254105.1 Noviherbaspirillum sp. | reverse complement strand
GGCGGGCAATGCGTTGGTACTCGCCCATGGCGCCAATGGCGCATGGACCCCGCATGACTTGCGCCGCACCGGCGCGACCATCATGCAGCGCCTGGGCGTGTCGCTGGACGTCATCGACCGCTGCCAGAATCACGTCCTCGCCGGCAGCAAGACCCGGCGCCACTATCTGCATCACGACTATGCCGATGAAATGCGCGACGCGTGGCGGCAGTTGGGCGCGCACCTTGAATCGGTACTACGCTCTCAGCGCTTGATCGCCACGGCGAACGTGGTCCCGTTCATCCGCCGGGAGACGCGCCGCGCCTAGCCAGCGAGCACGACGTGGCGCGCGGCGGTGCTCACCACACATGGATCACGCCCATTCCGCACTCAGGGTCTCGGCCTGTTCCAGCACCAATTGCACCGCCTCTTCCTGCTTCACCGGCGGATATTTGTATTTCCGCAATATTCTCTTCACCATCAGCCGCAGCTTCGCACGCACGCTTTCGCGTACCGACCAATCCACACTCACGTTTTGGCGCAGGTTCTCGGCCAGCTCATGCGCAATCTTGCGCAGCGTCTCGTCACCCAACTCGCGCACCGATTCCTCGTTATTGGCCAGCGCATCATAGAACGCCAACTCGTCGGCGTTCAGTCCAAGGTGCTCGCCCCGGTCGGCTGCCTCCTTGAACCTCTTGGCCATCTCGATCAATTCCTCGATGACCTGCGCGGTCTCGATCGAGCGGTTCTGATACCGCTTGATCACATTCGATAGCAATTCCGAGAATTTCTGGTTCTGGACCACATTGCCGGCAAAGCGGCTCTTGATCTCGCCTTCCAGCAGGCGCTCCAGCAATTCGACCGCCAGATTCCGCTCCGGCAGGTTGCGCACCTCGGCCAGGAATTCATCATCGAGGATGCCGATGTTCGGCTTGTCCAGTCCGGCCGCCCCGAAAATATCGACGACTTCATTGGACACGACCGCCGAACCGATGATTTGCCGAATTGCCAGATCGCGCTCTTCGTCGGTCTTTTTCTTCGCGGTGATGTCTTTCTTGGTCAGTAGCACCTTCACCGCCTGGAAGAACGCGACTTCCTCGCGCACCGCCTTCGCCTCATCGAGGGTGCAGCACAACGAAAAGGCCTTCGACAGCGCGAGCACGACATCGGCAAACCGCTTCTTGCCATCCTTGATGCCGAGTACATGGTTGGCGGTTTGCGCGAGCAGCTTGTGCCCGCCGGTCAGGAAGCCGCTGTAATCGAATCCGTGCAGCATCGCGCGCAGCACGTCAAGCTTTTCTTCGAGGATCGCATACGCTTCATGCGCGTCGACCGTCGGCCGGCCGCGCCCGTTGCTGGCCGTGTATTCCTTCAGCGCCTGCTTCAGGTCATTGGCGATGCCGATATAATCGACCACCAGCCCGCCCTGCTTGTCGCGGAACACGCGGTTCACGCGCGCGATCGCCTGCATCAGGTTGTGCCCCTTCATCGGCTTATCCACGTACAGCGTATGCACGCAGGGTGCGTCGAATCCCGTCAGCCACATGTCGCGCACGATCACCAGTTTTAACGGGTCCGCCGGATCTTTAAACCGCTTTTCCAGCCGTTTCTTCACCTGCTTGGAGTAGATGTGCGGGCGCAGCAGCGCCTTGTCGCTGGCCGAGCCCGTCATCACGATCTTGATCGCGCCCTTTTCCGGGTCGGGGTCGTGCCAATCGGGCCGCAGCGCGACGATCGCGTCATACAGATGCACGCAGATTTCGCGGCTCATCGCGACGACCATCGCCTTGCCGTTTTGTGCCTGGTTGCGTTCCTCGAAATGCGCCACTAGATCAGCGGCCACCTGCTTGATGCGCGGCTCCGCACCGACCACCTTTTCCAGTGCGGCCCACTTGCTCTTCAGCTTCGCCTGCTCGTCACCCTCCTCGTCTTCGGCCAGTTCGTCGACTTCAGCATCAATGGCCGGCAGCTCACTTTCCTTCAGGCCGAGCTTCGCGAGCCGGGATTCGTAGTAGATCGCGACCGTTGCGCCATCATCGCGCGCCTGCTGCATGTCGTAGATGTGGATGTAGTCGCCGAACACGGCACGGGTATCGCGGTCCTCGCTAGAGACCGGCGTGCCGGTGAACGCGACGAAGGTCGCATGCGGCAGCGCATCGCGCAGATGCTGCGCGTAGCCGACCTGATAGCCCTTCGTATCGCCTTTGAACTTCGCCTCGAAACCGTACTGCGTGCGGTGTGCTTCATCGGCGATCACCACGATATTGTGTCGGTCGGACAGTACCGGGAACGTATCTTCATCTTCGCCGGGCATGAATTTCTGGATGGTCGCGAACACGATGCCGCCGGACGGCCGGTTCGCCAGCTTCGCGCGCAAATCCTGCCGGGTACCCGCCTGCACTGGCTGCTCGCGCAGCAGGTCTTGCGCCAGCGAGAACACGCCGAACAACTGGCCGTCGAGGTCGTTGCGATCGGTGATGACGACAATGGTCGGGTTCTCCATGGCAGCTTCGCGCATCACGCGCGCGGCAAAGCACGTCATCGTAATGCTCTTGCCCGATCCCTGCGTGTGCCACACCACGCCGCCCTTCTGGCTGCCGCCCGGGCAAGAGGCGGCGACGACCTGGGCGATGGCTGCGCGCACCGCGTGGAACTGGTGATAACCGGCGATCTTCTTGACCAGCGTGCCGTCGTCCTCGAACAGCACGAAAAAACGCAGGTAATCGAGCAGGTATTCCGGCGCCAGCACGCCACGCACCAGCGTTTCCAGTTCGCTGAACTCGCCAAGCGGGTCGAGCGTCACGCCATCGATCGTGCGCCAGGAAAGGAAACGTTCGGCATTGGCGGACAGCGAGCCCATGCGCGCCTCGGTGCCGTCGGAGACGACCAGCACCTCGTTGTATTGAAAGACGTCGGGAATCTGCGCCTTGTAGGTCTGTATCTGGTCGTAGGCTTTCCAGATATTGGCGTCCTCGTCGGTCGGATTCTTTAGCTCCAGCAGCACCAGCGGCAAGCCATTGATAAACAGAATGATGTCGGGCCGGCGGGTATGATGCGGCCCCTTGATCGAGAACTGATTGACCGTCAGCCATTCGTTCGCGCTGATGTCGGCAAAGTCGATCAAGCGCACATAGTCGCCGCGCGTCTCTCCGTCTTTCTGGTATTCGACCGGCACGCCATTGACCAGCAACTGATGAAAAGCCCGGTTGGCCGACAACTGCACCGGCACATCGAGGTTCAGCACACGCTGCACCGCATCCTCGCGCGCATCCAGCGGAATCGTCGGATTCAATCGCGCGATCGCGTGGCGCAGGCGCTCGGTCAGCACCACTTGCCGGTAGTCGGCCCGCTCTGGCGCCTTCCCATCTGGTGCGATGTCTGGCCCGAACAGTGGTGTGTAGCCAACCTCGGCGAGCCAAGCCAGCGTTTCTTGTTCGAGTTGTTCTTCTGTCATTGCCTGGTCGCCCAAACAACGTGTCGATTCCGTCGACGTTTTTAAACAATATGTTTAAAAAACGCAAAAAAATCGACACGTTTTATGCATATGTCGAGCGCATCAACCTATTGCTACTGAGTTAATTCTTGTAGCAGAGCATTATTGATATAGTATTTATCGCGCCCGGCCTTATATTCTCGCAACACGTCCATTCCGGCGAGCGGTTGCAGATATGTTGAAGCAGTTTGCCGTTTGGCAATATTAGCATCAACCAGGAACTGGATTTTCATGACTAGGGGACGAAAAATCACCTCAATCAAATCCTTGCTGCGGCACCCACTGCTTTTTACTGCGTCAGAATGCAACTTTGATGAGGGCAGCAAATAGGCTCCTTGGCTGTTGTACTGCTAAGCGCCTGATTCTTGAATACCCCATTCCTGCGCCCGCGTTTCGCCGGTCTGGTAAAAACGACGGACCCGCGCCAGGTAATCAATAAAATCCCGGTTTTCCTCAGTCAGGCGGTTGCACATGTCCCAATCAATCTCGGCACGCTCGCGCGCCGGGATCAGGATTTGGCTTTCAGTCGGGGTTGTGACATCAAGCTGAATCACGCCGATGCCGTGCGTGGCGACTAGCATGCTCAACTCCTTCATCGTATCGTCTCCCTCGATGACGGCAGCAACCAGATAGCCAAGGTGCGCCCAGGACGAATTCGATACCGCCTGAAAATAGCTCTTGCGCACGTTTGAACGATTGATCAGCAGCTTGACCTCGAAAGACCATAGGCGTGCACGCCGCTCAGCCAGCACACCGACACAGTCACGCAGTTCGCGGGTCCAATCGCAGGACAGGTCTTCAAGGCCGGCCATATCAGGATGCAACCATTCATTCGCACCGCTGCCGGCTCGGTTCGAGGAGCGCTTTTCGTCGATGCGGCCGGCATACACAGTATGTTCTGCGAGCAAATATGTGGCCAACAAGGGATACAGATCATGCTCCGATACCTTGGCTGGTCCCGCAGCATCTTTTAGAGGCATAGCAGCCTGAGACTCGGCAGCTTCCACCTCGGCGCTCGCGTCTTTGTCGGTCCAGTAATACCGCCGTGGTCGACCTTCTGTCGTTTTCAATTGCGGATGCTGCTTTTGCCAGCGCGGGCGCGAACCACTGATTTCTGCAACCAGTTGCTGCACCAAGTCGGCATCGCTTTTCAGGACCGTGCTGGAGGCGATTTTATCGGCGCATTCGTTAGGATAATGTTCAAAAATCCATTGCGCGATGTCACGGGCTGTATATGGCGCGTCCTTGTTTTGTTGCAAAAATTCGGTGAAACGTAGGCGAAGATTGAGAGCCATAGGTCAGGTTCCCGTCATTACATCTGAGGTTAACTCTTTCGCTTCCGGCAAACGCAACTGACCAGAAATGAGGCGAGGAAGGAGGGTGTCGCGGATTCCAGTAAGGACTGCGATCTGAGAATGATTGTGACTAATTCGCTCGTCTAATGCCTTTGCTACGCCATCGAATGCGCACAAGACACGGTGATCCGGGCGCATTATTGGCACGTCTCCCAAGATACCGGTGTTAAGGTTTGGCATCGTTGCGCCTACCGCGTGTTGAAGTAACCATACCTTGCTACTGGGCCTATCAAGCGCGAGCGATAGATATATCGACGAAGGCCACTTTTTGCCGGCCCGAACCAAAAGGCACCCGGTTCCACATAACCAACCGGCTTCGCTACTGCCAATTAGCGCATGACGGCCGACATCGCCACGGCGGCTGAACACAATATCTCCGACCTGTAGTTGGTGGCGACAAAGCCGCGCCGCGTCCGCATCTGTAATTCGAGCTATCTTTGCGGTACCGACGCGACGTCCGTCGAGGTCTTGCGGCATCACAACAGGTACTCCTGTAGTTACGTAATCAGATGCATGAAGCTGGCTACCAAACGGGCCCGTCTGAATCGTGCCACCGTTCTCACTACAGATAGAATTCAATGTCGCAACACACCAGCCTTGCGGCACTGCTCCATACTCCGATTCCTCGAACCCGTCAGGGAACAGCGCAGCCGTCGCTTCATCCATGCCTTCTGGCGCGCGGCCGTCCTGTTTGGCTCGCACGGGATCAAAGTCCACGAACCAGGATTTGAACAGGGCTTGAGCGATGGATTCGAGGGTAGTATTAGTTTCGCGCAAAAGAGTAATCCGATCGTCCAGTGCCGATAGGACATCTGCAATTTTTCTTTGATCCGCGACGCTAGGCAAGCAGACATGAAATGCCTTTGCCTCGGGAAAGTAAATAGTTTGGTGCGTCGTTCCACTGGCAAATCTGAGCATGCTGTCATGTTCGGACAGAAGGACGTACTTCAGGAAGCGATAGTCAATAGCGTCAGAGCACACCCAATTCACGAAATCTTGACTAGTAGCCATTGGCACGCCCATGACAACGACATAACCAACCGATGCAGTACGCGAAAGGCAAACTGTATTCGCGGGGAGTACCCGTGCAGATGAGTTATCGATTCCAAGCTGAGTTACGTGCTGTTGCGTATCAAAGATCGTGGTGCCATGATTTGCGGTAGCATCACGGATACCAACCCATGGAATACTCCCATCCCAATATTCAGAATGCTTTCTACTAGGCGTATGGCCGGTCTCTAAGCGCGCGACGCTAGAAAGCGGAGTCCATTTCCAGCCGCCAGGTGGAGTTAATGCCGGCATACCGACAGAGAGCGCATATCTGCCTTGAATGACGCCTTCGGTCGCCGGTCGGCCTCCCGTACGAGTTTGAGTTCGGTCGCGGCCCTTAGAATTCATACCCAAGCCCTCCCAGCTTCTGCCGGATCAGCTCATCCAGTTCTGCTCCCTTCGCCATCTGCTCACCCAGTTTTTCGGTGAGCTGCTGCATTTTTTCGCCAAACGCCTCGTCGTCATCCTCGACTTCTTCCGCGCCGACATACCGACCGGGCGTCAGTACATGCCCGTGTTCTGCGATTTCGGCCAGCGTGACGCTGCGGCAGAAGCCTGGCACATCGGTATAGGCGGCATCCGTTTCACCATCATCGCGCCACGCATGCACGGTATCGGCGATTTTCTGAATGTCGGCATCAGTCAGCTCGACCTGGACGCGGCTTATTGCCTTGCCGAGCTTGCGCGCGTCGATGAACAGCACTTCGGCCTGGCGTACGCTCTTCTGTTTCGCCAGGAACCACAGGCAGGCAGGAATCTGCGTATTGAAGAACAATTGTCCCGGTAGCGCCACCATCACTTCCACCTTGTCGGCTTCGACCATTGCGCGGCGGATTTCGCCTTCGCTGTTCTGACTGGACGACATTGAGCCGTTGGCCAGCACGATGCCGGCGCGCCCGGAGGCCTTCAGGTGGTGCAGCATGTGCTGCAACCAAGCGTAGTTCGCATTGCCCTGGGGCGGCGTACCATACATCCAGCGCGGATCGCCTTCCAGGCTGCCGTGCCACCAGTCGGACACGTTGAACGGCGGATTGGCCAGCACGAAGTCAGCCCGCAGGTCAGGATGCTGGTTGCGCACGAAGGTATCCGCCGGCTCCTTGCCGAGGTTGAAGTCGATGCCGCGAATCGCCAGGTTCATCGCCGCCAGCCGCCATGTGGTCGGGTTCGATTCCTGCCCGTAGATCGACACGTCACCCAGCTTGCCACCGTGCGCCTCGATGAATTTTTCCGACTGCACGAACATGCCCCCGGAGCCGCAGCATGGGTCATACACCTTACCGTGATGCGGCGCGAGCACCGCGACCAACGTCTTGACGATCGAGGCCGGCGTGTAGAACTGGCCGCCCTTTTTGCCTTCGGCGCTGGCGAACTGGCCAAGGAAGTATTCGTAGACCTGCCCGAGCAGATCGCGTGCGTTCTGGCCACCTTCGCCGAAACCGATGGCGGAAATCAGATCGACCAGTTCGCCAAGCTTGCCGTCAGGGAGTTGCGCACGCGCATACCGCTTGTCGAGGATGCCTTTCAACTTCGGGTTCTCACCCTCGATCAGCGCCAACGCGTCGTCGATGCGCTTGCCGATGTCGGCCTGCTTGGCCTGCGCGCGCAGGTTTTCCCAGCGCGCCTGCTCCGGCACCCAAAACACGTTGACTTCCTTGTAGTAGTCCCGATCTTCGAGTTCCTCGGCAATTTCAGCCGCGCCCGCACCATCTAAATGGTAATCGTCGTTCGGGTCGGCAAAACGCGCCTGTAGCTCATTTTGACGCGTCTGGAATGTGTCGGAGATGTATTTCAGGAAGATCAGGCCGAGCACGATATGCTTGTACTCGGCCGCGTCCATATTGGCGCGCAGCTTGTCTGCCGTGGCCCAGAGGGTTTTCTTGATGTCGTCGATCATGCTGCTTAACGGGAAAAATCTTAACTTTTCATCTTATCGCAATATTGCTGAACAGCACTACCATAAAGAGGGGAAGTTGACGTCTTGCAGTTGAGTCGCATGCCGCGCCAGCGCGCCAATGCTTTGATGCCCCACACGGCCCCATACCGAGACGCTGCTTGATGTCGTCGACTACATGTGACGGTCCGACCAGGAGCGTCTTTCTGGCACCCAGCGCAAACCCTGCAAACAAGCGCCTGTTGCGCGCTGGCTGTTATCGCTTTTTGTATCGCGCGTGGCGCAAGATTTCAAATGCGATGTCTTCCAGGTCTGGTGGCCGTATCGGCACCAATGGCCGCGCAGAGCGCTTGATGCCAAAATCCATGGCCGGCTGCGTGAAAGGATGGTCGGGTGGGAGCGGCGCTCCCGGTGGAGGAATCGTCAGTTTTGGCAGGGGCTGACTCGTACTATTTGGCGCCGATGCCGATGAGCTTCCCATTGGGGACGTTTCGGCCAGCTCGCCACAATCGCTTGGCTTTCTGAACCTGATCTTCGTTCCTTTCGCCCGTAGTTCTGCATTGAATTTCCTCAAAAGCACTTCCATGAAGGGAAGGGATTTTTCCCTTTCGACATCTAGCAACCCTGACAGCACCTGCTCTATGGCGTTCAGATCATCCATGTCAAGGGGGCTCTCGAAATGCCAGTCCCATCTTCCTGTAAGCGGATCGATTTCGCCGTACCGAACAATCGATGCCGCGTCACGCGGATTCATGAAGCAGGTCTGAATCCAGGTATGGTGCACCTGAATGTCTAGCACCCCTGCACGGGTCTCCAATTGCCACTCGTACCGGTCGCCGGCGAAGGCACCCAGCCTCAACAGGATCACTTCGACTTCCACCTCAAAATCGAATCCAGCCATTGATTTCTCCTGGTACCGTCGCTGTTAGGTGTGTTTCATTTGCCCCCTGCAGCAACAACTTTGATTGACGAGGACGCTAACCCGCAAGTAGCTTTCGCAACTCCTCCTCGTTCCAGTCGCCCAGCGTTACCTGCTGCAATGCTGAATAGTCGTCCCACTGCTCGGGCGGAGGCGGGTCTGGCCGTTCAAGAATCTGACGCGCGTAGATCGCAATGCTGCGGTAAAGCCGTGCGCGATATTCGCGATCAACAGGCAGCGAACCGACGAACTCGCTTAACTTTTCGAGACGTGGAAAAATGATCATCGCCTGCTTCTCTGATGACAGAAGATATGGCGATGAAAGCGACAATGCTCCTACAGCCGTAGAAGCAGGCGCTGAAGAAATTTCAGGCATAAAAAAACCTCCATAAAGGAGGTCGACGCGATCCGTTTGATTGTTCCGTTATGGAACCACATCCGCTTTACGCGATCCACCTTGCCCGGTCTGGCAGGTTGGCGTGGGCGTCGACCCAACTCCTGATGTACAAGTTAAGCATACGCTTCCATTTATCACGTCGTCAAGCAGCTACGAATTGGCCTGCGGCCGAAATTCGATTGGCAGATAGCTGGCGCGAAGCGGTCATTGTTGCAGGACACAGCAGTCATCTTAGCGCGGCCAAAAGCAGACGGTATAAGCAGGAGTCATGTCCTAAATGCTCTCCATTTACGCGCTCCTTCGCAATCAGCTATCTAGCCTATAATCTCTCACCCAAATTCGACCCAACCGGCATTACACGCAGGGCTGAGAGGCTTCCGTGAACAAGCCTGCGCCGGCAAAGAAGCCGGCACCGGCCAAAAAAGCAGGTCAGAGCAAGAAACCCGTCGCGGCTAAAAACGCACCGAAAGCAAAGCAACCCCAGATGCAGAATGTCTCGGCAGCAACTCCTGCTGCAGCGGTTGCGCAATGAGCACGCTGCATCGTTGATAAGACCTGCGCCGGGCCTGATTGCGTTGCCTGTTAGGTAGAGTGCCTATCGTTCCTTGAGAACGTCCAGACATGCCGACGCAGGGCAAACAGAACACAACGCCAGAGTAATCCTCGGCGTTGTTGTTTTCCGGGCAGGTAGTACAGAAAAAATGATCAATGCAGGCTGCCGCTCACGCCGCATTGCCACCCGCGCTGCGTCTGCGATACATCAAGAATGCCAGTCCCGCAAGGATGATACTGCCGGTCGGCGGCTCAGAGACCCGCAAGCCGGGCTCGAATTCAATACGCATTGCAGGCGCATAGACGGGATTTTCAACGAGGTTAAAGGTTGTCGCGCTGGGATTAGTCGTGGAGATGCCCCGGCGCGTGGCGAATAAATCCGTGGTCTCGGAGAGATTGGTGGTCCAATTAAAGCCTGCAAGCTCAGTTGGAAATCGCGAGTACAGCCAGTACGTACCGGCCTCCGGCAAAAATATATCGGTATCAAATGCGAGCGTCTGACCTTGCGCCAGCCTAAAGTTGGCGCTGCCGGGCCATGCGCAGCCAGTCATCGTAGGAGGATAGGGGCCATAACTGCACACACTCCATTCTTGGATGGAGCCGGGCGGAGCGTAGATGTAATCCAGCGGCGCATGGCCGATCAGGTCATTGGACGCGAGGCCGATCACAAAAGGTTCATAGTTCGTAAATGCAGACAAGAGCGTGTCGATGTGCGTGATGCGACCAGCAGTTGCAACGCGAAAACCGACGGCAATATCTGACCACATATAGTCAACGAATCCTCCGGTGTTGCCGATACTATCTCCCGGCCGGGGCATGGTATCGATAGGCACGACGGCACTGGCATGCGCGGAACAGTGCAGTCCGAGCGATACAGCACACATCATAAGCAAATCTTTAAAGCGAAAACGCGGTGTCATTGTCTTCCTCCTTGGGATCGTTGTTGAGCAGCGCGATGGGACAGGTTCACGGTGCATGCCGCACGCGATGGACGAGGCGCGTGTCCCTTCTCACGGTCGGCGCAAGCTCGCCCCATGCAGAACAAGCGTGCGTAATCACAACCAAGGTGCGCTGGCTTCGGCGCGGATGTTCACGACCTCGACTGTCCCGATTAAAAAATGCGGCGAAGAGCAAAAGCATGAGACATGCCAATTCAGGGAAATGGCGTAGCAAAGGGGGCTAATCGTAATTCCCTGTATGACGATCGACTGTCATGTAAAAATCGTCGACAGATGAACTAGTCGTTAGGTGGCGTGCACACTCCATTGCACGAAACGGCTCTGGCTTACATGCAACTGCTGCCCCTTAGACTCTCCCCAGATGTGGATTGTCGGCGCGCTCTGGAGGATGCGGCAACCAAGTAAACCGCAGAATCAGCCTTCGTCGTTGCTGGCATCGGCAGCCTGGTTGAGGGCAGTATTCGGTACGCGGGGGAGGCTTCCGAGAGCGCGATTGCCGGGCCTCTTGAAATTCTTAGTCTTTCAGGAACTCTCAGCTCTTCGGGCGCACACTTGCATATGTCTGTCGCCGATGTCTCTGGTCGCGTCTATGGCGGTCATGTCGGTTATGGCAACGCCGTCCGAACGAAAGCGGAGATTCTTCTGGCACTGCTTACGGATTGGTCGCTGACTCGCGAGCCAGATCCAGCTACCGGTTTCAACGAGCTGGTTGTCCGTCGTCGAGAGTGAACTCAGAATGCCGGCTAACATGGCAATCAACACGGACGCCATCGCAGCAGGACAGCATTTCCCTGCCTATGGTCCGCCGGTCATTCCTACATTGAACGACAATTTTCCTAGTTGCCGAATGGCAGCAAAGGGTCGCCAGTTGTCGGTCGATAACGGATTCGCTCCGTCCAGTTTCCGGCGCATTCCCGCCTGTGATTTCAATCACCCTTCAGACTGTTTACACCGCCGAACACGCTGTAGGCCAACACTGGAATATGCATCGCCCTCAAAAAATAGCAGGTATGGCACCAGGATGAAGGATCTATGATTAAGTATTAGAGCAAATTTTTTCAATGGGAAATGTCGGTTTCCTAGTCATCGTTTTTTATTTTTCAAAGCTTTGAATCTGAGGCAGGTACCCACTAGGCGGCTTTGCTAGGGCGCGAAAACAAAAGCGGGGGTGTACCGGGGGGCGAATTCAAAACACTAATACCCGGCCAAAAATCCGGCGCGGCCAATCCGTTTTTGCCTTATCGCAGGATACTGCCATCAGGCGGCTCGTCTGTCTGAATAGGGTCTATGACCTACCGAGCAAAGTGTCGATTAATGCCGAAATCAACCCTAATCAGATATGAAGCCGCATCACCTCACGGCGTCGGGTTGAGGTAGACCCAAATTAAACACCGACACCCCATCCATCTCGTCGAGCGGCGCAACTATTGGTATCATGCCCATTAATTTCTAGTAAGAAAATGCTGCGGGCGCCATTTGCCTAATGCACAACACGTTTTCAATAATAAATGCA
>DATFAZ010000245.1:0-18041 GCA_035254105.1 Noviherbaspirillum sp. | reverse complement strand
TTGCGCCACCACATCAGTTTATTGCGGGCGATGGTGATATCGGTGCATTCATCCACCGTATCGTCCACTTCGCGGCAGAACGCATACAACGCAGTAATGGCGCGACGACGTTCAGCCGGAAGAAACAGGAAGCTGTAGTAGAAACTGGAGCCGCTTTGGACGGCTTTTTGCTGGCAATATTCGTCGGGCGACATGGGAGAAGATGGGGTTAAGGCTGATCAAAAGCCGCTATGCTAGCCGACATGCGCTATGCGCGACAAACTGATTTTCATGATTGCAGCACGCCAGAGTATGGTGAGCCAGTCAAACGCACCGAGTTGCGGGCGGCGTCGAAAAACATCGTAATCGACTGCTTCGATCCGTTCGAGGATGCGGAGTCCGCCGTGTACGATCAGGCGAAGCTCCCAGCCGATTCGGCCCGGCAGTTGCAGGGCAAGCGGGGCGCCCGATAGCATCAGTGCGCGGGTGCGAGCTACCTCGAAGCACATTAAGGCGCGCCATGCCTCGTCTGTTAGAGCCTCCGCAATATGTGCTTCGGTGACGCCGAAGTGATCCAAATCCTGCTGAGGTATATAAATCCGTTTTTTTTGCCAATCGATGGCCACATCCTGCCAAAAGTTGATAAGTTGCAGCGCGGAGCAAATCGCATCGGAATCCGTTGCATTTTTTTCGGTGACACTTCCATAAAGATGCAGCAACAAATTTCCAACCGGGTTCGCCGAACGCCGACAGTAATCCATCAGCTCTTCGAACGTGGAATATCGAATGGTGGTTACATCCTGTTTAAAGGCAGAGAGCAAATCCCGCAAGGGCTGTAGCGGCAAATGATATTTCTTTATCACTTGTTCGAGCGCGCTGAACAGCGGGAGGTGAGAAGGGACGCCCGCCTGAATACCAGTCAATTCCTCTTCATATGCATCCAGCGCCTGTAGACGTTCTGCCGGCTCTGCGTCTCCTTCGTCTGCAAGATCATCTGCACTACGCGCAAATGCATACAAAATTTTTACCGCCGGCCTTAGATGTGCGGGAAGCAATATAGAAGCGACGGGAAAATTTTCGTAGTGATTTATTGACATTGTTCTGTTACTGACTAAAAAGTCATATGCAAAAACAAAAGCCCTGCTTATAATTACTAACCAATCAGTCAGTAATAATCCCGTAATTCGATAATAATCGTCGGCAATTCTTAGCCAGGCGCTTTTTCAGCCCGAATAGTAAAGGAAAAACGTGGCCACCCCGCTCAACCTCTGTTCATTTGTACAATCTCGAGCTCCTCTTGCTTACGCGGCGATACTTGCTGTGTCGACTGGCGTGCTGCTTGCCGGTTGCTCCAAGCCAGTTGAAAAAGTCGAGGAAATCCGTCCAGTACGCGTGGTCCGGCTGGCTGCCGATAATGTTGACGTGGTTGCGGAATTCTCCGGCGATGTACGCGCCCGGGTTGAGTCCCGCCTGGGCTTTCGTGTCGGTGGAAAAATTGTTGCGCGCAAAGTTGATGTTGGATCCACAGTGAAGCGTGGCCAGATATTGATGCAGCTTGATCCACAGGATTTTCAGCTTTCAAAAGCACAGGCCAACGCAGGCATGATGGCGGCCGAGAGTAATCGTGATCTTGCTCGTGCGGAAATGAAACGTTATCAAGAACTGCGCGCGAAGAATTTCGTCAGCCAGGCGGTTCTTGACGGCAAGGAGACAGCCTTCAAGGCGGCGCAAGCAAGCTATGAGCAGGCAGTCGCAGCCTATCGAAACCAGTCCAACCAGGCGGGCTATACCACCTTAGTCGCGGATGTCGATGGCGTGGTGACCGGAGTGGATGCCGAGGTAGGGCAGGTGGTAGCTGCGGGCAGCCCCGTAGTGCGTGTTGCCCAGGCCGGTGACAAAGAAATCGTGATCGGCATACCTGAGGATAAGGTGGATACCTTGCGGCGCATTACCGATGTACGCGTGCGTACGTGGGCAAATCCGAATGAGAGCTTCCCCGGAAAAATCCGTGAATTATCCCCGGTTGCCGATCCTGCCACACGCACCTATACCGCGAAGGTTTCGATTCCTCGCGCCGCTGAGGGTGTCAAGCTGGGAATGACCGCCTATGTGGCCTTTGCAGCGAAGACTGCAGATGCAGTGATCAGACTTCCGCTTACCGCGCTTTTACAGCAAAAATCAGCGACGTCAGTATGGATTGTAGAAAACGGTGCGGTAAAGCCTGTTCCGGTTCAGGTTGCCGGTATGACAGGTAATGACATCTTGGTTGCCGGTGGAGTGTCGCCAGGACAAACCGTTGTCACAGCAGGCGTTAATCTTTTAAAGCCTGGTCAGAAGGTGAAGATTTTGGGAGAGGAAACGCTCGCCGGTAATGGCGCTAACGGCGCAAAGACGGCAGCACACGGTATTCCTAAGCAAGCTGCAAATGCAAATGCGGACGCAGGAGCTGCCAAATGAGGAGTGGCTTCAACCTTTCTCGCTGGGCGCTTGAACATATTCCTTTAACACGTTACCTGATCGTTGCTCTCCTGTTCGGCGGTGTACTCAGTTACAGCAGCCTCGGACAGGACGAAGACCCGCCGTTTACTTTCCGTGCAATGGTTGTGCGCGCCATCTGGCCGGGTGCGACTGCACTGCAAATGGCGGAGCAGGTAACTGACAAGCTGGAAAAGAAGCTGCAGGAAACACCGTACATTGACAAGATTCGCAGCTATTCCAAACCCGGCGAGACGCTGATTATTCTCCAGCTGCGCGAATCAACGCCTCCGAAAGAAACGCCTGCAGCCTGGTACCAGGTTCGCAAGAAGATCGGCGACATCCGGGGTACGTTGCCAGCGGGCGTTATCGGCCCGTTCTTTAATGACGAATTTGGCGACACCTATGGTTCGATCTTTGCGCTGTCTGGCGATGGTTTTAACTACGCAGAAGTCAAGGATTACGCTGATTTTGTGCGCCAGCAGATGTTGCAGGTGCCATCCGTCGCCAAGGTCGAGTTATTTGGCGTGCAGGATGAAAAAATCAACATCGAGTTTTCGCACAAAAAATTCGCACAGCTGGGCATTCCTTTCGAAGCAATCGTAGGCCAGCTCAACGCGCAAAACACGGTTGAATCAACTGGCGTGCTCGTGACACCGACAGACAATCTGCAAGTGCGAGTAACTGGTGCAATGCGTGGAGTCAAGGATCTGGAAAACCTCGAATTACGAGCCAATAACACCACCTTCCGCCTCGGTGACTTCGCTACCGTCCGTCGCGAATACAGGGATCCGCCGCAGGACAAGATGCGCTTCAACGGCAAGGAAGTGATCGGCTTGGGAATTTCGATGGAGAAGGGCGGCGACATTATCAAAATGGGACGCGAGCTCGAAAAAACCGTCAACGAAATCAAGGACAAGCTGCCGGTTGGCATTCAACTAGAGCGAGTGTCGGACCAGCCAAAGGCGGTGGCCACTTCCGTAAGCGAATTCTTGAAGGTGCTGGCCGAAGCGGTATTGATCGTATTGGCCGTCAGCTTCCTAGCGCTTGGCCTCCATACCAAGCCGTTCCGGCTGGATGTCTGGCCGGGATTGGTGGTGGCGCTGACCATCCCGCTGGTGCTGGCAGTTACCTTCCTGTTCATGCGGGTTCTAAATATCGACCTGCACAAGATTTCGCTAGGCGCGCTGATTATCGCACTCGGGCTTTTAGTGGATGACGCCATCATCGCAGTAGAAATGATGGTGCGGAAGATGGAAGAAGGACTTTCCCGTTTCGATGCAGCGACGTTTGCTTACACCTCAACTGCAATGCCAATGCTGACCGGTACGCTGATCACCGCCGCCGGCTTCTTGCCGATCGGCCTGGCGAAATCTGCCGCCGGCGAGTATACGTTTTCGATGTTTTCGGTAAATGCGTTGGCATTGATCATTTCCTGGTTTGTAGCGGTACTATTTACGCCGTATATCGGTTATGTCCTTTTGAAGGTAAAGCCAGCCACCAATGCCGACGGCCACCATGAACTGTTTGACGGGCCGTTTTACAAGCGATTCCGGTCGCTGGTGAACTGGTGCGTGGAGTGGCGCAAGACCACCATCCTGTTGACGCTTGCGGTATTTGCCCTGGGTGTATTCGGCTTTCGCTTTATCGAACAGCAATTCTTCCCGGATTCCAGTCGCCCGGAACTGCTCGTGGAATTGTGGATGCCGGAAGGCACCGCTTTTGCCGCAACCGAAGCCCAGGCGAAAAAATTTGAAGCATTCATCGGCAAGCAGGACGGTGTCGAAAGTGTCACGAGTTACGTCGGCACTGGTAGCCCGCGTTTTTATCTGCCCCTGGACCAGATTTTTCCGCAAACTAACGTATCGCAAATCGTGGTACTTCCAAAGGACCTGAAGGCTCGCGAAGCATTGCGCCTGAAAATTATTGATGCGTTCAAGAGTGATTTTCCCGAAGTAAGAGGGCGGGTAAAACTTCTGCCCAATGGACCGCCGGTGCCATATCCGGTGCAGTTCCGCGTGACTGGCTATGAAGTCGATAAGGTTCGTGCGATTGCCGATGAGGTAAAGGGAATCATGCGTGCTAACCCGAATACTCTTGGCGTAAACGACAACTGGAATGAGTCGATTAAGGTATTGCGCCTCGATCTCGATCAAGACAAGTTACGCGCGCTCGGTATCAGCTCGCAGACTGTCATGCGCACTGCAAATACGATCCTGACCGGCACAACGATCGGCCAATTCCGCGATAACAACAAGCTGATCGATATCGTAATGCGCCAGCCTTTGGAGGAGCGTTCGACGCTTACTGCGTTAAATGAAGCCAACATTCAGACCGCAAGCGGCAAGTCCGTGCCGATGGCGCAGGTTGCACGCGCTCATTTCGTGTGGGAGCCCGGCGTGGTTTGGAGAGAAAGACGGGAATGGGCGATCACCGTACAGTCCGATGTGATCGATGGCATCCAGGGGCCGACCGTCTCGAGCCAGATTAATCCGCAATTGGAAAAGTTGCGAACTGCACTCCCTGCCGGATACAAGATTGAACTGGCAGGTGCGGCGGCCGACAGCGGCAAGGCTCAAGCCTCGATTGCTGCGAATGTGCCGTTGGTGATTTTTATAATCTTCACACTGCTAATGTTGCAGCTGCATAGTTTTTCACGATCTGTGCTGGTGTTTTTAACTGGACCACTCGGCGTCGCTGGCGCGGCATTGGCATTGTTACTGCTCCAGCGTCCTTTCGGCTTTGTTGCCCAACTCGGTGTCATTGCCTTGTTCGGCATGATTATCCGGAACTCGGTAATCCTGATTGACCAGATCGAGCATGATATTGGCGAAGGGGTGGCGCCGTGGAATGCGGTAGTGGACTCGGCAGTGCGCCGCTTCCGGCCGATTATCTTGACTGCCGCCGCTGCTGTGCTCGCGATGATTCCGTTGTCGCGCTCCGTGTTCTGGGGGCCCATGGCAGTTGCAATCATGGGAGGGCTGATTATTGCGACAGCATTGACGCTTTTATTCCTGCCTGCGCTTTATGCCGCATGGTTCCGGGTCAGGAAGCCCGAACCGGAGGTGGCAGTCATCCCTTAAGCACATAGATGTTGGATTACCTTGCCTGGAATCCGACTCGCGAAAAATCGGGACAGCGGAAGAAAAAATCCAGTAAAATGCCGGGTTGAAGTTGAAGAGCTACTAACAAGCTTTGTAGGGCGACCAAACATTTCACTTCATGGTCGCCCTTTGTTTTTGTGCAAAATCAACACAAATAAGCAATGCTAAATTCCCGCGAGGATGGCGAAATTGGTAGACGCACCAGGTTTAGGTCCTGACGCCAGCAATGGTGTGGGGGTTCGAGTCCCCCTCCTCGCACCACAGAATATTTAATTTTTTGGACGATTCACATGGCAACTGCAGTCGAAACCTTGGAAAAACTCGAGCGCCGCATCACCATTACCGTGCCGCTGGCAGATGTACAGGCCGAAGTCGAAAAGCGCCTGAAAATTCGTGCGCGTACCGCAAAGGCGCCGGGTTTCCGTCCTGGTAAAGTGCCGATGAAAATGGTCGCCCAGCAATATGGCTATCAGGTCGAGACCGAGGTTTTGAACGACAAGGTTGGTCGCGCATTCAATGATGCGGCAAGCGAGAATAATCTGCGTGTGGCCGGCTATCCCAAGATTGAGCCGAAGTCTGGTGAAAATGCACCGGAAGGCGTAGTCGCATTCGATGCAACCTTCGAGGTTTATCCTGAAGTCAAAATTGGCGACCTGACCAGCGCTGAAGTTGAGAAAATTAAAAGCGAAATTTCCGCCGCTGAAATCGACAAAACTATTGATATCTTGCGCAAGCAACGTGTGCATTACCACGTTAAGGGTGAGCAAGGTGAACACGGCGACGGTGGCGCAGACCTGTCCGCAAAGAATGGCGATCGTGTGACGGTCGATTTTGTTGGCAAGATCGATGGCGTTGAGTTCCAAGGCGGCAAAGCAGAAAATTATCCGTTCGTGCTCGGCGAAGGACGCATGTTGCCTGAGTTCGAAGCTGCAGCCATTGGCCTGAAAGTCGGCGAATCCAAGGTATTCCCGCTCGCGTTTCCTGCCGATTACCACGGCAAGGATGTGGCCGGAAAGACCGCTGAGTTCACGATCACCATGAAGAAGATCGAGTGGGCGCACCTGCCGGAAGTGGATGCGGAATTCGCTAAGTCCCTCGGCATCGCGGATGGCGATCTGGCCAAGATGCGCGAAGATATCAAGGTGAATCTGGAACGCGAGGTGAATGGCCGCGTCAAAGCGAAGACCAAGGACAGCGTAATGAATGCGCTGATTAAAGTATCGGAACTGGATGTGCCAAAGGCGCTGGTCGATCAGGATATCGAGCGTCTGGCCGAAATGGCTCGCCAGGACATGGCGCAGCGAGGCATGAATGTCAAGGATATGCCGTTCCCGCCTGAACTATTTAATGCCCAGGCAGAGCGCCGCGTACGGCTTGGGCTGATTCTCGCCGAAGTTGTTAAAGCCAACAAACTCGAAGCAACGCCCGAACAGGTAAAAGCTCAAGTCGAAGAATTTGCGCAAAGTTATGAGGACCCGCAGCAGGTAATCAAGTTCTACTACAGCGATCGTCGCCGTCTGGCAGAGGTGGAAGCCCTTGTTTTGGAAGAGAACGTCGTTAACTACGTGTTAGGTAAAGCCAAAGTCAGCGAAAAAGCTGTTGCATTCGATGAGTTGATGGGAAATAACGCGTAAGCAATTTCGCAGATACGTAATTCCAAAGGAAAGTACATGTCCGGCATGATTAGAAATTCCGCACTAAATACCGAAATGCTCGGTATGGTGCCGATGGTAATTGAGCAGAGCGGTCGCGGTGAGCGAGCATATGACATTTACTCGCGTTTGCTCAAAGAGCGGGTGATTTTTTTGGTCGGTCCCGTCAATGACCATAGTGCCAACCTGATTGTTGCTCAGTTGTTATTCTTGGAAAGTGAAAATCCTGACAAGGATATTTCCCTGTACATCAACTCTCCGGGCGGTTCCGTGTCTGCGGGTATGGCTATTTACGATACGATGCAGTTCATTAAGCCCGATGTGTCGACACTATGTACCGGCTTGGCAGCCTCCATGGGTGCTTTCTTGCTCGCGGCAGGCGCAAAGGGAAAACGCTTCTCATTGCCGAATTCGCGCATCATGATTCACCAGCCCTTGGGTGGTGCGCAAGGTCAGGCTGCCGACATTGAAATCCAGGCTCGTGAAATTCTGTATCTGCGCGATCGCTTGAACCACATCCTCGCCGAAAAAACTGGCCGCTCTGTGGAACAAATCAGCAAGGATACTGACAGAGATAATTTCATGTCTGCTGCGGAAGCGGCTGAGTATGGCATGATTGACAAGGTGCTGACTTCGCGCGCCTAAATTCGGCTGTCCATGCGAGAAACGCCCGGACGTAAGCCCGTCCGGGCGTTTTGTCTTATAGCGACGAATTTTGAGCGCGCTGCTTTATTTCTTGAGCGGTGTCGTGACGAATTTCGATTTCGCAGGTAATATCAATTCAATCTCCATCCAAACTTTGCTCTATGTCTGACAAGAAATCCTCCAGCGGCGAAAAATTGCTTTACTGCTCATTTTGCGGAAAGAGCCAGCACGAGGTAAAGAAACTCATCGCGGGTCCGTCCGTATTCATTTGCGATGAATGTATTGACCTATGCAACGACATCATTCGGGATGAAGCGTCAAGCACTGAACCCGTTACTGGCCCGAAGTCGGATCTGCCGACTCCGCAAGAAATTTTTGAGCTCTTAGGCCAATACGTCATTGGACAGGAAACCGCAAAGCGCATCCTTTCCGTAGCAGTCTATAACCACTACAAGCGGCTGAAGCATTTGGGCAAGAAAGACGAAGTAGAGCTCGCAAAGAGCAATATTCTGCTTATCGGCCCCACCGGCTCTGGAAAAACCCTGCTTGCCCAGACTCTTGCTCGGATGTTGAATGTTCCCTTTGTCATTGCTGATGCGACAACGCTGACAGAGGCCGGTTATGTTGGTGAAGATGTAGAAAATATCATTCAAAAACTTTTGCAAAATTGCAACTACGAAGTTGAAAAAGCGCAAAAGGGTATTGTTTATATTGATGAAATCGACAAGATTTCCCGTAAATCAGATAACCCTTCAATCACTCGGGATGTGTCAGGTGAGGGAGTTCAACAGGCACTGTTAAAACTCATTGAGGGAACGATGGCTTCAGTACCTCCCCAGGGAGGGCGCAAGCACCCGAATCAGGACTTCGTGCAGATCGATACCACCAACATCATGTTTGTCTGCGGGGGAGCTTTTGATGGTTTGGCGAAGATCATTTCGAATCGCTCAGAAAAGAGCGGTATTGGTTTCTCGGCCAGTGTAAAGAGCCAGCAAGAGCGCAATGCCAGTGAAGTCCTTCTTGATGCAGAACCGGAAGACTTGATCAAATTTGGCTTGATTCCTGAGCTTGTTGGCCGCTTGCCAGTGGTGGCAACGTTAAGTGAACTAAACGAAGAGGCGTTGATCCAAATATTGCTTGAGCCCAAGAATGCTTTAATCAAGCAGTATGCAAAATTATTGCAAATGGAGGGGGCGGATCTGGAAGTCCGTCCTGCAGCTTTACACGCAATCGCCCGAAAGGCTCTTGAGCGAAAGACAGGAGCACGGGGATTACGTTCTATTTTGGAGCATGCATTGTTAGAGGTGATGTTTGAATTGCCGAGTCAGCAAAATGTTGCAAAGGTCGTGATCGATGAAAATACGATTATGAATGGAGCCAAACCTTTGCTGATTTATCATGAGCAACCAAAGGTGTCTGGAGCTAAGTGAATATCCAGATAACTGCGTCTGATTATTTTGAATAAGAGCGCATCTTCGCCAAAAAGCATTACGATTTGAATTACAAGAATCACTACCAGCTTCCAATGAAAAGCTACCCGAGGGCGACTTCGCGTGTGGCTTTTTTTATTACAAATTTTGTAAAAGAGTGATTTTTGTTGCCGCTTGGACTTGAGTTTTAGGCTGTCGTGCCTACATCATTAACAAGCTCTTAAATAAGGTTCGCCATGACGACTTCTACGACACTTACAGACCACACCCAACTGCCCTTGTTGCCGTTGCGAGACGTTGTTGTCTTTCCGCATATGGTGATCCCCCTTTTTGTTGGCCGTCCAAAATCCATCAAGGCACTTGAAGCCGCAATGGAACAGGGAAAGAGCATCATGCTCGCCGCGCAAAAAGCTGCTGCTAAGGACGAACCTTCTGCCACGGATATTTATGAAATTGGTTGCGTGGCCAATATCCTGCAAATGTTGAAACTCCCGGATGGCACGGTAAAAGTATTGGTTGAGGGGGCACAGCGGGCACGCATTCATCAAATCAGCGAATTGGATACGCACTTCGTTGCTGACTTGACCCCAGTCGAATCGGAGCCGGGGGATGAATCTGAAGTAGAAGCAATGCGCCGCGCAATAGTTCAGCAATTTGATCAATATGTAAAACTGAACAAAAAGATTCCCCCTGAGATTCTGACCTCGTTGGCAGGGATAGATGATGCTGGCCGTCTCGCAGATACCATAGCAGCACACCTGCCCTTGAAGCTTGAGCAAAAACAGGTCATTCTAGAAATCTTCAATGTTGCAAAACGTCACGAGCATTTGCTCGGTCAGCTAGAAGGCGAACTCGACATACTCCAAGTGGAGAAGCGTATTCGCGGTCGCGTTAAACGTCAGATGGAAAAATCCCAGCGCGAGTACTATCTGAACGAACAGGTCAAAGCAATTCAGAAAGAACTGGGTGAGGGCGAAGAAGGGGCCGATCTCGAAGAACTCGAGAAACGGATTATTGCAGCCAAGATGCCGAAAGAAGCGCGCGAGAAGGGACAAGCCGAGCTGAAAAAGCTCAAACTGATGTCGCCGATGTCAGCAGAGGCGACCGTGGTGCGCAATTACATCGATACTTTGGTTAGTTTGCCTTGGCGTAAAAAATCCAAGGTTAATAACGATCTCAGCCATGCAGAAAAAGTTCTCGAAGACGAACACTATGGCCTTGAGAAGGTCAAGGAGCGCATTCTTGAATATCTTGCAGTGCAGCAGCGTGTCGACAAAGTAAAAGCTCCAATCCTTTGTCTGGTAGGTCCTCCGGGCGTGGGCAAGACTTCGCTTGGCCAGTCGATTGCGCGGGCGACTAACCGTAAATTTGTTCGTATGGCGCTGGGCGGTGTGCGAGATGAGGCAGAAATTCGTGGCCATCGCCGTACCTACATTGGCTCCATGCCCGGCAAGATTCTCCAGAGCCTGGCAAAAGCTGGCGTACGAAATCCGCTCTTTCTTCTGGATGAAGTTGACAAGCTGGGTATGGACTTCCGTGGCGATCCGGCGTCAGCTCTGCTGGAAGTGCTTGACCCAGAACAAAACCATACGTTCTCCGATCATTACATCGAAGTCGATTTTGATCTGTCAGATGTGATGTTCGTGGCGACTTCAAATTCGTACAACATTCCTCCAGCCCTACTGGACCGGATGGAAGTAATTCGCCTCTCCGGTTATACGGAAGATGAGAAGACGAATATTGCATTGCGTTATCTGCTGCCGAAACAGATAACAAATAATGGTCTGAAAGAAGATGAAATCACGGTAGCTGAATCGGCAATCCGGGACATCATTCGGTATTACACACGTGAAGCCGGCGTGCGATCGCTTGAGCGCGAGATTTCCAAGATTTGCCGGAAAGTGGTGAAGATGCTCCTGCTGAAAAAGCAGGATCGGAAGATCACGGTCGGTTCGCGCAACCTGGATAAGTTCCTCGGCGTACGGCGTTACGACTTCGGTATGGCCGAAAAGGAAAACCAGATTGGTCAAGTAGTCGGACTTGCATGGACGGAGGTCGGCGGCGATTTGCTCACGATTGAAGCCATGACGATGCCCGGCAAAGGCGACATCATCCGTACTGGTACCTTGGGCGATGTCATGAAGGAATCTATCGAAGCAGCTCGCACCGTTGTGCGTAGTCGTGCCAAACGTCTGGGCATCAAAGCCGAGCTATTTACCAAGAGCGATATTCATATTCACGTCCCGGAAGGGGCGACGCCGAAGGATGGGCCGTCCGCAGGTATCGCGATGACCACAGCACTGGTGTCGGTGTTGACGGGCATTCCGGTTCGGGCCGACGTTGCAATGACTGGTGAAATCACATTGCGTGGAGAGGTGCTTCCGATTGGTGGCTTGAAGGAAAAACTTCTGGCCGCTCATCGTGGTGGCATCAAGACCGCTCTGATTCCGGAACAGAACGTGAAAGATCTTGCGGAGATTCCTGATAACGTAAAAAACAAGCTGGAAATTATTCCTGTCCGGTGGATTGACAAGGTACTAGAAGTGGCTCTTGAGCGGCAACCTGTTCCGCTAACGGATGTGGATGCCCCTGTCGACACGGCCGTCGCACAAACTGCAGGGCAAGCCGATCCGAATGTAGTCAAGCATTGAGCTTAAAACCAGTAGCGGTAAAAAGCGCTCTCCGGAGCGCTTTTTATTTGCCTGCACGTTCCAATGCGCCTGGAATTGCGGCCTAGATGTCTTCCTCAATGCAGTTAAAACAAACTGAAAATGAGGGAAGTGTTTTCACAAGCTTTCGCATTTCTTCGTCTCGTAAATAGGTGGCAAGTTAACGCAGCCAAATCTCCTGTCAGACAGGGTGCTGAAAGGCACAGTTAACTAGTGCATATTGCTCGAAGATGTTGTAGAATTCTATTTTTTACGGCGCGGTGACAAGTGTCGTAAAAGTTTGGCTGGCTAAGAGTGGATCCGGGTGCTTAGCTCAGTTGGTAGAGCGGCGCCCTTACAAGGCGTAGGTCGGGAGTTCGAGCCTCTCAGCACCCACCAAAGCAGCCAAATATGCAAGAAGAGTTTCAGGAGTGGTAGTTCAGTCGGTTAGAATACCGGCCTGTCACGCCGGGGGTCGCGGGTTCGAGTCCCGTCCACTCCGCCAAAAATCCAAAAAGGCGAACGAAAGTTCGCCTTTTTTCATATGCGGTGATGATTTTTGCTACGCTTGTAGCTCAGGTGGCTGAAGTTGTCGCGCCACTTGGCTCGTGCCAAAATCGCATTTTCGCAATCTGTATTCTGTGGACTGAGCATGTTTGAATTTATTCGCACCCATCGGCGTTTGATGCAGTTCTTGCTGCTTCTGTTTATTTTTCCTTCATTTGCATTTTTCGGGCTCGAAGGCTATACGCGGTTTCGCGAAGGCGATAACGCAGTCGCAAAGGTGGCCGGAAAGTCCATCACGCAGCAGGAATTGGATGCTGCGCAACGGGAACAGATGGAACGCTTTCGCCAGATGTTTGGCGCTCAATTCGATCCCAAGATGCTGGATACCCCAGAAGCAAAACAAAATATTCTCGACGGATTGATTGCGCAACGGGCGACAGCGGCTGAAGCGGCACGCAGTCAATTGTCCGTGGCTGACCAGACATTGCAGCAGACCATCCTTGCAATTCCGGGGTTGACAGGTGCGGACGGCAAATTTGACGTGGAACGATATAAGTCCCTTTTGGCTGCACAGGGAATGACTCCAGCAATGTACGAGGCGCGGTTGCGACACGATCTCGCGCTGCAACAGGTCGGCGAAGCTATTCAGTCAACCGCTTTTGCTCCCAAGACCGTTGCAAACCGACTGTCGGATTTGAATGACCAGGAGCGCGAGATACAGGAGTTGTCATTCAAATCATCGGATTATGTGTCTCAGGTGAAAATCACCGATGACATGCTCAAAGCCTACTACGACAAGCATGGGGCCCAGTTTGAAATACCCGAGCAGATCAAGGCAGAGTATGTGGTTCTGAACAGTGATGCGGTTGCTGCACAAATTTCTGTTAGTGATGCGGACATCAAGTCATATTACGACCAAAATGCAAAGCGCTTCTCTGAAGAAGAGCAGCGTCGTGCCAGCCATATCCTGCTCAAGGCGGGTAAAGATGCTTCTGCGGCAGAAAAAGCAGCTGCAAAGGAAAAAGCGGATCGGATTCTCGCCCAAGTCCGCAAGAATCCAGCTGATTTTGCGAAGCTGGCGAAAGAAAATTCGCAGGATCCTGGCTCGGCTGAGCGCGGTGGTGATCTCGATTTCTTTGGCCGAGGCATGATGGTGAAGCCATTCGAAGACGCCGTCTATGCATTGAAACAAGGGAAAATCAGTGATGTGGTTCAGTCTGATTTCGGCTACCACATCATTCAGCTTACAGCGATCAAACCGGCTTCGGCCAAGAGCCTTGATGAGGTAAAGGGACAGATTGCCGCAGAAATCAAAAAGCAGCTTGCAGCGAAGAAGTTCACCGAAATGGCGGAGCAGTTCACGAATATCGTCTATGAGGAATCGGATAGTCTGAAATCGGTCGCTGACAAGCTGAACCTGAAAATTGAAACTGCGGCAGGATTGACGCGCACACCAAATCCCGCAGTAGCACCTGGAGCGCCTTTCAATCAACAAAAGTTTTTGAGTGCTTTATTTTCGGATGATGCGATCAAGAATAAGCGCAATACCGAAGCTGTAGAGGTCGCCCCGAGCACGCTAATTTCCGGCCGCGTCCTTGAATATAAGCCTGTAAGCAAGCGCCCATTCGAAGAAGTTAAGTCTGCCATACGCGAACGGGTAACACAGATCGAAGCAGCGGCTCTTGCAAAAAAGGCGGGTGAAGTGAGACTCACCGCTGCGAAGGCCAATGGAGAAGTCGCCGGTTTTTCAGAACCTAAGACAGTATCCCGAGCAAAAAGCAAGGAGTTGCCGCGGGAGGCATTGGATGCGGTGATGAAGGCAGACACGACAAAACTCCCGGCCTATGTGGGCGTGGACTTGGGGCAGCAGGGGTACGGGGTATATCGAATCACTAAGGTGTCTCAACCGGCAACAGTTGACGCGGCCCGGCGCGAAGGAGAAAAGCAACAGATCGTCAACGCATTGGCGCAACAGGAATCGTTTGCTTACATGGAAGCACTTAAGAAAAAAGCGAAAGCGGAAGTCCTTAAGCCTGTCAGTGCACAACCTAACGCCAATTCCGCTGACAAGATGTAAAAATTCGCGTATAGCAGCATACGTTGACAAAAAACCGCTCGTTGAACCGAGCGGTTTTTTTATTTTCTAACGCCGCATAAAGCATAAATTGAAGAGGTTGAAGCAGCGGCCATCTATTCGAGAAGGATTTAACTTGCTGCTGAAATGTGGGCGCTATTTGACTAGCAGTGGCTTCAGCTTGGGCCAGATATTATTTAATATCATCGGTTGTGCCTGCGATGACGGGTGAATGCGATCGGCCTGAAACAGCTGTGGCTGGTCGGCGAAACCTTCAAGAAGAAAGGGAACCAGCGGTATTCCCAATTCGTCTGAGAGCCTTTTGTAAAGACTGCTAAATTTTTCAGTGTATTGTTTTCCATAGTTTGGCGGAAGTTGCATGCCCACGAGAAGTACCTTGGCCTTGGCATTTTTTGATGCATTGATCATCGCCCGCAGATTTGTTTCTGCCTCCGTCAGTGGCAAGCCTCTCATGCCGTCGTTGGCCCCGAGTTCTATGATAACGACCATGGGTTGATGCTGATCCAGAAGAGCTGGCAGGCGTGCTCGGCCACCACCAGTGGTTTCGCCGCTGATGCTGGCGTTGATGATGGTCGCATTAATTTTTTGCGACTTTAGTCGCAATTCCAGCAAAGGGACCCAACCGGTTCCGCGTACGATTCCATATTCCGCAGAAAGGCTGTCGCCAAGCACAAGCACGTTTTTTGATGCAGAATAGGCGCTTGTTGCGAACAAGACGAGAATAAAAGCCGCCAACAGTCGAATCATTCTCATTAATCCTCCGAATTTCTAACGTCATACTGCATGACTGAATCTTCCCTAGTGCCCGCAGCGATCGAAGTTGCCCATCTGAGCAAGCGCGTCGCAGATGCGACCGGAGAACTTACAATTTTGCGTGACATTGATTTTACCGTGCAGCCTGGCGAAACGCTGGCCATCGTCGGTGCATCTGGCTCAGGGAAATCGACCTTGCTGGGGCTGCTGGCAGGACTCGATACACCCTCAGAGGGAACGGTAAGGCTGGATGGCATCGATATTTTTGCACTGACCGAAGACGGTCGCGCAGGCTTGCGCCAAGCAAAGGTGGGATTCGTGTTTCAGTCGTTTCAGTTGCTTGGACATCTGACAGCACTGGAGAATGTCATGTTACCGCTCGAATTGCGGCGTGACGGTGCCCCTCGTGAAAAAGCAGAAGCGATGCTGGAGCGGGTAGGGCTATCAAGCCGGTTAAGACACTATCCGAAGTATCTGTCCGGCGGCGAGCAGCAGCGAGTGGCTCTTGCGCGCGCATTTGTCACAGAACCTCCGCTACTTTTTGCTGACGAGCCTACGGGCAGCCTGGATGCTGCAACAGGAGAGTCGGTCATTCAGCTCATGTTCGAACTTAACCGCGAGCGTGGATCTACCCTGGTGCTGGTTACGCATGATCCCTCGATTGCTGCACGCTGCGGGCGCATTATTACGATAGCGGCAGGTCAGTTGACCTGACTCAGGATGCTAGTTAATTCATGCATATCGGATGCCTTGTATGACAACGGCGTTTCAAACTGTGGTCTGGTTGCCATGTAACTGTGTCACCTGATTCAAAATTGTGCGCATAGAAGGGATCATCTCACTAGCAACAACACCGATAGGCCCGACTCCTTGACTCACCAAGCTGTCTGCTGCCTGCCCATGAAGCCAGGTTGCAGCGAGCGCCGCATTCCATGCAGGGAATGATTGAGCCATCAGTGCGCCGCACATGCCGGCCAGTACATCACCCGTACCGGCGGTTGCCAATGCAGGATTGCCGGTAGTGTTAATCATTAATTCTCCATCCGTCTTTGCAATGATGCTGCCGGAGCCTTTCAATATAACTATGGCGTTGAACTGCTGAGCAAGCTTTCGAGCCGATCCAAGACGGTCTGCCTGTATATTCTTTGCTGATGTTCCTAGCATGCGCGCCGCTTCTAGCGGATGCGGCGTCATGATGGTCGATTTTTTGCGTTGTGCAAGACTCTGCTGCAGGGCCGGTTCCGCGGCGATCAGATTCAGGGCGTCGGCATCAAGAACCAGAGGGCCAGGTGCAAGTAATGCTTTTACGAGAATATCGTACGCTTCTCGGGACATGCTTAATCCTGGGCCGACGACCAGCGTGCCCGAAGAAAAATCCATGTCGCGCGCATTACGGCACATCAATTCCGGATGCATGCTGTCGTATGCGGGAGGAGACTCGATAAATGCTGCGAACACGCGCCCGGCACCGCATTTAGCAGCGGCACGGGCTGCCAATATCGGTGCGCCAGCCATGCCACGTGCACCGCCAATAATGATGGTGTCCCCATAACTACCTTTATGGGAATTGTGGCGGCGAATTCGTAAAAAACTTGCGAAGGCGTCAAGACTGTTGAGATACATCTTCGCTAATTGGAAATGCTTGGCGTCGATATCGAGATCAGCTACTCGCACCTCGCCTGCATAGTCTCGCCCTTCGCAAGTATGCAAGCCCGGCTTGTCGCCGATGAATGTGATGGTGTGGCTTGCGCGGATTGCAATACCTCCATCTCCAACAATACTGCCCGTGTCGGCATCAAGCCCGCTCGGCACATCAAGGGCCAAGATGGGGCAGTTAAATGTATTCACGGTTTCTATGAGCCGTTGCAAATGGCCTGCAATACCTCGCGCCAGGCCAATTCCGAAAAGTCCGTCGATTATCAAGTTCCAGTTTGCAGGAGAGGGGAGCGAGCCGTCCGTCAGATCGGCGAACTGTATTGCACTGCCTTTCGCCCGCGCCAGCGCCTGTCGGGCATCGCTTGGCTGCTGTTCAGCATTTGCGCATAAGAGAACAGTGACATGTACGCCAGTACCTGCAAGCAGATGAGCCACTTCGAGTGCGTCACCGCCATTGTTTCCGGGACCCGCAAGAATGAGAACAGAGGCACTGGTTATTGGCGCGGAAATAAGATTCATCGCCAAATCCGCAGCAGCGCGACCTGCGCGTTGCATCAGCATTCCTGCTGGCAGTGATGCGATTGCGGATTGTTCAATCGCTCGAATTTCGGAGACGGAATAGAGCGCTGTCGGGGAGGGCATAAATAAACGCTTCCTGAATTGTAGATGTGTAGTGAACTATCTCTTGCTGATTCTATGCCATCTCGTTATGAGAGACATACACCACAATGATCGGTGAAGGGGGCGTTCAACAATTCAATTTATTTGCATCAATTAAAAGATGCATTTAAAATGCATCTTAATTCGACGCTACAGCTCAGGATTGAGTAATTGTGTAATAACACGGTGCGCGGATTTTATGAATCCTCTTCATATTAAGGAGCTTTAACATGGCACATGATTGTTCTCAGCCGTTGGCAGCCGGCGGTATTTATCCATTCGATGCACGCGGCATCGCCAAACGCTTCCGGCATGCTGCAATCTTTGGTGCACTGGATGCGCTGGAGCCGGGAGAGACGATGCGTTTTTGTAATGACCATGATCCCTTACCGCTGCTTTCGCAGATCAATGGCTTCTTTGGCTCGCGTGTCAAGATT
>DATFAZ010000244.1:0-3191 GCA_035254105.1 Noviherbaspirillum sp. | reverse complement strand
AACTTCCGTTGCTGCCTGTCCTGCCGGAGCAATGGCTTCCCACGCGCTTCGCAAATCATGCAGCAGACGCTGCACTTCCTCGATCAGTTCCGGCTGGTTGTTCAGATTCGCCATCATCAACCGGGTGCTCATGTATTCGTATAAGGCATCGAGATTAGCCGCGATTTCACCGCCAGTCTTGTGGTCCAGGCTGGCTCGCAGGCCGCTGTCGATAATAGCGATTGCTTTCGATAGGGCTTGCCCCTTGCCTGCAATGTTGCCTGTGTTCATGTGCTGCAGCGCGGTGGCCAGTGCGGCAAGTGCGCCGTCGAACAGCATGACGATCAGTTTATGCGGACTGGCCGCTACCACGCCGGTTTCGACTCCGACCTTGGCATAGGCATTTGCACCGCTGCGCATCGATCCAAACATTGTCGTTTCCTTTGTATGCTCCAGATATTACTTGGACAGGTTGCTGATTTGTGCAAGCTGCTGTGTCAGATACGTGCTGGTAGAGTTCATCTTGCTGATCGTTACGTCTAATGCGGTGAACTGTGCGCGATAACGCTTTTCTATGTCAGCGAGCCTGTTGTTGAGCGACTCGGTTTGCTTATCGATGTCAGTGATGGAGCGTTTGATGCCATCAGTGCGTCCATTTAGCAAGCCTGAACTACCGAGATAGCCGTCGATCTGCCCATTCAATATGTGTGCATAGCCACGCGAAAAGGTGACGGTGCCGCGGCTTGCCATTTCTAAGCCGCCAGTTATCTGCAATTTCAGGCCTTGTGTCGTCGATCCGAGAGCACCGGATAGAAATTGCCCCGTACCCGTAGCGGCTATGCCCCCGATGGTGCCGGCCACATCGATGCCGTCAGTGGCAGTCGCCGTACCCAGTAGGGGCGCTACGGCGCTGCCTGTAATGCTCACTTTGGAGTCGGAGCCGTATTTGTTTGATGTAATGACCATCTTGCCAGCTGCGTCGATCGTTACGCTGACTGCAATGCCGGCGGAAGAAAATGCCGAGGCGCCATTGATTGCAGATTGAACTTGGGCAGCGAGCGCAGACGGGGAAGTGTATGTGCTTTCTACCAGTGACATCGAGGCTGTTACGCCATTTACCGTTAGTGTCAAATCCTTGTTGCTGCTGTTAATGTTGGTGGTCGCGGCAACGGCATTCGTTCCAGTCACATTACCCTGGGTAGCCAGCTTGGATATATATACCGCATAGTCGCCCGGCGTGGTCGCCGAGGTGGAACTGTCGTACTTGACCAGGCTATCCGTGCTGGTGCCGATTGACGAGAACAGAGCGGTGACGTCCTTCATGCTGGTGCCCATCGCAGATGACAGTTTGCCGGAGTCAAGCGACATCACGCCGGATTTATCTATCGAGATGCCAACTTGGGAGAGCGTTGTTAAGCTTCCGCTTGAGTCCGTCAGCGGAGAGGACATCACCTTGCGCAACTGCGACTGTATATTGTTTACCGTGGCGTCGCCGAGCAACAGGCCCGCCTGTTTGGTCGCGGCATCGTAGCTCGTCAGACTTTTGATGGTCTTATTCAGATCATTGTAGGCTTTGACAAAACCGTTGACGGCCGACGTCGCCGCCGCAGTGTTGGCAGCAACGGTCAGATTGCTGCTGCCGACCTTAACCAGATTCAGGGTCGCGCCGTCGATGGCGCCGGTGACCGTATTGGTTGCGCTGGTGATCGCAATGCCGTTAACAGTCAGCGCCGCACTTTGTCCGGCGGCGCTCTGGGTCATGTTTTGTGTGGCGGTAGGGTCGTAGGCCAGTAGACTGCTTAATGCGGCATCTCCCCCGGGGGTGCCGTCGGGCGCAGTGACGCTGATTTTCATGCTGGATGTTGCGCCCGTGCTGTTCGATTTGATCACCAAGTGATTCGGGGTGGCGCTGCCATCCGAAACGATGGATGCCGTGACGCCGATATTGGCCTTGTTGATCGCGTCGCGGATACCTTGCAGGGAATTATTGGTGTTATCGATCGTCACCGAGACGGTGGCGTGGTTCGCATCGGGTGTAAAGCTTGCACCGCTATAGGTGCCGTTGGTAAGCGTTCCGCCGCTGATAGTGCCAAATTGGAACGTCAGCTTGGTTGCCGTGCCGGCACCGATGGTCGTGGTGGTGCTGGTTTGGCCGGCGGAGGCAATAGTCTGGGCCTGCGCAAGTTGGGTAACATTGACGTTATAGGTGCCGGCAGAGGCGCTGGATGCTGCGGATGCGGTAAAGATTGTTGTATCTGCCGAAGTCGCGTTTACGCCTTGGAAGGTGGACAGGTTATTCAGCGCTCCAAGGGCCGTCTGTAATGAGCTCAGAGACCCTGATAGTGAACCGTATGCGGAGAGTTTGGCCTGATAGCTGGCTTCCTTTTTTTGCAGCGTAGCCAGTGGCTGCGATTCTGCCTGCATCAGCTTGGAAACGATGCCATTGATATCCAGATTGGAGCCGATACCTGGAGATGAGATCCCCATCTTGCCTCTCCTTTGAAAACGTCAACACTGTATATTAATAACGGCGGTGCCAAACCGAACTTTAGAACGAGGTTTACCCGCCTGTTTCAGCCAAAGGTCATGCCTTTTGTCTGATTAGTAACCCCTGTACCCGGTCCAGCGCTTTCGCGATTTCGAGAGCTTCCTGGGTCGGAATTTGGCGAATGACTTCCTTGGTTTGCTGATCAACCACTTTCACTACCGGGCGCTCGGTATCTTCATCCAGCTTAAATTCAAGATCTTGCGACAACTTCTTCAAGGTATCGTTAATTTGCTTTAACGCCTCATTGGTCTGGCTCATGGACGGAACTGACGCAGGTTGTTGCACCGCGTTGATCGTCTGTACCGGCGTGGCTGCCTGCCTTGCTGCTACCGACGGTAAATCAGCATTGAAATTCCCTGTTTCCGAGATTCGTTGCCCAGGCTGAGCAGCGGAGTTACCGATTGGTTTGATGTCCATGATCATCTCCTTAATTGGGATACCCCGACTGAATGGATGTCAGCCGGGGTATCGATCAGCATGATCCTGCCGTGTTAATTAACCACGGAGCAGGGCGAGCACGCCATTCGGCAGCGAGTTGGCTTGCGCCAGCATTGCGGTACCGGCTTGCTGCAGGATCTGGCCGCGGGTGAGCGCTGCCGTTTCCGAAGCAAAGTCGGCATCCTGGATCCGGCTACGTGCTGAAGAGAGGTTTTCCGCAGTAGTG
>DATFAZ010000243.1:0-46431 GCA_035254105.1 Noviherbaspirillum sp. | reverse complement strand
TGCTGTCCGATTTGCACGGCATGATGAACCGGGTAGCCGACATTTCGAAGCTGGCTGCCTGACCGACAAACCGAGCTGCGTATGAAACTGATCATTCTGGATCGCGACGGCGTCATCAACCATGACTCCGATCACTTCATCAAATCGCCGGACGAGTGGGTTCCCATTCCCGGCTCGCTGGAAGCGATTGCGCGCCTGAACCAGTCGGGTTATCGCGTGGTCGTTTCGTCCAACCAGTCGGGAATTGCGCGCGGATTGTTCAACATCCTGACGCTCAACGCGATCCATCAAAAAATGCATACGGCGGCACAGCGTGTCGGCGCCCACATCGATGCGATCTTCTTCTGCCCGCATATGGCGGATGACAATTGCGATTGCCGCAAGCCCAAGCCCGGCATGCTGCAGGAAATCGCCAAGCGCTACGACATCAGTCTGAAAGGCGTACCGACTGTCGGCGACTCGCTGCGCGACCTGCAAGCCGGCTTCGTGTCGGGATGCACGCCGTACCTGGTTCTGACCGGCAAGGGCGAAAAGACCCTCGCGAAAGGCGGCCTGCCGCCGGGCACAACGGTGCATGCCGACCTGGCAGCCGTCGTGGCCCATCTTTTAAAAACAAATGCTAATGTAGCTACCGCCGCCTGATATCACCCGCCCGGCAATTTTTGCATTACCTCTGGAGACTCGATGTTACGCATCACTTTGTTCCTGCGCTCGCTGTTATTCGTGTTGTTGACGATCGTCGCAACCTTGATCTGGGTGCCGCTGTGCTTTCTGGTTGCGCCGCTGCCGTACAACCAGCGCTATCGCTTCACTTCATGCTGGAACGTGTTTGTAATCTGGATTGCGAAGGTAATCTGCGGCATCCGCTATCAGATCAAGGGTGCCGAGAATCTGCCGGATGCGCCTGTGATCCTGCTGTCAAAGCACCAGTCCGCGTGGGAGACCATTTTCTACCTGTATGCCATGCCGCGTCCGCTGGTGTATGTGTTCAAGAAGGAGCTGCTTTATATTCCGTTCTTCGGTTGGGGTCTGGCGCTGCTGCGCATGATTCCGATCAACCGCAGCAAGAGCCGGGACGCATTTGCACAGGTGGTCGAACAAGGCCGGCGCCGTCTGGCAGGTGGTCAGTGGATCATCATGTTCCCGGAAGGCACCCGTTCGCTTGTTGGCAAAAAGGGACAGTACAAAGGTGGCGGTGCGCGGCTCGCGATTGAAACCAATACGGTGGTAGTACCGATGGCGGTCAACGCGGGAGAATGCTGGCCGAAGAATTCCTTCATCAAAAAACCGGGGTTAATCACCATCTCGATCGGTAAACCGATCTCACCGGAAGGTGAAACTTCAGCCACGCTGCTTAAAAAAGTTGAAAATTGGATAGAATCCGAGATGCGAGTTATTTCCTCGCCCGGCATTTACACCAAAGATAAAGTTCCCAATACCCTTGAAGCTGCTTCGCCAGACTCCGCCTGATCCCCAGCAGCTGTCGCTGCAGCTAGATTTTTTTTCGCCCGAATCTTCGTCCCCATCGTCCCGCCCGTCAGTTGATCAACCGGCACCGAAACAGGTGCCGGGGTCGGCTGCACTACCACAGCGGGAACCGCTGATGCTGCGCCCTTCCCCATCTTCGCCAGCAGAGTCGTCGAATGGCATGCGTTGCGTCCAGATACGCGATCTCATCCTCGAATACCGGCTGCTACGCTCCAAGCGCCGCTCGATCGGTTTTCTGATTGACGATGACGGCTTGCGCATCACTGCGCCTAAATGGGTTCCGATCGTAGAAATCGAAAATGCGATCCGTGAAAAACAGCGCTGGATTTGTGCCAAGCTGGCTGAGCGGCGCGAGCGCTCGGCACGTCGCCTGCAACCGCATATGCAATGGCGCGACGGCGCAACGCTGCCTTATCTGGGCAGGGATCTGACCTTACGCATCATTGCCGCGCAGTCGGCTGGCATCATGTATGACGCCTCCACGCAGGATTTGACGGTCAGCCTGCCACCGAACGCCGGTGAACAACAGCTGAAGGACCGTGTCCAAGGATGGCTGCAGCTCGAAGCAAAACGTATCTTTGCAGAACGCCTGCCCGTCTATGCAGAGAAGCTCGGCGTCAGCTATCAGTCGTTCGCCCTGTCCTCGGCCACCACGCAGTGGGGGTCTTGCACGGTAGAGGGCAGGATTCGGCTGAACTGGCGGCTGATCCATTTCGCGTTGCCGATGATCGATTACGTGATTGCGCACGAACTGTCGCACCTGCGCGAAATGAACCACAGCCCGCGCTTCTGGGCTACGGTGCAATCGGTATTCCCCGAATTCGAATCGGCCAGAAGGACTTTACGCGAAAGCGGGCCGGAAACAATGCCAGTCTTTTAAACAGAACACGGATCTCATCATGCGCATTCTCCACACCATGCTGCGGGTCGGCGACCTGCAGCGCTCCATCGACTTCTACACCAAGGTGCTCGGCATGAAACTGCTGCGCACCACGGATCGCCCCGATCAGAAATACACACTTGCATTTGTCGGCTACGGCTCCAATCCCGAGCATGCGGAACTGGAGCTGACCTATAACTACGGCGTCGACAAGTACGATCCCGGCACGGCATACGGCCATATTGCAATCGCCGTGGAAGACGCCTACAAAACCTGCGAACAGGTCAAAGCCCAAGGTGGCAACGTGACGCGGGAGGCTGGGCCGGTCAAGGGTGGCGATACCGTCATCGCTTTTATTCAGGATCCGGACGGCTACAAGGTCGAATTGATCGAGAGAGGCCTGGTTTGACCGGCACTTCCTGCACGATTGCCTCGTTGTCGGGTGCAAGCCTGTTTTTTTCATGAATCCTGTCGCAGCAGATGATCGGCCGCGTCCACAGTCACTGACCGATCTGTTCCTGTCCTTCACGCTGCTGGCATTGCAAGGGTTCGGCGGCGTGGTCGCGATCGTGCAACAAGAGCTGGTCGAGAAAAAACGCTGGTTGACGCGTGAAGAGTTCGTCGAAGAATGGGCGGTTGCGCAGATCATGCCGGGGCCGAATGTAGTCAACCTGTCGCTGATGATCGGCGGGCGTTATTTCGGCTTGCCGGGTGCGCTGGCTGCACTGGCCGGCATGCTCACGGTCCCGCTGATCGTCGTCTTGCTGCTGACGATGGTATACGCGCAGTTTGCACAGCATCCGGCGCTGGCCGGAGCCTTGCGCGGCATGGGGGCTGTCGCGGCAGGACTGATTACCGCTGCCGGACTGAGATTGTTAAGCACGCTGAAAACCAACCCGCTCGGCCTGCCGGTTTGTATAGCTCTTGGCACTGCCTGCTTCGTTGCCACGGCGCTCTTTCGCTTGCCGCTGGTCTATGTGCTGCTCTTGCTGGGAACGCTTGCAAGCGTTCTGGCCTACCGTAAGCTCAAGCCATGATTCCGAATATCTCGATGGCGTGGAGCGACTGGCTGCAGCTGTTTATCCAATATCTGTCGCTTTCCCTTTTATCCATAGGCGGCGCCATTTCCACCGCACCGGAAATGCATCGCTACCTGGTGGAAGAGCATCGCTGGATCACCGATCCGCAATTCAATGCGTCCATCGCAATTGCCCAGGCTGCGCCCGGCCCTAACGTGTTGTTTGTGGCACTGATGGGTTGGCATGTCGGGTTGAATACCGGTCATACCGCAATGGGATTGTTCGGGGTGCTGGTGACAATGCTCGGCATTCTGCTGCCCAGCACCACCCTCACTTACCTGGCCGCCCAATGGGGGCATCGCAACCGCAGCCTGCGGGCAGTGCGTGCCTTCAAACAGGGAATGGCGCCAATCGTGATCGGGCTGCTGCTTTCCACCGGATGGATTCTGACGGGCGCCAATAGCGACTCTGGCAAGGACTGGGGGCTGTGGCTGCTGGCTTTCGTAGCTGCGTTGATCGTATGGCGTACGCGGCTGCATCTGCTTTGGTTGCTGGGAGCCGGTGCGTTGCTGGGCTGGTTCGGTTTAGTCTAGCAACCGGTTTGCCAGTGAGACGAACTGCTCCAGCGGCACTGTTTCGGCCCGTGCCTGCGGGTCGATTCCGGCATCGATCAAATCGTTTTCGGTAAACATACCGGCGAGGCAATTACGAATCACCTTGCGGCGCTGGGAAAATGCCTGTGCCACCACTTTTTCCAGCTTCGCCGCATCACACTGCAGCGGTTGCGCGACCGGTATCATCCGCACAATCGCGGAATCGACCTTGGGCGGCGGATCGAATGCAGTAGGTGGAACGACGAACAGCAAGTCCATGTGGTAACGCCATTGCAGCATCACTGACAGACGGCCATATGTCTTGCTGCCCGGCTCGGCGACCATGCGCTCGACAACTTCCTTTTGCAACATGAAGTGCTGATCCTGCACCTGCGGCGCAATCTGCGCCAGATGAAACAGGAGCGGGCTCGATATGTTGTAAGGCAGGTTTCCGACGACACGGAGTTTATGCCCCGACGCTACCGGAAGCGATGCAAAGTCGAACTGGAGCGCATCGCCTTCGTGCACCACCAGGCGTGCCGGATCAAAGTTCTTTTTCAAGCGAGCGACCAGGTCGCGATCCAGTTCGACAACATGCAGTTGCTTGAGCGAATCCAGCAGCAAACGCGTCATTGCTGCGAGGCCGGGGCCGATCTCCACCATCGTATCGTCCGGCTGGGGATCGATCGCACGGATGATGTCGTACAACACCGCCTGATCGGTCAGGAAGTTTTGACCGAAGCGCTTGCGTGGAATGTGTTTCATCAGTTCAGTTTGATTGGGAAGATGCCGCTGCCATCTGCGCTGCGACCTTGATTGCTTCGATCATGCTGCCGTAGTCGGCATGCCCGATTCCAGCAGCGGCAAGGTCAAGCGCCGTACCGTGGTCAACCGAGGTGCGGATGATCGGCAGGCCAAGCGTGATGTTCACGCCATGCCCGAAGCTCGCGTATTTCAATACCGGCAAGCCCTGGTCGTGGTACATCGCCACCACGCAGTCGGCGTTTTCCAGATATCTGGGCTGGAACAGCGTGTCGGCAGGATATGGCCCAGTGGCGTCGATGCCCTTCGCCTGAGCGGCCTGCAGCACTGGTGTAATCACATCGATTTCTTCCCGGCCGAGATAACCACCCTCGCCTGCATGCGGATTCAGACCGGTTACCAGAATGCGCGGCCTGGACAGGCCGAATTTATGCTGCAAGTCCTGATGCACGATGTCCAGTGTGCGTGCGAGTCCTTCAAACGTAATCGCCGCCGGCACATCCTTCAGCGCCAGATGCGTCGTCGCCAATGCCACGCGCATCATGGGCGCGCCACCGGCAAGCATCATCACGACTTGTGGCGTCCCGGTTTTCTCCGCCAAATATTCGGTATGCCCGGTAAAGGGCACGCCAGCATCGTTGATCGTGCTCTTTTGCAGGGGAGCGGTGACGATCGCATCGAATTGGCGTTGCAAGGCGCCGCGGATGCCCACATCCAGTGTCTGCAACACCGCACGCCCGTTGCGGGCATCGAGCTTGCCCGGCACTGCCGGCTCGGCCAATGGGCAGTCGATCACGATGATTTGATCCTGCGGCAGATGCGGTAGTCCGCTGTTGCGCAGCGCCTGCGTCGATAAGGCAACGAGGCGAATGGCGGGGTCGATTTCGGCGGCGGTGATCGCCAACAGCGCGGCGTCGCCAATCAACACGCAGTTGACTGCCGAGCGCAACTCCCATGCCGCCCTGACGGAAATTTCAGGGCCGATTCCCGCAGGTTCGCCGCAGGTAACGGCAATCGTCGGCTTAGCTTGCATCGTTTGCGTCTAAGCGGTACTCAACATAGGCGCGGTCGCGCAGTTGGCGCAGCCAGTCCTGGGTTGCTTCCTCCAGCTTGCGCTCGCGGATTGCCTGGCGGGCGATTTGGCGCTGGCGTTCTTGCGACACATCATCGCGCTTGCGCTCCAGCACCTGGATCAGATGGAAGCCGAAAGGCGATTCAATCGGTTCGCTGACCTGGCCTGGCTGCAGTGCATCCATGGCACGCTCGAAGTCCGGCACGGTATCGCCCGGATAGATCCAGCCGAGATCGCCGCCTTTGGAGGCGGACAGGTCATTGGAAAACAGCTTCGCCAGCTCTTCAAATTTGGCAGCGTTATTGTCGAGGCGCTGCTTCAGTTCGGTCAATTTGCGCTTCGCATCGGCGGGCGAAACGATCTGGTTCGTCTTGATCAGAATATGACGGACATGCGTCTGCTGTATCGAGGTCGGCGCACCAGCCTTCATCAGGCTGGCGTTACGCTTACCTGCCAACTTGAGAATATGGAAACCGTTGGAACTCTTCATGACAGGCGAGATGTCGCCCTGTTTCATGTTGGCGAGAGACTCCAGGAATAATTGCGGCAGGCGCTCCTTTCCGCGCCAGCCAAGATCGCCACCCTGCAATGCGTCGGTCGCGTCTGAGTAAGTAGCTGCAAGCTTGGCGAAGTCGCCTCCCGCTTGCAATTGCTGCCACGCGTCTTCAGCACGCTTGCGGCGCTCGGCGATCTGTTCTGCTGTTGCATTTTCCGGAATGCGTACCAGAATGTGCAGGACGTTGAACTCCTGTTGCGCCTGCGCCGAGCCGCGTTCTGCCGCGAGGTAATTGTCGATTTCGGATTCCGTTATCTGGATCTTGTTGTCGACTTCACGCTCGCGCAGGCGCTGCATGGCAATCTCTTCACGGATCTCCTCACGGAAGCGCTTGAAGGGCGTTCCCTCTTTCTCAAGTTCGACACGGAACTGCTGTATCGTCAACTTGTTTTGCTCCGCGATTCGCGCAATGGCACGATCCAGCATGGTGTCGTCGACGCGGATCCCGTGCTCCTTCGCCAGCTGCAGCTGCGCCCGATCAACGATCATCCGTTCCAGAAGTTGTCGCTGAAGCTCTGCCTGCGGCGGCAGTGCAATGCCTTGGCTCTTCATCCGCTGCTCGACCATGCGCATGCGCTCCACCAGTTCCTGCCGCGTGATGACCTCGTTGTTGACTACCGCAACAATTGAATCGGCAAAGTAAATACGCGGCGCCTTTTGCGTTTGCGCGACGGGCGCATTTATGGCTTTTTCCTGAGCGTAGGCCTGTGGCATAGCGATGGCACAGGAACATAACAAGGCAGCAGCAAGCTTGATGCCCTGGATCGATTTCGTCGCGATATGCCTGGTCTGGAGTGTATTCATGGATACCTGCTTCATTAAAAATTACTGGATTCGCTCGGCTGATTGATCAGCTGATAGCCGGGAATATTTCTGCGCAATGCTTCGATCGGATTGGATCCCAGTCGTGTTAGCCCATTGAGCTCAAGCTGGAAAAAGATCGCTGAGGTTGCTTCGCCGGTCGCGGTCGGAGTGCGCTGGCTTACGATACGAAAGACCCAGCAATCGGCCTTGTATTCAACACCGAGCAAGGCTTCTGCAACTTTGCTATCGGGCAGCGAATAATTGACGCGACCGACACCATACCAGCGTTGAGCGAACGGCCATTGGGCGGACAGGTCAAGCTGCTTCAAAATTTTACGAGGATCGATCACGCGATCAAGCCGATATTGCAGATTGAAGACCTTCATCGGCGCCGGCTGCCAGCGAACACCGTAATTTGCGCGACTCGTCGAGCGCAAAGACTGGCTGTACTGGAGATTTGCCTCCGTGCTCACCGCACGTGTCAAGCGCCCATAAGCGGATAAAAGAATATCAGAACGACTCTCTTCCTGTAGGCCGCTTACCCGCGGCTTGCCTTGCTCGGTGAAATCAAAACGCTGTCCAACTGCAAACCGCATGCGCTCTTCGCCGTTGTTTTCAACGTAACGGGAAATCAATGCAGCGGTCAACTGGTTGGCATCACTGATACGGTCGGGGCCAACATAGCGATTCTCGCTGAAGAGCTGCGCAAAATTCAGAGCGGCAAGGCCAGTGTCAAACAGCGGATATTCGCGCTGATCCCTGTATGGCGTGTACACATAAAAAAGGCGGGGCTCCAGCGTCTGCACCATTTCGTTTCCGAAGAAGGATGCGTCCCGCTCAAACACCAGGCCGCTGTCCAGCGAAGCTGTCGGGAGCACGCGCGTCAGGTTTTCCTCTTTTCCGGGCGCCCGGTTTGCCAGGCTGTACGTGCTCGCATGCATCGATAGCTTTGGCGTCACAAAATAGCCTGGCCTTATTATCGGATAGGCGATTCCAGGATTAACAAAGAAGCGCTCTCCGCGCTCCATGTTGGAGTCCTTATGCGAGAAATGCGTGATATCCGAAACAAGGTTCAGGTCAAATCCGTTCACGTCCAGGCGTGACGCATTGAAGGTCACCTGCGGCAGGCGGTCATAGGGACGGCCAATCGGCGCCAAGGGATCCTGTAACACCTGGTAATTGGAGACCCGGGCAACGGTGCTCCAATAACTGCGGCCATAACTCACATACATATCTCGCAACAATAAGCGCTGCGATGCCGCCGTGATGGTATTGGAAAAGTCCGTAGGGTAATCAGCATCCGATGCACTATTCAGATTCCACCCTCCGGCCCAGCCGGGAGCAAGTATCTGCGTATGCGTCGAGGCAATCGCATAGCGGTCAGTTCCGGTCTGCTGGTCGCTGGGCAGGACTTCGAATTTGGTCTGCCCCGAGTAGGTTTCACCGAGATACCTTCCGTCAGCGCCAAGCTGTAAACCACGCCGCCCGTAAAACCTGGGATAGAGCGTCAAATCGCGGTTTGGAGCAATATTCCAGTAATATGGAACCGTTACTTCGAAACCGCCCTTGTTCGTAGTACCGATGGACGGCGGCAAAAAGCCGGACTTGCGCGCATCCGACAGTGGAAACGACATTGCCGGCGCGCCAAGTATCGGCACGCCCTTGAAATACACGAGCGTGCGATAAGCAATGCCTTCCTCGCGTGCCGAGTCAAGTTTCAGCCTGCCGGATTTCAGATACCAGTCAGGGTCCGGGCCTTCGCAAGTACTGTAGGAACCATCGTATACCGTGGCCTGATCTTCACCTTCAAAAACAATGCGGTCTGCATCGCCCTGCGCGTTATTGAGCTCCAACCGGTAAGTTGGATGCGTCACATAGCCTTCCTGCGCTTCGATCTTGAGCTTCAAGTCGTCGCCGGTATAGGTGTCGCCAAAGCGGCGCATGCGAATATTGCCGGACGCCTCAACCTCGTCCTCGGCGACGCGATACGTTGCTTTATCGGCATTGATCGTCGTCTGTCCACGGACAATTTCAACATCTCTTTCAAGAAAAAGATCGCGGTCGGGCCGCCCCGTCATCTGTTCTGCGCTGACCGTCGCCGGTGCGTCCTTATCTTCTGTTCTGTCTCGTTTCGAGGTGGTTTGCGCCGATGCCAGCGTCGGCAATGAGGCCGCCGCCACGAGCGCGGTGAGGATGCGCAGCAAACGTTGTGTAGGAGGAAATGCTGGGAACCGGGTCATGAAAAGAAAGGTTGGCTGGCGCTTTTTTAAGTCGAATCCCTTATTATATGGGAACTCATCCCCGTCAACCCCCTAGGTCGTTTCATGTCGTCAGTTCTTTCCCCTGATCTTCGCTTATTCCAATTAAAAGAATGGCTGGCCAGCGTGCCTACCAAAGTATTGCCCGAATCCATCCGGCCAGCCTCCTCGGATGCCAGTTTCCGCCGCTATTTCCGTGTCGATGCCCCGGATGGCGCCACTTATATTGCGATGGACGCACCGCCTCCCAATGAAGATGTGCGCCCGTTTATCCATGTTGCCGACGTTTTCGGCCAGACCGGCGTTTCGGTGCCTAAAGTGCTGGCGCAGGATGTGGAACGCGGCTTCCTTCTACTGTCCGATCTCGGTGCCACCACCTATTTGCACCAGCTTAATCAGGACAGCGCACACAAGCTTTACATTGACGCCATTGATGCCTTGGTGCTGATCCAGGCGCAAAGCAAACCGGAGGTGCTGCCTGAATATGATCGCGCACTCTTGCATCGCGAACTGATGTTATTTCCGGATTGGTATGTAAACAAGCATTTAGGCGTGACGCTGTCGGACTCCCAGTCCGAGACACTCAATAAGATCTTCGAAACCCTGTTGGCAAACAATTTGGCACAACCGCAAGTCTATGTGCACAGGGATTACCATTCCCGCAACCTGATGATTCTGCCCAAGGGCAACCCGGGCATACTCGATTTCCAGGATGCGGTTTACGGCCCGATCACTTATGACCTCGTCTCGCTGTTGCGCGATGCGTACATTCAGTGGGACGAAGAAATGGTGCTCGACTGGGCGATTCGGTATTGGGAACGTGCCAAGCGCGCCGGGTTGCCGGTCAACCCCGATATCGATGCGTTTTATCGCGACTTCGAATTCATGGGCCTGCAACGGCACCTGAAAGTTCTTGGCATTTTTGCCCGGCTGTACCACCGCGATGGCAAGGATGGTTATCTGAAAGATATGCCGCTGGTGATGGAATACACCCGCAAGGCGGCAGGACGCTACAAGGCATTGTCGCCGCTGATCCGGCTGCTGGACGAACTGGAAAACAAGGCGCCGCAAGTCGGCTTTACCTTTTAACAAAGGGCTGCATATGAAGGCGATGATTTTTGCCGCCGGGCGCGGCGAACGAATGCGCCCGCTGACCGACAGCTGCCCCAAGCCGCTGCTAAAAGTACGCGGACGTCCGTTGATCGTCTGGCATATCCTGAATCTGGTGCGCGCCGGAATTACCGATATCGTGATCAACCATGCCCACCTGGGCCACATGATCGAAGAAACCCTGGGTGACGGCTCGAAATTCGGCGCACGCATCCGCTATTCCGCGGAAGGCACTGCACTGGAAACCGCGGGCGGCGTTGCCAAGGCGCGTCATCTGCTCGGCGACGAGCCATTCGTTGCAATCGCAGCGGACATCTATTGTCCGCATTTCGATTTCGAGCAGGTCAAGGATGCACTTCAGGACAATGACATGTGGGGCAATCCGCATCCGGTAGACAAGCGTGACGCCGCCTGGCTGTATCTGGTCAAGAACCCGCCGCACCATCCGAAAGGCGATTTTGCGCTGCACAGCTTTTCCGTCGCCAACGAAGGCGAACCGCGCTATACCTTCTCCGGCATCGGCGTCTACCGGACAGAAATTTTCGACTCCGTCGAGCCGGGACAATCCGCGCAAATCGCCCCAATCCTGCGCGAGTACGCGGCACGCGGCCAGGTCGGCGGCGAAGTCTATCGAGGCGACTGGACCGATGTCGGCACGCCTGAACGACTGGCGCAACTGAACGGCGAATAAAGGAGGCGCAACATGAAATCCTATGCAGCCCGGCGTGCCGCACTGATGGCACAAATGCTGGAAAAAGGCGGCGGTGTCGCCATCATCCCGACGGCGCCGGAAGTCATGCGCAACCGCGACGCCGACTATCCGTACCGGCACGACAGCTATTTCCACTACCTGTCGGGCTTCACAGAACCGGAAGCCGTGATCGTGCTGGTAGCCGGCAAGACCAGGCAGGCAATCCTGTTCTGCAGGGAGAAAAATACCGAACGCGAAATCTGGGAAGGTTACCGGCACGGCCCGGATGCCGCCCGCGAAACCTTCGGCTTCGACGCCGCTTATCCGATCTCCGCGATCGATACCGAAGTTCCGAAATTGATGGCCGATGCGCCGGCGCTGTTTTATGCACTCGGCAGCGACAGCCGGCTTGATGAACAGGTGCAGGATTGGCTGAAAACGGTGCGTCTGCAGACACGTGCCGGTGTTGCGGCACCATCGACGGCGCACGACGTGCATGTGCTGCTCGATGAAATGCGCCTTTTCAAGGATGCCGATGAAATCGCGATCATGAAGCGCTCAGCCGACATCGCGGCCGGTGCTCACCGTCGCGCAATGCAGGCGGCACGTCCCGGTTTGCGCGAATACCATCTGGAGGCGGAACTGTTGCATGAGTTCCGCCGGCACGGCTCGCAGTTTCCTGCTTACGGATCGATAGTTGCCACTGGCGCCAACGCCTGCGTGCTGCATTACCGCGCCAGCGAGGCCGAAATAAGGGATGGTGACCTGATCCTGATCGACGCCGGATGCGAGCTCGACAGCTATGCATCCGACATCACCCGGACCTTCCCGGCCAATGGCAAATTCAGCGGCCCGCAAAAAATGCTGTACGAACTGGTGCTTGCAGCCCAGGCAGCGGCGATTGCTGATACCCGTCCGGGGAAGCGATTCACCGACGGCCACGACGCAGCAGTGCGCGTACTGGCGCAAGGCATGCTCGATACCGGATTGCTCGATGCAAACAAGGTCGGCTCGCTTGATGATGTCATCGAAAAAGGCGCATATCGCCAGTTCTACATGCACCGCACCGGCCACTGGCTGGGCATGGATGTGCACGACGTGGGCGATTACCGCGAAAAATCCGAAGCTGGTGAAGAACGGGCATGGCGCACGCTGCAGCCCGGCATGGTACTTACCATTGAACCGGGAATCTACGTTCGCCCTGAGCCTGGTGTGCCGGAACAATTCTGGAATATCGGCATCCGCATCGAAGACGATGCGGTGGTGACTGAGAATGGCTGCGAGATCATTACCGAAGCAGCACCGAAATCGGTCGCCGATATTGAAGCCATCATGAAGCACTGAGCATCAAGCGATGGCAACAACCGATTTCGACATTGCGATTTGCGGCGCTGGACCGGTGGGGCTGGCTCTGGCACTGCTTCTGGTCAAGCGCGGCGCACCGGCAAGGCGCATCGCATTAATCGACGCCAAGGCCCTGCAACAGGTGTCCGGCGACCCGCGCTCAATTGCTCTCTCCTACGGCAGCACCCAGATTCTGGAAGAAGCGGGCACCTGGCCGGTTGCCGCAGACCCGATCCATCGGATCCATGTATCACGCCGGGGCCATTTTGGGCGCACCCTGATCGATCGCAGCGAATACCACCTCCCTGCGCTCGGTTATGTCGCGCGCTACGGCACGCTGGTGATGGCCATGGCTGCAGCCACCACAAGAACAGATGTAGTAACCCTACGCCCGGCACAGGTCATATCGTCGACGGAGCGCGAAGATATGGTGGAACTGCACTTTGGCGATGGCAAAACCCTTACCACCCGAATTATGGTGCAGGCTGAAGGCGGCGTGTTTTCCGAGCAGAATGCACGGACAAAGCGCCGCGACTATGATCAGACAGCGATCATTGCGCAGGTTACTGCCAGCGCCCCGATTGCCCATTGCGCATTCGAGCGTTTCACGGAAGAAGGTCCTCTGGCGTTGCTGCCGCAAGACGACGGCTATTCGTTGGTCTGGTGCGCACGCCCCGCAACAGCAGCGCAGCTGCTGGCACTGCCCGATAACCGATTTCTCGCCGAACTGGAACGCGTATTCGGTTCCCGTCTTGGACGTTTTACCGGCATTACGCCACGTACCGCGTACCCTCTCGGTTTGAACGCGCACGCGGCCATGACTGCAAGGACTGTTGCCATAGGCAATGCAGCCCAAACTTTGCATCCTGTTGGTGGCCAAGGGCTGAATCTGGGTTTGCGCGATGCCGCGGTTCTTGCCCGTCTTCTGGCGCGGGACGCAACACCGGATATGCTGCTGCGCTTTGCACAAGCCCGGCGTGCGGATCGCGGCACTACCGTGGCGCTGACCGACATGATGGCACGCATCTTCGCCAGCGCGCCTGACGGCGCCTTGTCACAGAACGCCCTCGGGTTTTCGCTTGCGCTGATCGACGCGCTCAAGCCGGCCAAGCGCCTGCTTGCCGAGCAAATGATGTTCGGCAGGCGCTAATAAAAAAGCCGCGCAAGCGCGGCTTTTTCGTTTTTCCATGATCGCTGGTCAGGCGGCTTTCAATGCGACCAGCACTTCGTCGAGCATCTTCTTTGCATCGCCAAACAGCATGCGGTTGTTGTCCTTGTAGAACAAGGGATTGTCAACGCCCGCATAACCGGATGCCATGCTGCGCTTCATGACGATCGACGTCTTGGCTTTCCAGACTTCCAGCACCGGCATGCCAGCGATCGGGCTGCCCGGATCTTCCTGCGCTGCCGGGTTGACGATGTCGTTCGCGCCGATCACCATCGCCACATCGGCTTGGCCAAAGTCACCGTTGATCTCGTCCATCTCCATCACGATATCGTAGGGCACCTTCGCCTCGGCCAGCAGCACGTTCATATGCCCCGGCATGCGGCCGGCGACCGGGTGAATGCCGAAGCGTACATTGACGCCCTTTTCGCGCAGATGCTTGGTGATTTCGTACACCGTGTGCTGCGCCTGCGCCACCGCCATGCCGTAGCCGGGAACGATAATCACGTTCTTCGCTTCACGCAGCAGTTCGCTAGTTTCCAGAGCATTGACCGGGACCACTTCACCGGCAGGCTGCTCGCCGCCGCCTGCCGCAGCCGGCTTGGCACCTTCCGAGCCGAAGCCGCCGGCAATCACGCTGATGAAGTTGCGGTTCATCGCACGGCACATGATGTAGGACAGGATCGCACCGCTGGAGCCGACCAGCGCGCCAGTGACAATCAGCAGGTCGTTCGACAGCATGAAGCCGGTTGCCGCCGCCGCCCAGCCGGAATAGCTGTTGAGCATCGACACCACCACCGGCATGTCTGCGCCGCCGATTGCCATCACCATGTGGATGCCGAACAGCAGAGCAATCACCGTCATCACGATCAGCGGCGTCATGCCTTCATTGATCGATCCGGCACGCAGGAATTGTGCGCCGAAATAAATCACCAGCAGCAGGCCGGCCAGATTAAGCAAGTGGCGCCCAGGAAGCAACAGCGGCTTGCCGCCGATGCGGCCGGACAGCTTGCCGAACGCGATGATCGAACCGGAGAAAGTAATCGCGCCGATCAGGATGCCGATATAGATCTCGACCTCGTGGATCATTTTTTCCGCGCCGCTAAAATGCGCCGACGCGGCCGGATCGATGTAGCTGGCATAGCCTACCAGCGTGGCCGCGAGGCCTACCAGGCTGTGCATCAACGCGACCAGTTCCGGCATCTGCGTCATCTGCACGGTACGCGCCGCATACAGGCCGATCGCCGCGCCAACCACCATCGCAGCGATGATCCACGAGATGCCGGACGAGGTGACATGCTGGCCGAAGACGGTCGCGAGCACCGCGATGGCCATGCCAATCATGCCGTACAAATTGCCGCGTCGGGCGGTTTCCGGGTTGGACAGCCCGCCGAGGCTGAGGATGAAGAGGATGGTCGCGCCTAGGTAAGCGACGGTTGTAAGACTTTCAGACATTTTTTCGCCTCCCTATTATTATTTGCGGAACATTGCCAGCATGCGGCGCGTCACGGCGAAGCCGCCGAACATGTTGATCGAGGTGAGTACGATACCGATCATCGCCAGCCAGCGGATCCAGTCTGCCGGACGGTCAATCCCTTCCGGCACCGGCGGCGCGATCTGCACCAGCGCACCGATCGCGATGATGCTGGAAATCGCGTTGGTCACGCTCATCAGCGGCGTATGCAGCGACGGCGTGACATTCCACACCACCATGTAGCCAACGAAGCAAGCCAGTACGAAGACGGTTAAGTGCCCGAGGAAGGCCGCCGGCGCATAGGCGCCAATGAACCAGAACAGCGCTGCCGCCACCCCGAACAGGATCGCGATGCGCGTGCCGGAAGCCGGCTCGCTCGGTGCGCCGTGCCCATGCGCCTTGGGCGGCGCTGCTACCGCCGGCTTGGCAGCGGGCTTGGCTGCCGCCGGCAGCTTGGGCGCCGGCGGCGGCCATGTGACCTCACCGCCCTTGATCACGGTCAGGCCACGAATGGCGTCGTCTTCCATGTTGACGTTGATGACGCCGTCCTTGGTCTTGCACAGCTCCTCGGTCAAGCGCAGCAGGTTGTTCGAATACAGAGTTGACGATTGCTTCGACAGGCGGCTGACAAGATCGGTGTAGCCCACGATGGTCACGCCGTGCTTCACTACCACTTGGCCTGGTTCGGTCAGTTCGCAGTTGCCGCCCTGCTCGGCCGCCATGTCGACGATGACGCTGCCCGGCTTCATGCTCTTCACCATCTCTGCGGTAATCAGCTTGGGCGCAGGTTTGCCGGGGATCAAGGCGGTAGTGATGATGATGTCCACCTCCTTAGCCTGCTTGGCGTACATCTCGCGCTGTGCCTGCTGGAAGCCCTCGCTCATCACTTTTGCGTAGCCGCCGCCGCCGGAACCTTCTTCCTCGTAATCAACCTTGACGAATTCGCCGCCCAGCGACACGACCTGGTCGGCCACTTCGGCCCGCGTGTCATTGGCGCGCACGATGGCGCCCAGGCTTGCGGCGGTACCGATTGCCGCCAGACCGGCCACGCCTGCGCCGGCAATGAAAACCTTGGCCGGCGGGATCTTGCCGGCTGCCGTCATCTGGCCGTTGAAGAATCGGCCGAAGGCGTTGGCAGCCTCAATGACGGCGCGATAGCCGGCAACGCCGGCCATGGAAGTCAATGCGTCCATTTTCTGGGCGCGGCTCAAGGTGCGCGGCAGCGAGTCGATAGCCAGAACGGTCGCCTTCTTCGCCGCCAACTGTTGCATCAGTTCTGGGTTCTGCGCCGGCCAGATGAAGGAAATCAGCGTGCCGCCTTCGCGCATCAAGCCGACTTCTTCGGGGCTCGGCGGGCGCACCTTGAACACGATGTCGGACGACGCCCAAAGCTTGGCCGCGCCATCGATAATTTGCGCGCCAGCCGCACGATAGGTGTCGTCACTGAAATTGGCCGCATCTCCTGCGCCGGATTCCACCACTACCGAAAACCCCAGCTTGATAAGCTTTTCCACGACCTCAGGAACGGTCGCTACTCGCTTTTCTTGCGGAAAAATCTCGCGTGGTACTCCAATTGTTAGAGGCATACTTTTCCCCCTTGTAGTTATATGAATTTATCGGCCCAGAAACGCCGCCTATCCCTGCTTGCTACTTGAAATGGGCGGAATGGCTCCGCCCATGAAAGATTACTTCTTCAAACCGGTCATCTGGTTTTTCTCATCTACGAACACAATTTTCGGCACGTAGGTTTCTGCCTCGGCCTCGCTCATCGGTGCATAGGTACAGATAATCAGCAAATCACCCAGATGCGCCCGACGTGCGGCTGCGCCATTCAGCGAAATTTCGCCGCTGCCGCGCTTGCCCTTGATGGCGTAAGTCGAAAAACGCTCACCGTTATTAATGTTGTAAAGCTCGATCTTTTCGAATTCCTTGATATTTGCTGCTTCCAGCAAATTTTCGTCAATTCCGCACGAACCCTCGTAGTGCAGGTCTGCCTGCGTGACCGCCACTCGATGAATCTTCGAGCGAAGCATGATGCGTTGCATTTCTTCTCCTAATAAAACTAAATGTCGCCAATGTTTTGCAATGGCGACACAACTATACGTTAAGCGTCCTTGTTCGGGAAAGGCTTTACCTGCCGTCCGATTACCAGCGCATTACGTTTAATAAAATTTTTTACCAAGGAAATTCTTACGCCGATCTTACACGGAAACCAAAAATTAGAACAACCGCTCTTTTTATTTACGAGACTACCCTCTAGTTCTAGTTAATGGCGCGCCCAACTCAACAGTTATCGTTCGGGAATTAATGAAAATATGCGGTGAAGGAATATAGCGTTCTTCCCAGTTTGCTTAATCAAGGCACCACAAAAAATTGCGCGGCATCAAAAAAAACAATATTCCACAGCCGATCATTCGTCTTCCCCTCTTCATAAAAAGAATCGATCGGTAAGCGGCACCTACCGGGCAGGACGCCACTCTGCGCGGTAAAATGCCCCGTCTTCAAGGAATACTATGTCTGAAGTTTGGAAACCATCTGTAACGGTCGCAGCGATCATTGAACGTGACGGCCAATTTCTATTGGTAGAGGAAGAGACCAGTGACGGTATTCGCTTCAACCAGCCTGCCGGCCATCTTGACCCGAACGAATCGCTGCTCGAAGCAGTGACGCGTGAGACGCTGGAGGAAGCGGCGCATGACTTTTCGCCTACCTCTTTGGTCGGCATGTATATGTCACGCTACATATCTTCTCGTACCGGCCAGGAAGTCACTTATCTACGTTTTGCCTTTTCTGGCGATCTCGGTGCTGCGCACGACCGCCCGCTCGACTACGGGATCTTACGCACGGTTTGGATGACACGCGACGAATTGCTCGAATGCCAGGAAAAACACCGCAGCCCACTGGTTCTGCGCTGCGTCGATGATTATCTTGGCGGCAAGAGAGCGCCTTTATCCCTGATTTATACGCATCCAAGCGCCATCGGAGTCTTCAATGGCTAAGAAGCGCGTTGTCATCGGCATGTCGGGCGGAGTCGACTCTTCGGTTTCCGCCTGGCTGCTCAAGGAACAAGGCTATGAAGTGATCGGCCTGTTCATGAAAAACTGGGAAGACGATGACAATTCCGAATATTGCTCATCACGCCAGGACTGGATTGATGCGGCCAGCGTTGCCGACGTGGTCGGCGTCGATATCGAGGCAGTCAACTTTGCCGCCGAATACAAGGACCGGGTGTTCGCCGAATTCCTGCGCGAATACCAGGCCGGGCGCACGCCGAACCCGGATGTGCTGTGCAATGCCGAAATCAAGTTCAAGGCATTTCTTGACCATGCGATGAAACTCGGCGCCGATCTGATCGCAACCGGCCATTACGCGCGCGTGCACAAGGTCGAAACCGGCCCCGAGGCCGGCAGTTTCCAGCTGCTGAAGGCGCTCGACGCGAGCAAGGACCAGAGTTACTTCCTGCATCGCCTGAATCAGGCGCAGCTGTCAAAGACTCTTTTTCCGCTGGGAGAAATTCCGAAAACGGAAGTACGCAAGATCGCCGAAAAAATCGGCTTGCCGAACGCAAAGAAAAAAGACTCGACCGGTATCTGCTTTATCGGCGAACGCCCGTTCCGCGAGTTCTTGAACCGCTATTTGTCCTATAAGCCTGGACCGATGAAAACGCCGGATGGCTCTGTGGTTGGCCAGCATGTCGGCTTGAGTTTCTACACCCTGGGGCAGCGCAAGGGCATCGGTCTGGGCGGCATGAAGTCTTATCAAAATGCCGAGGGAAGCAGCGATGCCTGGTATGTTGCGAAGAAAGATATCGAAAACAATTCGCTGTATGTCGTCCAAGGCCATGACCATCCGTGGCTGCTTTCAATGTCCTTGACGGCGGATCAGGCCAGTTGGATTGCAGGCCAACCGCCCTCTGCTCGAGATTTATCGGCAAAGACCCGATACCGGCAAGCCGATGTGACTTGCGTTCTATCGAGTACGGACGCAGATCGTTTCAGCCTGACCTTCACCGACTCGCAATGGGCGGTAACGCCCGGCCAGTCCGCAGTGCTTTACGACGGCGAGGTCTGCCTGGGGGGCGGCATTATTCATAGTGCCGACGTACGCGCATCGACAAACTCCGAGTAATTACTTCTCTAAGACAGCAGGCGTTACAGCGGCATATTGCCCAACTTCTTTAGTCCTGTCTTTGCAAACACAGCATTAGGCAAACATCAAAATTGCGCACTGTCCTGCGCAATTCCCCCCACCTCAGAACTCTCTCCCCGATCAAAACGCCCTGAAAAGCATGGGGGCCCATACCCGCTTTCAATATTGAGGGCTCTTTCACGTTGACTGTGCCGCCGGCGCCAAACACTTTGCCCGCGGCATGGTGTTGCGCCGCCCTGTTCAACAAGCAAATCACCTCGACCTCACTGCGCAAAGCCCAGCTGAAAACATCTCTTTCGAAAAGCCTTGCAATCCGTCTTTGGATCGATAATAATCTTAATGAGAATGATTCTCATTAACAAAAGGACTATATATGACCCACGTTGCGCGACAGGCCGCTCCCGCCGCTAACATGCAAGCCGGCCAGGATTCCGGGGCGGCACCCAAATCGGCGATGCGGATAAGGAGTGAGGACTTATTACGGCAACAGCGAGAAGTGGAGATCGACCATCAGGGCCGGATCTACCGATTACGATTGACGCAGCTTAACAAGCTGATTCTGACCGCATGATGAATACGTAAAACAACTGCCCCATCTGGTTTTTTGAAATGTCGTTTTAATCAAACACTCAGCCAGCCAGCCGCAATCCCGACATGTACGGTAGCCAGCAAACGATATCGAGAAAGGAATGTGAGATGGCATCCGAAACAATGAATTCCGCATTTTATGAATCGACCAGCACCAGCGCGCACCCCGAATTACTGGTTTCCGCTGTGCTGCACCTGATGTCGCACTACACGGCAAACAGCGGGGAAAGGCAAAGCTGCACGAAGCTGGCTTCGGTGATTGAACGGCATCTGAAGGCACTGGCCGAATTGCCGGATTTGGCACCGGTCCTTCGCGCGACCTGCCGGCAATTGTCGGAGCAATGGGCCAATGTTGTCGAACATGCGATTCAAACAACGGAAAAACGCAACCGGTTTCTGTTGTTTGGCCGCGCCAAGTAAATTTTCAGTAATTCAGATACACAATCGCAAGGTACTTTCATGATCATCTGTGTTTGCCATAACGTTTCCGAAACAAGTATCCGCCGGGCTGTGGATTCGGGCGCAACCTCGATGCCGCAGCTGCGGGAACAATTGAGCGTCGGCACCTGTTGCGGCAAATGCAATTCGTGTGCAAAAACCATATTGCGCGAATGCTTGGAAGTTGGCGTGCGTGATGAACAACCCGGAATATTCCAGACCGCGATAGCCGCATAATCCCCCTGCACACAAAACAAAGGTAGCGAGCCCGGCTCCGCCGCCTTCCTTTCTTCTCTTTGATTCTTGCCATAACGCAGCCGCCTTTGCGTTCACCTGAATGATTACCGTCAATCCCCTGCGGTGAGCGCAAAGAAGAACGCCGCATACTGAACTATGATGTCCATTCAGGTGCTGGCCGCCGTGAACTAGCGGCTGGTCGGATCGTTGTTTCACCCCCTTCTAAAGGCAGGCATCCATGAAAGGTGATCCGAATATCATCAAGTTGCTCAATGCGCAGCTCACCAATGAATTGACTGCAGTGAACCAGTATTTCCTGCACGCCCGGATGTACAAGCATTGGGGTCTGGAGAAAATCGGAAAAAAGGAATACGAAGAATCAATCGAAGAAATGAAGCATGCGGACAAGCTGATTAACCGCATTCTGATGCTGGATGGCTTACCGAATCTGCAAGCACTGAACAAACTGCTGATCGGCGAATCAACCCCGGAAATGCTGGAATGCGACCTGAAGCTTGAATTGGGTGCGCAGCAGACGCTCAAGGATGGCATTGCCGCATGCGAACAGACCAACGATTATGTGTCGCGCCAGATTCTGCAGGATATTCTGGACGACACTGAAGAGCATATCGAATGGCTGGAGACGCAGCGCGAACTTATCGGCAAGATCGGTGTGGAAAATTATTTGCAGGCGCAAATGAGCGAATAGCGCTCAGCGCATTCGCTCAAAATAAAAAGGCAGCCGGATCAGCGACTGCCTTGTGCTCCATTACCGCAGGTTGGTTGCGTTACGCCGATAGCCTTACTGCGGTATCGTGTCCTTGAAGGACGGGCGCTCCGAGAGCTTATCAAACAGCTTGGCGAGATTCGGGTAGTCGCCGCGCCAGTCGATTTCCGGAAAACGGAACGACAACCAGCCTAGGGCGCAGCCAACGGCAACATCGGCAAGCGTGTAATGATTGCCGGCACAAAATGGCGTTTCTTTCAGGCCGGTGGACATGGCTTTCAGGCCGGCATTCACTTTATCTTGCTGACGCTTGATCCATTCCGGACTTTGCTGCGACTCCGGGCGCAGGGTGCGCTCCAGACGCACCAGCACGCCCGCATCGAGCACGCCGTCAGCAAGCGCTTCCCAGCATTTGACTTCAGCGCGTTCGCGTCCGTTGGGAGGAATCAATTTGCCAACCGGGGTCAGTGTATCGAGGTATTCGACGATCACGCGCGAATCGAACATCGCACCGCCGTCTTCCATGATCAGGCAGGGCACTTGACCGAGCGGATTCGACTCCTGGATCTTGGTTTCCGCTGCCCAGACATTCTCCAGAACCAGCTCGTAATCGAGCTTCTTTTCCGCCATGACGACGCGGACTTTACGGACATAAGGGCTGGTAAGTGAACCGATGAGCTTCATAGATGCGTATGGTAGGAACAGGCAGCGATTATAACATTGAGCAAGCGCACGACATGGATGCCGCAGCGCCTTCCGCTGCCATGCTTGCCCATTATTTCGGTCGTGTTCGCGATGGTAAAATGACGGATTCTGCCGGTTTTACGCTGGTTTTCCGGTTTCTCCCCGCATTTTTAATTACTTCACCGTTTTCTAATCATGTCGCATTCCACCCTTTCCGCCCTTTCCCCGTTAGATGGCCGCTACGCCGCCAAAACCGACAAACTGCGTCCGATCCTGTCGGAGGCTGGTTTCATGCATCACCGCGTGAAAGTAGAGATTTCCTGGCTGCAGGCACTGGCAAATGCCGGTTTCGCGGAAATCAAGCCGTTCTCCGCCGCAGCCACCGCAATACTGGACAAACTCGCCAACGATTTCAGCGAAGCCGATGCCGAACGCATCAAGGCAATTGAAGCCGTCACCAATCATGACGTGAAAGCGGTCGAGTACTGGCTGAAAGAAAAGGTCAAGGATGTGCCGGAACTGGTTGCGGCCTCCGAATTCATCCACTTTGCCTGCACCTCCGAAGACATCAACAACACCTCGCACGGGATGATGCTGAAGTCCGCACGCGACACCGTGCTGCTGCCGGCGCTGCAAGGTTTGATCGCCAAGCTGACGGAGATCGCGCACGACAATGCCGAGCTACCGATGATGTCGCGCACCCACGGCCAGCCAGCCAGCCCGACCACTCTCGGCAAAGAGATTGCGAACGTAGTCGCACGCCTTAAGCGCGCTCAGCAGCGCATTGCTGGCGTCGAAATCCTGGGAAAAATGAATGGTGCAGTCGGCAACTACAATGCACATCTGTCCGCCTATCCCGATTTCGACTGGGAGACTTTTTCAAAGAACGTGATCGAGCAGCGCCTCGGCCTCGTTTTCAATCCCTACACAATCCAGATCGAGCCACACGACTACATGGCTGAACTGTTCGACGCAGTGGCACGCGTTAACACCATCCTGCTCGACCTGAACCGGGATATCTGGGGTTATATCTCGCTCGGTTATTTCAAGCAGCGCACCAAAGTCGGGGAAATCGGCTCGTCCACCATGCCGCACAAGGTCAATCCGATCGACTTCGAAAATTCCGAAGGCAATCTCGGCCTGGCCAATGCGGTGCTAAAACATCTGTCGGAAAAACTGCCGGTCTCACGCTGGCAGCGCGACCTGACCGATTCGACCGTGTTGCGCAACATCGGCGTCGGCTTCGGTTATACGGTGCTTGCCTATGATAGCTGTCTGCGCGGCCTCAATAAGCTGGAAGTCAATCCGGCACGCCTGGCGGAAGATCTGGACGCCACCTGGGAAGTGCTGGCCGAACCGGTACAAACGGTCATGCGTCGGTACGGCATCGAAAATCCGTACGAGCAGCTTAAGGAGCTGACCAGAGGCAAAGGCATTTCGAAGGAAGCGTTGCGCGACTTCATCACCGGCCTGGCGATTCCACAAGCCGCAAAAGACCATCTGCTAGCGATGACCCCCGCCAACTACATCGGCCGTGCGGCGCAACTGGCACGCGCTATCTGATCCAGCCGGTCTGCCGATACGCAATCCGAAGCAGTAACCGCCATGAAAAAGGCCAGCGTGAAGCTGGCCTTTTTATTATGTGCAGTCTCGGTTACACAACCGCGCCGTCCGTTTCGTCCTTCTCTTTCACGGGCTTGATCAGGTCTTCACGCTTGACGCCCAACCACATTGCGACTGCAGCGGCAACAAACACCGAAGAGTAAATACCGAACAGAATGCCGATCGTCAGCGCAATGGCGAAATAATGCAGTGTTGCGCCGCCGAACAACAGCATCGACAACACCATCATCTGGGTCGATCCGTGAGTGATGATGGTGCGGGAAATCGTGCTGGTGATCGCATGGTTCATCACTTCCGCTGTATCCAGTTTGCCGAAACGACGATCACGGAAAGTCTCACGAACCCGGTCGAAAATAACCACGGATTCATTCACGGAATAACCGAGAATTGCCAGCACTGCTGCCAGCACGGTCAGCGAAAATTCCCACTGGAAGAATGCAAAGAAACCAAGAATGATGATCACGTCATGCAGGTTCGCGATGATGGCAGCTACCGCAAACTTCCATTCGAAACGGAATGCCAGGTAAATCACGATGCCGATGATAACCATGCCGAGTGCCATCAGGCCATCGTGCGCAAGCTCATCGCCCACTTGCGGGCCAACAAACTCCACGCGCTTGAGTGTCACCGCATCGTCCTGCGCCTTCAGTGCTGACATCACTTTTTCGCTTTGCTGCGCCGAGCTAACATCCTTGCGGGCGGGAAGGCGGATCATCACATCCTGCGCGGTACCGAAGCTCTGCACCTGGGTATCGGTGTAGCCAAGTCCTTCGATGCTCTTACGGATGCCCTCCAGGTCGGCCGGCTTTGAGTAGGTAACCTCAATCACCGTGCCGCCCGTGAATTCGATCGACAAATGCAGGCCCTTGTGAAAAAGGAAAAAGACTGCAGCCACGAACGTCAGTGCCGAGATCACGTTGAAGATCAACGCGTGGCGCATGAAGGGAATATCCTTCTTGATGCGGAATAACTCCATTACATTCCTTTCTATCGCAGATTCGGGCGGACTTTAGTTGCCGCCCAAAGTGCTTTATTCAACAAACCACTCAGGCGTTCGGCTTCCATACCTGACCGATTGATACGCTGGCCAGTTTCTTCTTGCGTCCGTACCACAGGTTGGCAACGCCGCGCGACACGAACACCGCCGAGAAAATCGAGGTCAGGATGCCAAGGCAATGCACCACAGCAAAGCCCCGGATCGCGCCCGAACCGAAGATCAGCAGCGCAAGGCCAGCAATCATCGTGGTGACGTTGGAGTCGAGAATGGTTGCCCATGCGCGGTCAAAGCCCGCAGCAATCGCTGCTTGCGGCGTATTGCCCGCGCGTAGCTCTTCGCGTATTCGCTCGTTGATCAGTACGTTGGCGTCAATCGCCATGCCGAGCGTGAACGCAATCGCCGCCATGCCGGGCAAGGTCAGCGTCGCCTGCATCAACGACAGCAGCGCGATCAGCAACATCAGGTTGATCGCGAGTGCGAACACGCTGAAGAAACCGAACAAATGGTAATAGATGATCATGAAGACCGCGATTGCGGCGAAGCCGTACAGCGTCGAATTGAAGCCCTTATGAATATTTTCGGCACCCAGCTGCGGTCCGATGGTGCGTTCCTCGATGATTTCCATTGGTGCCGCGAGCGAGCCGGCGCGCAACAGCAAGGCCAGGTCATTGGCGGCCTCGGACGAGCCCATGCCGGTGATCTGGAAACGGGAGCCCAATTCATCGCGAATAGTCGCCACGGTCAGGACTTCCCCCTTGTTCTTTTCGAACAGCACGATCGCCATCGCCTTGCCGATCTTGTCGCGCGTCGCTTCACGCATACGCCGGCCGCCATCGCCGTTCAGGTCGATGCTGACAGACGGCTGCTGGTTCTGGTCGAAGCTGGCGCTGGCGCTGGAAATATAGTCGCCGGTGATGATCGGATCCTTGAACAGTACAACCGGCGCGCCCTTGCCAACCCTGAACAATTCGGAGCCGAAGGGGATCGCCGCCGTTTCTTCGCTACCCCGCATCACGGATTCATCAACCATGCGCACTTCCAGCGTTGCAGTGCGGCCGATAATGTCCTTGGCACGAGACACGTCCTGCACGCCTGGCAACTGCACCACGATGCGGTCGGCGCCCTGGCGCTGAATGATCGGCTCGGCCACGCCGAGTTCATTGACGCGCTTGGACAGCGTGCTGATGTTCTGCTGTACCGCCTCTTCCACGGTGCGCTTCAGCGCCTCGGGACGGAAGTTGGCGACCAGCTTGAGATCGGCGCCGTCAGCGGCTTCCGTCAGAACCAGCTCCGACAGTTGCGATGAAAGAGCTTCTTTCGCATTTCCCCGCGTTTCGACATCGCGGAACCGGATTTCGATTGCGTCGCCGGCGCGGCTGATACCGGCATGGCGCACGTTCTTGTCGCGCAGGATGCTGCGCACGCTCGCCTGCAAGCCTTGCAGGCGCTTGTTCAATACCGCCTTTGTATCGACCTGCATCAGGAAATGCACGCCGCCGCGCAAGTCGAGGCCGAGGTACATCGGCATCGCATGCAGGCTTTGCAGCCATTGCGGCGTATTGGGAAGCAGGTTGAAGGCAACGATGTAGGTTGGATCGTTCGGATCGGTATTCAGCTCTTTTTCGAGCAGTGCCTTTGCCTTGAACTGGGCATCGGTATCGTGAAAGCGGGCGCGTACCGAGCCTTGCGTGCCGTTGATGTCGTAAAACATCCCGTCCGGTTGCATTTCACCCTTGGCAAGCACTTGTTCAACGCGCGTGAGCGTGGACGGATCGACTTTAACGGTCGCCTTTGCACTGCTGATCTGTACCGCCGGCGATTCACCGAAGAAGTTCGGCACCGTGTACAGCACGCCGAATACGAGCGCGAAGGCGATCAGTATGTATTTCCAGAGGGGATAGCGATTCATATGGTTCCACCATCAATATTGAGAGTTCGCGGCGCGCTGGATGAAGGTGCCGGAAAAGCCCGGCACACGCCATTCCTTTTACAGCGACTTGATAGTGCCCTTTGGCAACAAGGTGGTGACGGCGACTTTTTGCAGCGTAACTTCAGTGCCGTCAGCAATTTCCAGAGTGACGTAGGCGTCGGTGACCTTGATAACCTTGCCGAGAATGCCGCCGGCCGTTACGACTTCGTCGCCTTTGGCCAGTGCTTCCATCATGGCTTTCTGCTCTTTCTGACGTTTCATCTGCGGGCGAATCATCAGGAAGTACAGCACTACGAACATCAGGATGATCGGCAAAAAGCTCATCAGGCCGCCATCGGCGCCGGCTGCGGTTTGTGCATAGGCGTTGGAAATGAACACGTTTTACTCCAGGTTGTTATGTTGATTAACCCGGCATTCTAGCATTCGTCGCCGGGTTTCTTGGCAATGTTGAATAGGGACAATTTGTACCGGAAAACCGCAGTTTTCCCGCAGTTCTTCTTTTATATGCCACGCGCTCGGTCGGCATGGAATTGCACGACGAATGCCTGAAAACGGTCGGCGTCGATTGCGGCACGCATCTCGCGCATCAGTTGCAGGTAATAGTGCAGATTGTGGATGGTATTCAGCCGCGCACCCAGGATTTCGCCGGCACGATGCAGGTGATAAAGGTAGGCACGGGAGAAATTGCGGCATGCATAGCATTCGCAGCTTTCATCGAGCGGCTTCTCATCGTCCTTGTAGCGTGAATTCTTGATTTTGATATCCCCGAAACGGGTAAATATCCAGCCGTTACGCGCATTTCGCGTCGGCATCACGCAGTCGAACATGTCGATACCATTGGCCACACCTGCGACTAGATCCTCCGGCGTGCCCACGCCCATAAGGTAATGCGGCTTGTCGGCCGGCAGACGCGGACCGACATGCTGCAGTACGCGCATCATTTCCTCTTTCGGCTCGCCCACCGACAGGCCGCCGATGGCAATGCCTTCAAAATCAATTTCCTGCAATCCGGCCAGCGACTCGTCGCGCAGATGCTCGAACATACCACCCTGCACGATGCCAAACAGCGCGTTCGGGTTTTCACCCCGATGGAACTCGTCGCGCGAACGTTTCGCCCAGCGCAGGGACATGCGCATTGACGTGGCTGCTTCCAGCTCGGTCGCAGGGCGTCCATCGATTTCATACGGTGTGCATTCATCGAACTGCATCACGATGTCGGAATTGAGCACGCGCTGTATCTGCATCGAAATTTCCGGCGACAGGAACAGTTTGTCGCCGTTGATGGGCGACGCGAACTTGACGCCCTCTTCCGTGATCTTGCGCATCGCTCCCAGTGAAAATACCTGGAAGCCACCAGAATCGGTGAGGATAGGCTTGGTCCAGCCCATGAAGCGATGTAGTCCGTCGAACTTGCCGATCACATCCAGTCTCGGCCGCAGCCAAAGGTGGAAGGTATTGCCGAGGATGATTTGCGCATCGATTTCGTGCAGTTCGAGCGGCGACATTGCCTTTACCGAGCCGTAGGTGCCGACCGGCATGAAAATCGGCGTTTCGACCACGCCATGATTGAGCGTGAGGCGGCCGCGGCGCGCCTTGCCATCTGTCTTGATGAGTTTGAAGTTCAGCATGAGGGTTTTCTTGTCAAAAGCATGGCGTCGCCATAGCTGAAAAAACGGTAACGGTGTTCAATCGCATGCGTATAAGCGGCGCGTATCTCGTCATAACCGGCAAACGCAGACACCAGCATCAACAAGGTCGATTTCGGCAGGTGGAAATTGGTGACCAGTCGCGAAACCGTCTTGAAGACATAGCCCGGCGTGATGAACAGCGCCGTGTCGGCGCTTCCGGCGCGCAGCTCGCCGGACTGCGAAGCCGATTCCAATGCACGCAGGCTGGTGGTGCCAACCGCAACCACATCGCGCCCTGCCGCGCGCGTGGCGCGCACCGCGCCCACCGTATCCTGCGAAATCGTGTACCACTCGCTGTGCATTTTGTGTTCGGCCAGATTCTCCATGCGTACCGGCTGAAAGGTGCCGGCGCCGACATGCAGCGTGACAAATGCAAAGCGCAGCCCCTTGGCCCGCAAGCGTTCCAGCAGGGCCTGGTCGAAATGCAAACCGGCGGTCGGTGCTGCAACAGCGCCGGGCTCCCTAGCGTAGACCGTCTGGTAACGCTTTTCATCGAAGTCGTCTGCGGCATGCTCGATATACGGTGGCAATGGCAGACGACCGTGCGCTTCGATCAGGTCAAACACATCGGCGGGAAACTGCAATGTGTAAAACTCGCCGGCCCGATCGCCAACGGTGACATCGAAAGCATCGGCCAGGCGTATCGTGCTGCCAGCCTGCGGCGACTTCGACGCGCGTACCTGCGCATGCACGGTGCGGTTGTCAAGCACGCGCTCAACCAGCACCTCGACCTTGCCGCCGGTCGCCTTGACGCCAAAAAAGCGGGCCTTCAGGACGCGGGTGTCGTTAAATACCAGCAGATCCCCCGGTGCGAGCAAATCGACAATGTCTGCGAACGCGCGATCGACGAGCTTGTCGTTATCCAAATGCAGCAGGCGGGAGGCGCTGCGTTCCGGCAGTGGCAATTGCGCAATCAGTTCTTGCGGCAGGTCGAAATCAAAATCGGAAAGCGAATACATGGGTTGAGGCGGTGATGTGATGGCGCAGAGCGCTCAAAATTGCAGCCATTGCATGCGGCATTTCGTACAATGGCATGCACCGCTTAGATAATCAAACCCGCTATTTTACGCTCCGCCTGATGCCCGCGACCAAGAAAAAGACCGCCGCCCCCGCCAAGAAGAAAGCCAGTACCGGCCAGGACAAGCTGGCAAGGCTCGGCCTGCGTTCGGACATGGACCTGGTCCTGCATCTGCCGCTGCGTTACGAGGATGAGACAAAGGTGCAATTTATCCGAGAGGCGAGCCTCATGGGCGGCAGCACGGCGCAGGTTGAAGGCGTGGTGACCGATTGCGAGATTCAGTATCGTCCGCGCCGGCAACTTATCGTCACCATTGGCGACGAATCAGGCGCTCTGGTAATGCGCTTCCTGAATTTCTATGGCAGCCAGGTCAAGCAACTGGCTGCAGGAACGCGCGTGCGTGCGCGCGGCGAAGTGCGTCATGGCTTTTTCGGCGCCGAAATGGTGCATCCGACCTATAAGGTCGTACAGGAAGGCGACCCCTTGCCGAATGCCCTGACGCCGGTCTATCCAGCGGGCGAAGGCCTGTCGCAGGCTTACCTGCGCAAGGCGATCGCAAATGCGATGACGCGCATCGACTGGCGCGACACCTTGTCGCCGGCCTTGCTGGCTTCTCTCAAACTGCAGCCGTTTGAGCCATCGGTCAGGCTGCTACACAATCCCCCACCGGACGTCAGCGAAGATGCACTGATGGATCGCTCCCATCCGGCATGGACAAGAATGAAATTCGATGAGCTGCTGGCGCAGCAGCTATCGCTTAAACGTGCGCAGGAAGCACGCCGCTCAAAGGGTGCCACCGCCCTGCCGGTGATCGGTGAATTGAGCAACGCCTTCCTGAACATCCTGCCATTCCGCCTGACCGGCGCGCAGCAGCGTGTGCTGGATGAGATTCGGGCTGACTTGCGCGAATCGTTTCCGATGCAACGCCTGCTCCAAGGCGACGTCGGCAGCGGCAAGACGGTCGTGGCAGCGCTGGCGGCGGCACAGGCGATCGACAGTGGTTTCCAGGCCGCGCTGATGGCGCCGACTGAAATTCTGGCCGAACAGCATTTCCGCAAGATTGCACAATGGATGGAACCGCTCGGCGTGAAGGTTGCTTGGATGACCGGCAGCCTGAAGAAAAAAGAAAAGGAAGCCGCGCAGGCGCTGGTGGAATCGGGCGAAGCGCAACTCGTGATCGGCACACATGCGCTGATTCAGGAAGGTGTCGAGTTCGCCAAGCTTGGGCTGGTGATCGTCGACGAACAGCATCGGTTCGGCGTCGGCCAGCGGCTGGCACTGCGCAACAAGGGCCAGGATGCGCTCAATGTGCCGCACCAGCTGATGATGTCGGCCACCCCGATCCCGCGCACGCTCGCGATGACTTACTATGCCGACCTGGAAGTATCGGTGATTGACGAGCTGCCGCCCGGTCGCACGCCGATTGTCACGCGAATTGTCGACCAGAACCGGCGCGATGAAGTGATCGGACGTGTACATGCGGCGGCGCTGGAAGGTCGCCAGGCATACTGGGTTTGCCCGCTGATCGAGGAATCCGAGGCGCTGCAATTGCAGACCGCGACCGACACCCATGCGATGCTGTCACAGGCCCTGCCGGACCTGCAGGTGGGGCTGGTGCATGGCCGCATGAAACCGGCCGAAAAGCAGCTCGTGATGGACGCTTTCAACCGGGGCGAGATTCATGTGCTGGTCGCCACTACCGTCATCGAAGTCGGCGTCGATGTGCCGAACGCATCATTGATGGTGATCGAGCATGCGGAACGTTTCGGCCTGTCGCAACTGCATCAGTTGCGCGGCCGGGTCGGACGTGGTTCGGCAGCAAGCGTCTGCCTGCTGCTGTACCAAAGCCCGCTAGGACTGACAGCGAAGCAGCGTCTGATGACCATGCGCGAAACCACCGACGGCTTTGAGATCGCGCGGCGCGACCTGGAAATCCGCGGGCCGGGCGAATTTCTTGGTGCGCGCCAATCCGGCCAGGCCATGCTGCGTTTTGCCGATTTGGAAACGGATCAATGGCTGGTGGAAAAAGCGCGTAATGTAGCGCAAATATTGTTGCGCGACGATCCTGCAACGGTGCAGGCGCATCTGGCACGCTGGCTTGGCGGCCGGGAAGAGTTTCTGAAAGTTTAAGACGCGCAGGCTCACGATATCTTTATACTATGCGTAGCACGCTGTCTTAATGGTTTCCTCAATGCTCATTTGCAAGCGAGCGGTGCTCCATGACTCTTACTGAACTCAAATATATCGTCGCGGTTGCCCGCGAAAAGCACTTCGGCCACGCCGCCGAAGCCTGCTTCGTCGCGCAGCCGACCTTGTCAGTGGCCATCAAAAAACTGGAAGACGAGCTTGGCGTGGTGATCTTCGAGCGCGGTGGCAGCGAAATCTCGATGACACCGCTCGGCGCACAAATCGTGGCCCAAGCCGAGCGCGTGCTCGAACAAACCGCTGCCATCAAGGAAATCGCGACGCAAAACAAGGATCCGCTGGCCGGCCCTTTGCGACTGGGCGTGATCTACACGATTGCACCGTATCTGCTGCCACCGCTGGTGAAAACCATGATCGAGCGCGTGCCGCAAATGCCGCTAGTGCTGCAGGAAAATTTCACCACCCGCCTGATCGAGCTGTTACGACAAGGCGAACTGGATGCGGCCATCATGGCCCTGCCTTTCGCAGACCAGGGCCTGATGGTGCAGCCCTTGTACGATGAGCCATTCGTCGTTGCACTGCCAAGACATCACGCGTGGGCAGAGCGGCAATCGATCGATGCCGAAGAACTGAAATCGGAAACCATGCTGCTACTCGGCAGCGGCCATTGCTTCCGCGATCAGGTACTGGAGGTCTGCCCCGAAATGTCGCGCTATTCCACCAGCGGCGATGGCATTGCACGCACTTTTGAAGGCTCCTCTTTGGAAACGATCCGCCACATGGTCGCTTCCGGCATCGGCATCACAGTGCTGCCGCGTGCATCAGTGCCCGATATGCAGCTAAAGGACGGCATGCTGCGCTATGTGCCGTTTTCTCCACCCGGGCCTTCGCGCCGTGTCGTTATCGCATGGCGCAAGAGCTTTACACGCCGTTCTGCGATCGAAGCGGTACGCCAGGCCGTGCTGTCCTGCGACCTGCATGGCATAACCATGCTGCGCGATGCAGAAACAGCCGAAGGCTGATCGACCTTCTTTTCACCAAATCAAAAATTACATGAATCGTCTTGCCCTGTATGCCCACCTGATCCGGATCGACAAACCGATTGGCACTCTCTTGTTGTTATGGCCGACACTGGCCGCGCTATGGCTTGCTTCAGACGGCAATCCGGACTGGACGCTGGTGGCGATCTTCACCTTCGGTACTGTCCTGATGCGCTCGGCCGGCTGCGCCATCAACGATTTTGCCGATCGTGATTTCGACCTGCATGTAAAGCGCACGGTCGAACGTCCGCTTACCAGCGGCCGGATCGCCGCGTGGGAAGCGGTGATGGTGGCAGCAGTGCTGGCACTGATGTCGTTTGCACTCATCCTGCCGCTCAACACGCTGACCAAGCAGCTGTCGGTCGCAGCGGTGCTGATTGCAGCAAGCTATCCGTACTTCAAGCGCTTCTTTGCGATCCCGCAGGCCTACCTTGGTATCGCATTCGGCTTCGGCATTCCGATGGCGTTTGCGGCGATACAGAACACGGTACCACCTGCCGCATGGCTGCTGCTGATTGCAAATATCTTCTGGGCAGTTGCCTACGACACGGAATATGCAATGGTTGACCGCGATGATGACCTGAAAATCGGCATCAAGACATCGGCCATCACCTTCGGGCGTTTCGACGTCATGGCCATCATGCTGTGCTATGCGATTGCCTTTGCGCTGATTCTGCTCGTCGGTTGGGAATACGGCTTGCGCCATTGGTTCGTCGCCGGATTGCTGGTGGCAGCTGGCTGCGCGCTGTACCACTACACCCTGATCCGCGAGCGCGACCGCATGCGCTGCTTCGCGGCATTCCGTCACAACAACTGGCTTGGCGCTGCAATATTTGCCGGCATCGCTCTCGATTACGCACTGCGATAGTGAGTATTTGACACCGCACAAAATCGCCATCCCCTTGTTACTTACACTCGAAGAGTGCCAATAACAGGACGGAGATGCGAAATGGAAACGAACGGACAGCGCGGCCAGACCCGCGAGCGATTGCTCGCCGACCTGAAGATGGTGATCAGGGATGCAGAAAACCTTTTGCGAGGCACGCGCCAGCAAGCCGGCGAGGGTTATCAGTCGGCGCGCGCCCGATTGGAGTCCACGTTCGGCAATGCGAGAAGCGGCTTTTCTTCGCTGGAAGAAAGTGTAGCCACAACAGCTCGTGATGCGCTGGATACTGCCGACGAGTACGTGCAGTCGCATCCGTGGCAGTCGGTTGGCATCGGCGCCCTTGCGGGCCTGGTGCTGGGAATCTGGGTCAGTCGCCGCTAAGGGTTGCCATAGCATGATGGTTGCCGAATCGGCGGCACGACTGGCCGCCCATCTGCTCGCGATTTTTCAGACGCGCATCGACCTGGCTGCGACCGAGGTAGAAGAAGAAACGCTGCGTTACTTTTCCTATCTTCTGCTGGCGATGGCTGCAATGTTCTGTCTTGGAATCGCGACGGTTCTGGCGGTTTTTCTTGCTGTACTGCTGTATTGGGACACGCATCGCGTCGGCATACTGCTGACGCTGATTATTTTGTTCGGCATCATCGGCACATGGATCGGATTGCGATTGCGCCAGCAGTATCGGCTGAAACCGAAACTGCTTTCCCATACGATGCAGGAACTATCCCGCGACACGGAGATGCTGCAACCGCCAGCCTGAATATGAATACGCGTGCCGACTTACTCGCCTGGAAACGGCAGCAGCTGATTGCCGAAAGCGCTGCGCAGCGCGCTGAGCTGGTATCGCAGATGCGCTCGTTGACGCATACGCTGGAGTCGGTTCAGATCGGCCTGCGCATCGTGGAGCGCCTGCGCCAGCACCCGGGATGGATCGCCGCCCTGCCCTTGGGGCTGGCGGCATTGACGCCACGCCGGCTGTCATCGCTTCTTCGTCTAGGGACAATGGGCTTGCGCTTCTGGCGTTTCGTTTCACCCGCATTGCGGCTGCTGACGAATTCAAAGTAATCAACTCAGCCGCTGCGTCAATTTCGGCTCATCAGTCCCGCCCGAACTCCTCGCCGAGTTCCTTGCCGCGCGCCGCTGCCGCCTTCATCGCCTTGATGATCGCATCCTTGACGCCGCTTGCTTCCATACTGGTTAACGCAGCGTAGGTCGTGCCGCCCTTGGATGTTACCCGTTCCCGCAACAGCGACACCGGCTCCACCGACTGCGCAGCCAGCTGCGCCGCGCCTGTAAAGGTTGCAATCGCAAGTTGTGTGCCCTGCTCCGCAGTCAAGCCCATTTCCTGCGCCGCCTGCTGCATCGCCTCAATAAAATAGAACACATATGCCGGACCGCTACCCGACACGGCAGTGACCGGATCGATCAGCGCCTCGTCGTCCAGCCAGACGGTTGCACCAACGGCACGCATGATGGCATCGGCCACGTCGCGCTGCTCTTTTGACACACCAGTCATCGCCACCATGCCGGTAATGCCCTTGCCAATCAGCGCCGGCGTGTTGGGCATCGTGCGCACGATTGCGGAATGGCCGCTCAGCCAGCGGGACAGATCGACGGCGCGAATGCCGGCAGCAATCGACAGGATCAATTGCGCGGCAACATGCTGCTGCAGTTGCGTGACCACATCCTTCATCTGCTGCGGCTTGACCGACAGAACAATGACGTCGCTTTGCGCAAGGGAGCCGTCAATCTGCGATGCGGTGCTGACGCCGAACTGCTGCTGCAGTTTTTGCAATGCTTCCGGATTTGGGTCGACGACATGAATATTGGTGCCGGCAGTGAGTTTTCCTGCCAGTCCGCCGATCAAGGCAGTGGCCATGTTGCCGCCACCGATAAAAGCGATTTTCAAATTATTTTGCATATTCCCTATGTCCAAAAATAGCGGTTCCTATCCTGACGATCGTCGCGCCTTCGTCGATCGCCGCATCCATATCCGCCGACATGCCCATCGACAGCGTATCCAGTTGCAACCCCTGCTGTTGCAGCTTGATTAATAACTCACGCATCTGCCGGAACGGCACATGGCGCTGCTCAGCATCCTCCGTCGGTTCCGGTATCGCCATCAAGCCACGCAGTTTCAGTCGCGGCAGTAATGACACTTTCTTTGCCAGTTCGGGAAGGTCATCCGGCGTAATGCCGCTCTTGCTCTGCTCGCCGCTGATATTCACCTGCAGGCAAATATTCAGGGGCGGCAGATGCGCTGGCCGCTGCTCCGACAGTCGTTGTGCGATTTTTTCGCGATCGACGGAATGCACCCAGTCGAAGTGTTCAGCAATCGGCCGCGTCTTGTTGCTCTGGATCGGGCCAATGAAATGCCATTCCAACAAGAGATCCGGCCGCGCAAGGCGGATCGCCGCCATCTTGTCCAGCGCTTCCTGCAGATAGTTTTCACCGAATGCGCGCTGGCCAGCGTCGGCAGCCTCGATGACCGCATCGGCGCCAAACGTCTTGGAAACTGCAAGCAATGTAACTTCTTGCGGGTCGCGTGACGTCCTGCGACACTCCGTTGCAATGCGTTGCCGCACGGCTTGCAAGTTGAGAGAAATTAAGGACATAATCAATTTATCTTAGGCAACACTTAAGCGGTATTGCACTCACTGCTGGTCTTTTTCGCCAGCCCAAGGATTATAAATGGACATTTCCGAACTTCTCGCCTTCGCCGTAAAGAACAACGCGTCCGACTTGCACCTCTCATCCGGCCTGCCGCCAATGATTCGTGTGCATGGCGATGTACGCCGCATCAATTTGCCGGCGCTGGAACATCGCGACGTGCACGGCATGATCTATGACATCATGAACGACGGCCAGCGCAAGGCGTATGAAGAAGTTTTGGAGTGCGACTTTTCGTTTGCCATCCCGGGACTGGCGCGCTTTCGTGTCAACGCATTCAATCAGGATCGGGGTGCGGCTGCGGTACTGCGTACCATTCCTTCCAAAGTGCTGACGCTGGAACAGCTGCATGCACCGAAGATTTTTGCCGACCTGGCGCTGAAGCCGCGCGGCCTTGTGCTGGTGACCGGCCCGACCGGTTCGGGTAAATCGACCACGCTGGCGGCAATGGTCAACCATCTGAATGAAACGGAATACGCACACATTCTGACGGTGGAAGATCCGATTGAATTCGTGCATGAATCGAAGAAGTGCCTGATCAACCAGCGCGAAGTCGGCCCGCACACTATGTCGTTCAACAACGCGCTGCGCTCGGCACTGCGTGAAGATCCGGACGCGATCCTGGTCGGCGAATTGCGCGACCTTGAAACCATCCGCCTCGCGTTGACTGCCGCGGAAACCGGCCACCTGGTATTTGGCACGCTGCATACCTCGTCGGCAGCAAAAACCATCGACCGTATCGTCGACGTCTTCCCGGCGGAAGAAAAGGAAATGGTGCGCGCGATGCTCTCCGAGTCGCTGCAGGCGGTTATTTCGCAAACACTGCTCAAGACCAAGGACGGCAGCGGCCGCGTTGCTGCGCATGAAATCATGCTCGGCACCCCGGCTATCCGCAACCTGATCCGCGAAGCGAAAATTGCGCAGATGTACTCTGCGATCCAGACCGGCAGCAATATCGGCATGCAGACACTGGACCAGAATCTGACCGACCTGGTGCGCCGCAATGTGATTTCTTCCGCTACGGCACGTGCCGCAGCAAAAACGCCGGAAAACTTCCCCGGATAAAATGCCCAATCAAGCCGGACGCCAAGTCCGCATTCAAGGATAAACGAAGGGAAGACAATGGAACGGGATCAGGCGACGAAATTCATGCACGATTTGCTGCGGCTAATGCTCAGCAAAAACGGCTCGGACCTTTTCATCACGGCGGATTTCCCGCCCGCCTTCAAAATTGACGGCAAGATGACGCCGGTATCGAACCAGGCGCTGCTGCCAGCGCATACCGTCGAACTGGCACGCGCCATCATGAACGACAAGCAGGCGGCAGAATTCGAAGCGACCAAGGAATCCAACTTTGCGATCAGCCCCGGTGGCCTGGGGCGTTTTCGCGTGTCCGCCTTCGTGCAACAGGGCAAGGTCGGCATGGTGCTGCGTACCATCACCACGACGATTCCGACGCTGGAAGACTTGGGCGTGCCGGAAGTGCTGAAGGAAGTGGCAATGACCAAGCGCGGTCTGGTGATCATGGTCGGCGCAACCGGTTCCGGCAAATCCACCACGCTGGCCGGCATGGTCGGCTATCGCAACGAGAACAGCTACGGCCACATCATTACGATCGAAGACCCGGTCGAATATGTGCACCCGCACAAGAACTGCATCGTTACGCAGCGCGAAGTCGGCGTCGATACCGAGGACTGGTTTGCCGCGCTGAAAAATACGCTGCGCCAGGCACCTGACGTGATTCTCATCGGCGAAATCCGCGACCGCGAAACGATGGATTACGCGGTGTCGTTTGCGGAAACCGGCCACCTTTGCCTGGCTACCATGCACGCCAACAGTGCCAACCAGGCACTGGACCGTATCATCAACTTCTTCCCGGAAGAGCGGCGCGCGCAACTTTTGATGGATTTGTCACTCAATCTCAAGGGGATGATTTCGCAGCGCCTGATTCCGCTGAAAGATACCAAGGGCCGTTGTGCCGCAGTCGAGGTGATGCTGAATTCGCCGCTGATTTCCGATTTGATCTTCAAGGGCGAAGTGCATGAAATCAAGGAAATCATGAAGAAATCGCGCGAGCTGGGCATGCAGACTTTCGACCAGGCATTATTCGACTTGTACGAGGCAGGCAAGATTTCCTACGAAGACGCATTGCGTAACGCCGACTCGGTCAATGACCTGCGCCTGTCGATCAAGCTCAACAGCAAGGATGCGCAGGGACGCGACCTGAGCAAAGGCACCGAACATTTGGGAATCGTGTGAACGACATCTATAGCTTCCAACCTAACAGCCTGAGCGGCGCTCCGGTTGACCTTGCCCGGTATCGCGGCAAGGTGCTGCTGATCGTCAATACCGCAAGCCAATGCGGATTTACGCCGCAGTACAAGGGGCTGGAAGCGGTATACCAGCAGTTCCGGGACAAAGGCGTCGAAGTACTGGGGTTCCCTTGCAACCAGTTCGGCAAGCAGGAGCCGGGTTCCGCCGACGAGATTGGCGCATTCTGCGAAAAGAATTACGGCGTTACGTTTCCGTTGTTTGCCAAAATCGATGTCAATGGCAACGCCGCGCATCCGCTGTTCAAGCATCTGAAAAGCGAAGCACCCGGCCTAATGGGTACTGAAGCAATCAAATGGAATTTCACAAAATTCCTGGTGAAGAAGGATGGCTCGGTGTACAAGCGCTATGCGCCGCAGACCGAGCCGAAGGAACTGATGCGCGACATTGAAAAACTGCTGGCCGAGTAAACACCCTGGCGTCGGCTCATCTCTTGCCGCTCAGAGCGGCATCAATCATCTCTATCCAATGACTAACCGGCATGTCCGTGCCGGACTGCAAATGCGTCTGGCAGCCGATATTCGCGGACACGATCATGTCGGGATTGGTTGCCTGCAGGTTAGCCAGCTTGTTATCGCGTAATTTGTACGACAACTCCGGCTGCAGCACCGAATAAGTACCGGCTGAACCGCAGCATAGATGGCTGTCGGCACACAATTGCACATCAACGCCGACTGCGCGCAACAAACCTTCCACCTTGCCGCGGATCTGCTGCCCGTGCTGCAGCGTGCACGGCGGATGCCAAGCAACACGCTTGCTGATTTTTCCGTCCAGCTTGCTCTGCAATTCCGCCTCGAATGCCGGCAGAATTTCGCTCAGGTCTTTTGTCAGGGCCGAAATGCGCTCTGCCTTGGCCGCATATTTCTCGTCATGTGCCAGCAGATGGCCGTAATCCTTGACGGTCACGCCGCAGCCCGACGCCGTCATCACGATTGCCTCCGCGCCGGCTTCGACATAAGGCCACCAAGCGTCGATGTTGTTGCGCATATCGTTGAGCCCGCCATCCTGGTCATTCATGTGATAGCGGATCGCGCCGCAACAACCAGCCTTTGGCGCCACCACCAGTTGCACACCGAGCTCGTCCAGCACGCGCGCGGTTGCGGCATTGATGTTGGGCGCCATTGAGGGCTGTACGCAGCCGTCGAGCAGCAGCATCTTGCGCACATGTTGCGTGACAGGCCAGGCACCCGCGTCCTGCTTCGCCGGCACCTTGTTCTGCAATACCTTTGGCAGCATCGGCCGCATCAGCTGCCCGGCCTTCATCGCCGGCGCAAACAACCATTTGCGCGGCAACGCCTCCTTCAGCGCCGCACGCGTAATGCGTTCGGACAGCGGGCGCTTTACTTGCTTTTCAACGATATGGCGGCCAATATCGACGAGGCGGCCATATTGCACGCCGGACGGACAGGTGGATTCGCAATTGCGGCAGGTCAGGCAGCGATCCAGGTGCGTCATTGTCTTGTAGGTCGCCTGCTTGCCTTCCAATACCTGCTTGATCAGATAAATGCGCCCGCGCGGCCCGTCGAGTTCGTCGCCGAGCAGCTGATAGGTCGGGCAGGTTGCGGTGCAGAAACCGCAATGCACGCACTTGCGCAGGATGGCATCGGCTTCTTCGCCTTCGCGGGTGTTCTTGATGAAATCGGCAAGATTGGTTTGCATGCTCAGAACTCTTTGTACATCCGGCCCGGATTAAAGATGCCGGACGGATCAAATGAGTTTTTCAGGTTGCGGTTGATCGCAGCCACGGCCGGTGCGAGCGGAGGAAATACACCGACACTCTTATCGCCGCCCCGGAACAGGCTCGCATGGCCGCCTACCTGCTTGGCAGCAGAACGGATCGTGGCCGCATCGATGTCGGTACGCAGCCAGCGCTGCGCGCCGCCCCACTCGATCAGTTGCTCGCCCGTCAGCGCAAGCGGCGGCGTCACCGAGGGCAGCGACAGCCGCCAGAGACTGGCCGGCCCCTCGGAAGCAGTAAAGAATTCATTATTCTGGTCACGCACACCGGCCCAGAACACATCCGCGTTCGCTACCTGATCGCCGCCCATTTTCTGCACCGCCGCCCTTACCGCCGCTTCGGCACCCGAAAGACGCACAATCAGCAGGCCGCCATGCCAGGCGCTGGCGGAAATCGGCAAGGGCAGTCCGCCCCAGCGGTTCAGCTGCTCGATCGCTTCAGTTTTGCGCATCGCAAAACGCAGCGTGCTTTCAAAGAAAGGTTTCGGCAACACCTTCAGCGACACTTCCGTAATTAGGCCAAGCATGCCCAGCGAACCAGCCAGCAGGCGCGAAACGTCATAACCCGCCACGTTCTTCATGACCTGACCGCCGAAGCGCAGCAATTCCCCCTTGCCATCCATGAGCGTCGCGCCAAGCACGAAGTCGCGCACCGAACCGACTGCCTGGCGGCGCGGCCCTGACAAGCCTGCAGCAACCACGCCGCCGATAGTGGATTTCGGGCCGAAGCGTGGCGGCTCGAAGGCAAGCATCTGATTGCGCGCCGTCAGCGCCGTCTCGATTTCCACCAGCGGTGTGCCGCAACGTGCAGTGATCACCAGTTCTGTCGGATCGTAAGCGACGATGCCCGTATGACTGCGGGTATCGAGGATCTCTCCCTGCAGCGCCTGGCCATACCAGTCCTTGGTGCCGCCACCCCGGATACGCAGAGGCGCCTTGCTGACGGTGGCTGACGCGATCTGGTCGCGGAATTGTTGTAATGCCTGTTCCATCGTTACATTCCGTTAGATCGCCGCTTAAAAGCGCGGCAGGTGCGCGAATTTCATTTGGCCGCCGCTCACCCGCATCTTGCCGTTCTCAGCGCAGCGGTTCAGGGTCGGGATTGCCTTGTCGGGATTGAGCAGGAATGCGGTGTCGAACGCCCGCTTGACGGCAAAGAACGCCTCCAGCTCCTTCGGCGAAAATTGTACGCACATCGAATTGATCTTTTCGATGCCAACGCCATGTTCCCCGGTAATCGTGCCGCCGACTTCAACGCAAAGCGCCAGAATCTCGGCGCCGAATGCCTCCGCACGGTCGAATTCCCCGGGCTTGTTCGCATCGAACAGAATCAGCGGATGCAGGTTGCCGTCGCCGGCATGAAACACGTTGGCGCAGCGCAGACCATACTTGCCTTCCATCTCGGTAATGCGCATCAGCACCTCTGCCAGCCGCTTGCGCGGAATGGTGCCGTCCATGCAGTAGTAATCGGGCGAGATGCGGCCCGCCGCCGGGAATGCGTTCTTGCGCCCGGACCAGAATTTCAGGCGCTCCGCCTCGTTCTGCGACACTGCAATCGCAGTTGCGCCGGAGCCTTTGAGCACCTCGCTCATGCGCGCGATTTCTTCTTCTACTTCTTCCGGCATGCCATCGGATTCGCACAATAGGATCGCTTCCGCCTCGGTATCGTAACCGGCGTTGACGAAGGGCTCGACCATGCGCGATGAAGTCTTGTCCATCATTTCCAGACCGGCCGGAATGATGCCGGCGGCAATCACGTTGGCGACCGCATCGCCGCCCTTTACCACGTCATCGAAGGAAGCCATGATCACGCGCGCCAGCTGCGGCTTCGGCACCAGCTTGACGGTGACTTCGGTGACCACGCCGAGCATGCCTTCGGAGCCGATGAATACTGCCAGCAGATCGAGACCGGGCGCATCCAGCGCACCGCTACCCAGTTCGACAATATCGCCGTCGATAGTCACCATGCGAACCCGCAGCACGTTATGCACGGTCAGGCCGTATTTCAGGCAATGCACGCCGCCGGAATTTTCCGCGACATTGCCACCGATAGTGCAGGCGATCTGGGATGAAGGATCAGGCGCGTAATACAAGCCGTGCTGCGCTGCCGCGTCGGAAATCGCCAGATTGCGCACGCCGGGCTGGACCACCGCGGTACGCGAATAGGGGTCGACCTTGACGATGCGGTTGAATTTTGCGGTGGACAGCACCACGCCGTCGGCTATTGGCATGGCGCCACCTGACAGTCCGGTGCCGGCACCGCGCGGCACGATAGGCACCTTCAGATCGCGGCAGGTCTTCAGTATGGCAACCACCTGCTCCTCGGTCTGCGGCAGCGCAACGACCATCGGCAATTGCCGATAAGCGGACAGGCCATCGCATTCATAGGGTCGGGTATCTTCTTCATTGAACAGCACGCAGGCTTCAGGCAGCAGCGCGCGCAGGGCGGCGACGACTTCGCGCTGGCGTTCAATCGGGAATCGGGTTTGGGAAGGAGCGCTCATGTCCAGTTTATCGATCCTGCAAAGGAATCGGAAAGTGTAGCGAAATCCCTTGTCACTGGGTGGGTAACGCTCGGAACATGGCGTGAAAAGCTTTTCCAGCTCGGGTGAATTATTTTCACCCGGCATGCTACGAAAAACCGCCGGTGAGGAAAATTACAGCTTGCCGAAGGTTAAACGCAACCAGTCGATAAAGGCCGCCACTTCCGGCCGCTCCGGCGCCTGTTGCTCATAGACGACGTAATAAGCGTGTGGCGGCTTTTTCAGCTGTATATCTTCAAACAGATGCACGATTTCGCCACTTGCCAGCAATTCCTGTACGAAATGCTTTCGGGTCAGCGCCACGCCATGCCCATGCCGGACCGCTTCGAGAAGCAGGCCAAGATCATCCAGACGCAAGCCGGTCGACGGTTCCTGCCAGTCAAGCCCAGCCACTTCAAACCAGGGTTGCCACGGCTCCAGCGCGGAGCGCAGCAGCGTTGCCTTTTGCAGATCAGCCGGCGTCTTCAGCTCGCCGATTTTTTCCAGGTATTGCGGGCTGGCGACTGCGAAAGTTGGCTCTTCATACAACTTTTCCGTCACCAGATCCGGGTACTTTCCGGCGCCGAAACGTACTTCGATATCGCTTTCCGACAAGCTCAGGTCATACAGTGGCACCGACAGGAACAACTCGATCACGATATCCGGATGCGCAGCGGTGAAATCCGCCAGGCGCGGCACCAGCAGGCAGCGCGCAAATGTTGGCGGCACCGTCACTTTGATACGCGGCTGCGCCGGCGCACTGCGGTGCGGCAACGGGAAATCCGTCAGCGTACGCAATGCGGCACGCACCACATCGAGATAGCGGCGACCGAACTCGGACAGCGTGACTGTGCGTCCGTCGCGCAGGAATAGTCGTTCGCCGACAAATTCCTCCAACAGGCGGATACGGTGCGACAAGGCCGAAGGCGTGATGCATAACTCTTCGGCGGCAACAGCAAAGGAACCGAGACGGGCAGCAGCTTCAAACGCGGAGAGGGCGTGAACCGGGGGCAGGCGAATGGCCATATTCGAGGGGCGAGCCTTTAGAACTTACAGTCTCAGGATTTTACCGGGGTTCAAGATATTCTTGGGATCAAATGCACGCTTCAGCACGCGCATTGCCTCAATGGCATCTTCGCCATGCTCCTGCACCAGGAAATCCATCTTGTGCAACCCTACGCCATGTTCACCGGTGCAGGTGCCGTCCATCGAAATCGCGCGCGCCACCATGCGCTCATTCACGCCTTCCGCCCGGGCAACATCGGTTGTATCGTTCGGATCGATCATCATGAGCACATGGAAGTTGCCGTCGCCGACATGGCCGATGATCGAATAGATCATGTCATTCTTTTCACAGTCGGCCTTGGTATCGAGGATGCATTCAGCCAGGCGCGATATCGGCACACAGCAGTCGGTCGTGATCGCCCGCCCGCCGGGGCGCATCTGCAGCATCGCGAAAAAGGCATTGTGGCGCGCCGCCCACAGGCGGGTACGATCTTCCGGGCGCGTCGCCCACTCAAAACCGATCGCGCTGTATTCCGCCGCAATGTCCTGCACCGCCTGCGCCTGTTCTTCGACGCTGCGTTCGCTGCCATGAAATTCAAACAGTAGCAGCGGCTTTTCCGGCAAACTCAGACTGCTGTGCGCATTGATCGCCCTTACGCCGTTCTCGTCGAGGAATTCGACGCGTGCGACCGGCACACCCATCTGGATGGTGCGGATCACCGCATTGACTGCATCGGCCGTGCTCGGGAATGAACAGACGGCGGCCGATACCGCCTCCGGCTGCGGATACAGCCTGAGCGTGACTTCGGTAATGATGCCGAGGGTGCCTTCGCTGCCGACAAAAACACGCGTCAGGTCGTAGCCGGCCGCAGACTTTCTGGCGCGGGTGCCGGTCTTGATAATGCGGCCTTCCGCGGTAACGACGGTCAACCCCAGCGTATTCTCGCGCATGCTGCCGTAGCGCACGGCATTGGTACCCGAGGCGCGGGTTGCCGCCATGCCGCCAAGCGACGCATCAGCGCCGGGATCGATCGGGAAAAACAGTCCGATATCCCGGATTTCCTGATTCAGCTGCTTGCGCGTCACACCGGCCTGCACCGTTGCGGTCAGGTCTTCCGCATGGACCGCCAGCACCTGGTTCATTTGCGACAGGTCAATGGTCACGCCGCCGCGCAAGGCCAGCACGTGCCCTTCCAGCGACGTGCCGGTGCCATAAGGAATGATCGGCACCTCATGACGACTGCATAACTTTACCGCCTCGGCGACCTCCTCGGTGGTCTGGGCAAACACGACCGCGTCAGGCAGCATCGGATCGTAGGAAGATTCGTCGCGGCCGTGATGCTCGCGGATCGCCTGCGCAGTGGAAAGACGGTCCTCGAAAATCGCTTCAAGGGCTGCCAGCAACTCTTCAGGAAGCGGCTTCTTTAGCGCGGCCGACTGTGCGGGGTGGTTCATGCTTGCCTCCGTTTTTCCCGATTTTACTCTCCATGCAAGCCAGGATTGCTGTCGTAACGACAGCATAAGCACTGATTTTGCCGTATCCTGAGCCCTTTCCTCATTCTGGATGGACGGCCATGGGCAACCGACTTTCAAAAATCGCCACGCGCACCGGCGACAACGGCACCACCGGTCTCGGCGACGGCAGCCGTGTCGGCAAGGACAGCCTGCGTATCAATGCGATCGGCGAGGTGGACGAACTCAATTCCCACATCGGCCTGCTGCTATGTGAAGACCTGCCCGGCGCCTTGCGCGAGGAACTGATCTCGATCCAGCACGACCTGTTCGACCTGGGCGGGGAACTGTGCATTCCGGGCTATACGCTGATCACCGACACCCATGTCGGCTGGCTGGACATCCTGCTGGAAAAATACAACGCTGACCTGCCGCCGCTGAAGGATTTCATTCTCCCCGCCGGTTCGCGCGCAGCCGCGCTGGCGCATGTCTGCCGCACGATCTGCCGCCGTGGCGAACGCTCCATCGTCAGCCTCGGCAATAACGAAACCCTCAATGCCAATCCGCGGCATTACATGAACCGCCTGTCGGACCTGCTGTTCGTGCTGTCGCGGGTGCTGAACCGCTATGCAGGCGGCAGCGATGTATTGTGGGAAAAAGACCGCGAGCGTGACGTTTAATGTCGGCTTGATTCCAGATGCCCAAACAAAAAGCGACGCCAGTGCGTCGCTTTTTTTATTCGTACAATGAAAACCGTTTACTTCACCCGCTTGTCATTCTCGATCAGCGCATACGCCGAATGATTATGGATCGACTCGAAGTTTTCTGCTTCCAGCGTATAAGCGGCGATACGCCGGTCCTCATTCAGCATGCCTGCCACATCGCGCACCAGGTCTTCGACGAATTTCGGATTGTCGTAGGCGCGTTCGGTTACATACTTCTCGTCCGGCCGCTTGAGCAGGCCGTACAGCTCGCAGGACGCCTGCTCTTCGATCTTGGCAATCAGCTGATCGACCGGCAACTCATCCGCCAGCACGGCCGTGACAGTGATATGCGAGCGCTGGTTATGCGCGCCATATGCGGAAATCTTTTTCGAGCACGGGCACAGGCTGGTGACCGGCACCAACACCTTCAATGTCACTTCCAGTTCGCCATTGCGGATCTCGCCGGTAAAACCGACTTCGTAATCCATCAGGCTTTCGACGCCGGACACCGGCGCCACCTTGTTGATGAAATACGGGAACGACACCTCGATACGCCCGGCATCTGCTTCCAGCAGCTTGAGCATCTTTTGCAGCAGTGAACCGAACTTGCTCACATCCAGCGGCCCGCGATTGCCTTCCAATAA
>DATFAZ010000242.1:0-5618 GCA_035254105.1 Noviherbaspirillum sp. | reverse complement strand
AACATATCTTCACGAAACGTACCCTCGTACAAGCCGGCGGCGGCAATCGAACTGACATGGTGAAAACACGCCGCTCCCAGTTGACCCGCCAGACGGACCGTATTGCGTGTGCCTTCCACATTGGTTATTACTTGAGGGGCGACGTCTGCGTTCAGATCGTAAATCGCGGCAAGATGGAAGAAGTGATCGATCGTTCCGGACAATGCGCTCAGATCGCTTTCGGAAATGCCAAGCTGCTCTTCACATATATCGCCATACACCGGAACAACCCTGCCCTGCTCCACCGCCCAGTATTCCAGCACGGCAGGAATTTTTTCGCGGCTTTCTTCGCGCACAAGAAAATAAACCGTACTGTCCTTTTGCGCCAACAGCTTTCGGACCAGTCGTTTGCCGATGAAACCCGTTGCTCCGGTAACGAAATAGCGCATAAGCTCTCCTTCCTGAAACCATTGAACAGGCAGACGTGAACGACAGGCATTCGATTCATTATCCGGTCGGAATGCCAGCGGTGCATTTGAACGAAATCAAATGCGGCAGAGTCAATGCAGGTAAGGTTTGGCACAACTCCCGCTCCCGACAAGAAGACGGCCGCCCATCCCAATAAGGCAACGATGATGAGTGAACAGATTTCGTCGATCATGCAAAGAATCGTGATGCCGGTCAGCATGGATGACACCGTTGCAGACGTGGAAGCCATGATGGACACGCACCGTATTTCCTCTGCGCCCGTCTATGACGTGGACGGCGCGGTTCTTGGGATCATTACGGTAAGTGACATAGCGCGGTTTCAGGCCCTTGGGAAAGACCCGAAGAACACCAAGGCGTGGGAGATTTGCACCTACCGTCCGGTGGAGGTTCAACCCGTCACACCGATCAGCGAGGTGGCAGAACTCATGCTGACACGAAAAATTCATCATGTCGTAGTGATGGAAAATCACGCACTGAAAGGCATCGTCTCGGCACTCGACTTTGTCAGGCTTTTCGCCAGACAAACCCCGACCTGATACCCGAGAATGTCGGACTGATCAGCGCCTTAAGTAATACAAGCAATACAATCTTTCCGATTTCCCATAAAATCGCCGCATTGATTGAATGGCCCCGCCCGTGGCGCGGCCAAAAACTTTTATTGACAATGAATATCAGAATTAATGATGAACTGCGGGCATACATTGACCCGTTGACCGCCAATGAATATGCGGCGCTGGAACGCAGCCTCCTGGCGGAAGGCTGCCGCGATGCACTCATACTGTGGAACGATGTGCTGATCGACGGCCACAATCGTTATGCAATTTGCAAGAAGCACGGGATCGAGTTCAAGACCGTACAGAACAATACCTTCGCCACGATCGAAGACGTGATGCTCTGGATGATCGACAATCATCTGGCACGGCGCAGTGTGTCCGATTTCCAGCGTGGCATGCTCGCGTTGCGCAAGAAATCCATTCTCTCAGCACGCACCAAAGCACAGCAGGAAAGCGGTGCAGCAAGCGGTACGGAAGCCGCCCCAGCGGAAGCGCCAGCACAGCCTCCACTGGCTACCCGCGAAGACTTGGCTAAGATCGCTGGTATCAGCAGCAACGCCATCAGCCGCATCGAAAAAATTCAGAAAACAGCGGCACCGGAACTGGTCGAGGCAGTGCGCGCCGGTACGATTTCACTGAATGCCGCCGCTGCGGTCGCGTCACTGCCCAGTGCGGAACAGGTTGCTGCCGTTGTTGGCGGAAAAAAGGAATTGCAGCAAGTTGCGAAACAGGTGCGCGAATCGAAATCGCCAGCGCGACCCGCCAAGGTTGAAGTTGCGGCTGCAGTAGTCGCGCCGCAGTCATCCGAACTGGGCACGCTCACCACAAGAATAGATGAACTGAATGCAGAAAATGCCGCACTCAAAGCCGAGATCGCGACGCTGAAATCTGCCCTTGAGGAAGCCAGACGTGCAGCATAAGCGCTTGTAGCGGATATCCTCCGCCGGCACTCTTATCTCAAAGGCTCAACGAGGCTTGCGTCCCAGCCGCTGTTCCACCTCCAGCACATGGCGCGTGGTCTTGAGCAGCGTATCCGGATTCAGGCTGATCGAATCAATGCCGATTTCCACCAGGTATTCCGCCATCTCCGGATAGTCGGACGGTGCCTGGCCGCAGATGCCGGAATGGCGGCCATTGCGGCGCGCACCCTCCACTGTTTGCCGGATCAATTCCTTGACGCCAGGATCACGCTCATCAAAATCGAAGGCAACGATTTCCGAATCCCGGTCCACGCCGAGCACCAGCTGCGTCAGGTCATTGGAGCCTATCGAGAAGCCGTCAAATAACTTGGAAAAGGCGTCGATCTGCACCACGTTGTTCGGTATCTCGCACATCACGTATATTTCCAGTCCGTTTTCGCCGCGCCGCAGTCCTTGCCGCGCCATCGTTTCCAGCACGGATTCCGCTTCCTGAATACGGCGGCAGAACGGGATCATCAGTTTTACGTTGGTCAGTCCCATGACGTCGCGCACCCGTTTCATCGCCTCGCATTCCAGCGCGAAGCCTTCCGCATAGGATGGATGCGCATAGCGCGAGGCACCGCGAAACCCAATCATCGGGTTGGCTTCTTCCGGCTCGAACCAGCGCCCGCCGAGCAGGCTGGCATATTCATTGGTCTTGAAATCGGACATGCGCACGATGACGGGCTTGGGATAAAAGGCCGCCGCGATGGTGGCGACGCCTTCGGCAAGCTGGCGCACAAAATAATCGGCAGGCCGTGCATATGTCCTCGTCAGCCTAGCGATTTCATCGCGCACCTGCAAATCGTCCACGCGCTCCGGATGCACCAGCGCCATCGGATGCACCTTGATATGCTCGGCGACGATAAATTCCATGCGCGCAAGCCCCACTCCGTCCGTCGGCAAAAAGCTGGTCTGGAAGGCGACATCCGGATTGCCGAGATTGACCATTAATCTTGTTTGAGGTCGCGGTAGCGCTGATAGGTCGGTGCGGATGGTCTGGAACGGCAAGCGCCCTGCGTAGACATGCCCGGTGTCGCCCTCCACGCAGGACACGGTAACTTCGTCGCCGGTGCGGATATCTTCCGTTGCGCTGTCACAACCGACCACGGCGGGAATGCCGATCTCGCGTGCGACGATGGCAGCATGGCAGGTGCGCCCTCCCCGGTTGGTGACGACGGCCGCCGCCGTCTTCATGACCGTGCCCCAGTCCGGCGCGGTCGTATCGGCCACCAGCACTTCACCGGGACGGAATTGGTTTAATTGCGCCACATCGGTAATCACCCGTGCCACGCCAGTCGCGATTTTTCCGCCTACCGCGCGCCCCTGCGCGCGCACCGGCCCTTTGCTTTCCAGCACGTATTCTTCGAGCAAGCCGGCCGTCCTGCGGGAAGCGACCGTCTCCGGCCGTGCCTGCACGATATACAGCTTGCCGTCGAGGCCGTCCTTGGCCCACTCCACATCCATCGGCATCGGATGGCCGGCGCGAGCACTGTAGTGATTTTCGATCTTGATTGCCGCATCGGCCAGTTCCAGCACTTCCTCATCACTCAGGCAAAAACGGCGCTGGTCTTCCTTTGGCGTGGGTACGTTACGCGTTCTCTCGCGCCCTGCGGCACTGGCATAGACCATCCGGATTTCCTTGCCGCCAAGGGTACGGCGCAGGACGCTGCGGTGGCCGGCATTGAAGGTCGGCTTGAAGACGTAAAACTCGTCCGGGTCCACCGTGCCCTGAACTACATTCTCGCCAAGGCCATACGCGCCGGTGATGAACACCACATCGCGAAAACCGGACTCGGTATCGAGTGAAAATGTGACGCCGCTTGTGGCCAGGTCGGCGCGTACCATCTTCATGACACCGACGGAAAGAAACACCTTGAAATGGTCAAAGCCATTGTCGATGCGGTAGCGGATCGCCCGGTCCATGAACAAACTGGCGAAGCAGCGCTGCACCGCATCCAGCAACCGGGCTTCGCCATCGATATTCAGGAAAGTCTCATGCTGGCCGGCAAAGCTGGCTGTGGGCAAATCTTCGGCGGTTGCCGAGCTGCGCACCGCGACGGTAAGGTCACTGCCGTATTCCTCCTTCAGCGCAGCAAATGCCGTCGTAATCTGCGCTACCAGATCCTCCGGCAAAGGCGCGCTATACACGATTTCCCGGGCCAGCTGCGCGCGCCGGGCAAGGTCGTCAACATCCTCCACCTTCAAGCCGTCCAGTGCCTGCTGCAGCTTCGCCCATGCATTGGCCTGATCCAGCACATAGCGATAGGCCCCTGCAGTAATGGCGAATCCGTTGGGCACCTTTACGCCTTTTGCAGTCAGCTCCCGGTACATTTCGCCGAGAGAGGCATTCTTTCCGCCTACCAGGGCCACATCGTCATTGCTCAGCTCGGAGAACCAGAGAACATAGGAATCGCGCTTGTCAGCCATGTCAGCTCCATATCTGTTTGACTGCATTAAAAGGAAACAGGCAGGTTTTCGTAATGGTCTCCACATTAGTCCCGGCAATGCTTCATGCTTTATCTGAACGCAAAGCGCCGGGCATCCGTCAGCGACCCAGCCGGCCGAAGAATCTGTACACCTCGCAAATCTGGACGAATGTGCAAGGAAGGTCTACGCTGGCACTATTGCCTTAAATAATACAAAAAGGAGAAGCTTTATGTCTTATAAAACGATTCTGGTCCATGTTGATGATGCCAGGAATATCGATGCACGGATCGAACTCGCGGCCAATCTGGCGCTTGCGGAAAATGCCCACCTGGTCGGGACGGCAATGACCGGCATATCAAGATTTCTCTTTGAATCGGCGGCATCCGGCACAGGCATGCCGAGCGTCGAGCCTTACCTGAAAACGCTGCGGGAGCGGGCGCAGAAGGCACTGAATAACTTTGAAAGCATCGCACAGCGTGTAGGCGTGCCTTCATTCGAAAAGCGTCTCGCGGACGACGAAGCCGCAGGCGGAATCGCCCTGCAGGCACGTTACTGCGACCTAGTTGTTTTGGGCCAGTACGACCCCGACGGAACCGCCTCCTCCATCTACGCGGATCTGCCGGAATATGTGGCGATGAACAGCGGATGTGCTGTGCTCATGGTGCCTTATGCACCCGCCGTGCGCAGCATCGGCAACCGTGTGCTGATCGCATGGAACGGCAGCAGCGAAGCGGCAAAAGCGGTGCACAGCGCTATCCCGCTCCTTCAAAAAGCGAAAATCGTCGAAGTCGCCGTATTCAATTCGGAACAAGCCGCCGACACGCACGGACAACAACCCGGTGCGGACATCGCTCTCTATCTTGCGCGGCACAATATCAAGGTTAATGTGATCGAGAAGAAAGCGGATGGCGAGGTAGGCGATGCGCTGCTCTCGCTCGCCAGTGATCTGAATTCGGACTTGCTGGTAATGGGCTGCTACGGCCACTCCCGCTTCAGGGAAGTATTGCTGGGTGGCGCAACCCGCACCATCCTGCAGTCCATGACCATACCGGTCATGATGTCGCATTAAGGCCAAGCTTGCCAGGCTACTGCGCGGTCCGTATCAAGGCCTGCGGTGCTCGGCGTACTCCCGTACGCGTGTGCTCCTCGGCCCCGATACGAACCGCTCGCTACGCCTGTCAAACTTGGCTTAAAGCACTTCGCAGAC
>DATFAZ010000241.1:0-4174 GCA_035254105.1 Noviherbaspirillum sp. | reverse complement strand
GATCATGAAGCGCAATTCCTGCGGCAAGGCGCTGGATGTGGCGCGGCTCGCACGCGACATGATGGGCGGCAATGGCATTTCGGACGAATTCGGCGTGGCGCGTCATCTGGTGAACCTGGAAGTGGTGAATACCTATGAAGGCACGCATGATATTCATGCACTGATCTTGGGACGCGCGCAGACCGGAATCGCGGCGTTTTCGACATGACGGCGTAGCGACAAAAGCGGAGGAGACACAATGACACAACATACAAAAGAACATTCCACAACCGCAGCACCTTATATCCTTGAAACTACCGGTCTGGTGAAGGAATTTCGCGGCTTCGTTGCCGTGAATGGGGTGAACCTGAAGATCAGGCGCGGCCATATCCATGCGCTGATCGGGCCGAACGGTGCAGGAAAAACAACCTGTTTCAACCTGCTCACGAAATTCCTGGCGCCGAGCAGCGGCAGCATTCGTTTCAATGGCATCGACATCACGCATAAGCCACCGCAGGAGATCGCGCGCATGGGCGTGGTGCGCTCGTTCCAGATTTCTGCGGTGTTCCCGCACCTGACCGTACTGGAGAACGTGCGCATCGCCTTGCAGCGCAATCTCGGCACCAGCTTCCACTTCTGGAAATCGGAAAAGACGCTCGATCAGTTAAACGATCGGGCAATGGCCTTGCTCGAATCCGTAGGTCTCGAAACCTATGCAAGCATGGTGACGGTCGAAATGCCCTATGGCCGCAAGCGTGCGCTGGAAATTGCAACCACGCTCGCGCTCGATCCGGAACTCATGCTGCTCGACGAACCGACGCAAGGCATGGGCCACGAAGATGTGGACCGGGTCATGCAGCTCATCAAGCAGGTATCGGCGAACCGCACCATCCTGATGGTGGAACACAACATGAAAGTGGTGTCCGGCATCTGCGATGCGATTACGGTTTTGGCCCGCGGCTCGGTACTGGCCGAAGGCGACTATGCCGCCGTCTCCGCGAATCCGGACGTGATCGAAGCCTACATGGGTTCGGACGCCGCCGAGCTGGCTTCTCCCACGGAGGCGCTGGCATGACGAAAACTGAATACCTGCGGGTTTCAGACCTGCACGCCTTCTATGGCGAGTCGCATATCTTGCATGGCATCGACTTCACCGTTCGCCGCGGCGAGTGCATCAGCCTTCTGGGGCGCAATGGCTCCGGCCGCACCACCACGCTGCGTGCCCTGATGGGACTGACCGGCAAACGCAATGGCTCAGTCATGCTCAATGGCCGCGAGGTGATCGGCATGCCGCCGCACAAGATCGCACAACTCGGTGTCGGCTACTGCCCCGAAGAACGAGGCATCTATGCCAGCCTCAGTTGCGAGGAAAACCTGCTGTTGCCACCGGTGGTCGGCAGTGGAGGCATGAGCGTCGAAGAGTTATACGAGATGTTCCCCAACCTGAAAGACCGGCGGCATAGCCAAGGCACGCGCTTGTCGGGTGGCGAACAGCAGATGCTGGCCATGGCGCGCATTCTGCGAACCGGCGCCCGCCTGCTGCTGCTGGATGAAATCTCCGAAGGGCTGGCGCCGGTGATCGTGCAAAAGCTGGCCGAAATCATCCGTCAGCTCAAGCAAAAGGAATACACCATCATCCTGGTCGAACAGAATTTCCGCTTCGCCGCACCGCTGGCCGACCGCATGCTGGTGGTGGAACACGGGCAGATCGTTGCAGAAATCGAGCAGCACGAATTGCAGGAAAAACTCCCATACCTGCATGAGGTGCTTGGCGTATGAAAAAAACCTGCAACCTGACGGCGCCATGCATCGCGCCTGCCACGATTCTTCCCGGAGTTGAATAAATGACCGACCTGTTTGGAGTTCCGCTTCCCGCTTTGATGAGCCAGCTCATGCTCGGGCTGGTCAACGGCTCGTTCTACGCGCTGCTCAGCCTTGGCCTCGCCGTCATTTTCGGCATGCTGAACATTATTAATTTTGCCCATGGCGTCCTCTATATGATGGGCGCGCTGTTCACCTGGATGATGCTCGAGTATTTGGGCGTCGGCTACTGGTGGGCGCTGATTCTGGCACCTGTCTGTGTCGGCCTCATCGGCATTCTCATCGAGCGCCTTCTGTTGCAATGGCTGTATCAGCTCGACCACCTTTATGGCTTGCTGCTCACCTTCGGCCTGGCGCTCATCATCGAAGGTTTTTTCCGGTATCTGTACGGCGTTGCCGGGCAGCCCTATTCCATTCCAGACGAGCTTGCCGGCGCCTTCAATCTCGGCTTCATGTTCCTGCCGAAATACCGCGCCTGGGTCATCGGTGCATCGATTACCGCCTGCATATTTACCTGGTACATGATTGAAAAAACGCGGCTGGGGGGCTACCTGCGGGCGGCAACGGAAAATCCGCAACTGACGCAGGCATTCGGCATCAACGTACCGCTCATCGTGATGTTGACGTACGGATTTGGCGTCGGACTGGCGGGCCTTGCCGGCGTGCTGGCGGCTCCGGCAACCCAGGTCAGTCCCCTGATGGGCTCCAACATGATTATCGCCGTCTTCGCCGTGGTCGTGATTGGCGGCATGGGCTCCATTCTCGGCTCGATCCTGACCGGCCTTGGGCTTGGCCTGATCGAAGGGCTGGCCAAGGTGGTGTATCCGGAAGCCAGCGCTACCGTCGTTTTCCTCGTCATGGCCGTTGTTCTCATGTTCCGCCCGGCGGGCATCTTCGGGAAGGAAAAATAATGAAAATCAAACTCTCGACTCTGGCTTATCTCGCGACCCTGGCTCTCTTGCTGATCGCACCCGCCCTCATCTATCCGGTGCTGCTGATGAAGGTGCTGTGCTTTGCACTCTTTGCATGCGCGTTCAACCTGCTGCTCGGTTTTACCGGATTGCTTTCTTTTGGCCATGCCGTATTTTTTGGCACAGCAGGCTATATTGCCGGCCATGCCCTCAAGGTCTGGGCCATCCCGCCGCTGGCCGGACTTGCATTCGCCACATTGTGCGCAGCTGGCCTGGGCCTGATCATCGGCCTGCTGGCGATTCGCCGCCAGGGCATTTACTTCGCGATGATTACCCTGGCACTGGCACAACTGATGTTTTTCGTGCTGATGCAAGCGCCATTTACAGGCGGCGAGGACGGCCTGCAAAGCGTGCCGCGAGGGACGCTATTCGGCATCGACCTGGCCAACGACAACAACCTCTATTACCTCGTTCTCGCACTCTTTGCCGGTTCGTTCTGGCTGATTCGCCGCACCGTGCATTCGCCCTTCGGACAGATCCTGAAAGCGATTCGCGAAAATGAGGCGCGTGCGATCTCGCTCGGCTATGACGTGGCGCACTACAAGCTGCTGGCCTTCGTTCTCTCCGCAGCAATTGCCGGATTGGCCGGCGCGGCAAAGACGCTGGTCTTCTCGTTTGTCACGCTGACCGATGCGCATTGGCACACGTCCGGCGAAGTTGTGCTGATGACGCTGCTCGGCGGCGTTGGCACGGTATTCGGCCCGGTACTGGGCGCAACCATCGTCGTCACGATCCAGAACGAGCTGGCCGATAAAGTCGGTTCGCTTGTTACGGTGGTCATGGGCGTGATCTTTGTCGTCTGCGTACTTGCCTTCCGGCGCGGCATCGTTGGCGAAGCAAGCGCGCTGTACCGGAAGATGATCGGTGAAAAGGTGGGCTGACACCCTGACTTTCCCGGCAAACCTCTTAGGAAATGATTAATGATCGAACCCAAGAATTCCGCTGCCTGCGCAACTGACCAGGTGATGTTTGAAAGACGCTCGATCCGCGCCTTTCAGTCGACGCCTGTCGACCTTGCGTTGGTAGAAGAAGTGCTGCAAGTGGCCGGCCGTGCTCCATCAGGAAACAACATCCAGCCATGGCGGGTTCATGTGCTCACCGGCGATGTGCGGCAGAAGCTTGTGGATGCAGTGTGCACGGCCTTCGACCAGGCTGACGGCAGCCATCAGGCGGAATACCACTATTACCCATCCGAGTTTTTCGATCCCTACCTGGCGCGCCGGAGGAAAGTCGGCTGGGACTTGTACAACCAGCTCGGCATACGCAAAGGCGACGGCGAGCGCATGCACGCACAGCACCGGAAAAACTTTACCTTCTTTGGCGCCCCCATCGGCCTGATGTTTTCCATTGACAGGCGCATGCGCCAGGGTAGCTGGCTCGATTACGGCATGTTCCTGCAAAAC
>DATFAZ010000240.1:0-10153 GCA_035254105.1 Noviherbaspirillum sp. | reverse complement strand
CGCACCCAGTTCACCATTTCCTGCCATTGTTCCATGTCCTTTTCCACGCGTGACGGGGCGACATCCCATAAGGTTGCGCCATGCGCGGCAAGCTGGACATAGTTCTGCGTGTCGCGCAGATATCCCAGTACTGGCAGCCCGAGATTGCCGACGTAATGAGCCAACTGGTCAGCCGCACGGGTACGCACATTCACCCGCATACCGACCACGCCGACCGCCAGCTTGTCGTGCCGGTTTGCCAACCTTTGCAGAAATTCCTGTGTTGCCAGAATATCGAACATCGAGGGCTGCAGCGGCACTATGACCCTATCGGCAATCCGCAGCACCTCCTCCAGTCGTGCCCCACCCAGACCCGCCGGAGTATCCAGCACGATGTGCGTCGTTCCCTTCGGCGGTCTTGCCACATGGCCGTCGACGATATCCCACGCCGCAATCGGCGGCAGGCTGCCCGGCCGCAACGCCAGCCAGGTACGGGAGGATTGCTGGGCATCGGAATCGCCAAGCATTACCTTGTGTCCTTGCCGGGCAAGGTATCCGGCCAGGTTTGTGGCAATGGTACTTTTCCCAACGCCGCCTTTTGGGTTTGCAATGACAATGACTGGCATGTTTATCCTTCCGGTTAAAAAATCAGCATTACTTTCTGTTTTTACAATACCTGCAGACAACACTGTTGCGAGAATAACATGGCATATTTTCCCTCCCAACAGGAAAGATGTTTTCGGGCAAGGCGGTGGCTTAAAATACCGGGATGCAAAATATATCGACGATTGCCGGCGTTGCACCGGAAGACGAACAGCCCACGTCACTGCAAGCCTACTTCAAGCCACAAATCTCCCCCGACGACATAGAACAGGTGTTTCGCCTGAAGCGGGCGCAACCGCTGCTGCAGGCATTCACCGCGCTATTTCATGGCGGCTTCGAAGGCGTGATGGTGCGCCTGCTGGTTCTCGGCGAACTGGCAGCGGATTCGCAGGCCGGTGCAGTATCGCGTGCCGACATCAACGCCAAACTGGGATACCTGGACCCGGACAGCCTGGAAACCGTGCTGGCGCGCCTGCGTTCGCACCATTTGCTGGCGTGGGATGCCGGGCAAGGCGTTTATCGCATCACGCCCACCGCACGCAATGTGCTGGCCGCGATTGACGGTCTTCTGGCGCTCGGCGAGGACAACGATGAAGCGGAAATGGGCTTCCTGCTGTCCCAGGTCGCCGGTTCGCAGGCGGTCGGCGGTGTCACGGTCGAGCAATTGCAGCATTTGCTGGGACGCATGGTCGACCTGACCGAAGAATTCCGCGATGCGATCGCTTCCGGCTCGGAATTCCGGCTTCGCACGGCACAGGAGAAATGGCACACAGCCTGCGACTGGGTGGACAAAGGCTCGCAGATTATTCAGTCGATCACCAGCGACCCGGATGCCGATGCCGCCACCCACCGCGCGGCGCAGGCGATCGGCCGTGCGCAAAGCGCACTACTCAACATGCAGGGCATGTTTTCGCGTGCGCTGAACCAGATCGAGCGCCAGCGCGTGCATCTCGGCCAATCGGGTTTGTCGACGACCGATATCAAAACCTGGCTGATGCAGCATGAAGACCTTGCAAGCCTCGCAAGAGACGCGATTGCGCTGCCGGTAACACCGATGTTCATCACGCCATCCGAGATGATCGATGTCGCGGAGGCAGAACTGCTGAATAACCGCGACAAGGCAGAAACCTTTTCCCTGCCCACCGGCGAAGATGCGCACGTCGCGCAAAGTGAAGTGAGTGCAATGCCGGCTGAACTGGATGCCTGGCTGACGCGACTGACTTCATTTGCCACCTCGACCGACGCCTCCACCAAAGTCCATGACACCCTGTTGCCCGCACATTTTGCAGTCGCGTCCTACCGTGCCTCGTTGCTGCCACTCCTGGGAGACGAAAGCGAGGCAGCACTGCAAGGTGGCACCGCAACCATGGCACGACTGCCGCTGGAATTTACTCCGGGCGATAGCATGGTGAAACTGAAAGATCCGCATGTGGCTGCGATTTCGATCGCGACCCTGACACCGAAATCCGAAAACCAATTGGATACCCAAGATGAGCGATGAAGCACAAATCCTGATTGCGCAGCTGCTGACGCATCAGACCCTGGCGCGTGAAAACAAGCTGGTCAAGCGCGCGCTGACCGACGAAGTGTTCCGCATGGATCTCGATACGCGGCTTGCAGCCTGCGGCATGAAGTTTCTGGATAACGTCTACGCAGACAATGTCACCCTGGCGCTGACGCGCGAAATCGAGCCAAAGATTTTCGGCTCGCGCGAAGTCTGGCAAAACAACAACATGGGTCTGGCACGCGACGGCGTCGCCCTTCTGGTAGTGCTATGGTCAATGATCATCCTGCCCAAACGCGAACGACAGGAAGCCCACCAGCACGCACTGGAAGACCAGGAAGACATGTTCGGCAAGGAAAAACCGATGCCGCGTGCGGAAGACGCGTCCATTGGTATTTCCTATCGTGCTTTGCTGGCCGACTTCGGCGACAAACTGGGCAAGAAAACCCGCATGGACATGAACCTCGGCCAGCTCAGCAAGCTCGGCTTCATCGAGCGACGCGGCGACATGATTTACGAAGGCCCGCTGCTGGACCTGATGATGGATACCGATGCGCTGAAGGACCGCATCATCAACGGCGCGCTCGCCGACATCTTCCACCGGCCGCCGCCGAAGGAAGCCGCAGTCATCGAATTCCCGCACGCAGAACAATAAGCCAACAGGACAAGCATGTTTCATATCAAATCGCTGGAGATGGTCCACTGGGACTACTGGCAACGCGTCAAGAATATTCCGCTGGATGCAAAGATCATCACCATCGCCGGCCAGAACGGCTCCGGCAAAACCACGCTGCTGGATGCGCTGCGCACCCTTTTCGGACTCGACTGCTCGATGGGCCGCTCTTACAAGCACTATGCGCGCCACGCCGGCCAGCAGACTTCATGGCTGCGCGCAGTCGTCGATAACCGCGCGTCGGGCCGTCAACTGTCGAACCGGCCATTCCGCGGATCCGGCTTTTTCAGCGAAGAAGAAGTGACGCTGTTCTGCCAGATCCAGAAAAATGGCGGCGACTGGAAGCGGCAATATCTGATGCGCGGGGGCGTAGTCGACATCGAGGAAGTCCAGGATGCCACCGACTGGCTCGGGCTGGAAGCCTATCGCAAGCGGCTCGCAAGCGCCGGATTATCATCGGCGATGGCAAAAGTGTTGGCGCTGGAACAAGGCGAAACCGACAAGCTGTGCGAGTATGCGCCACGCCAATTGCTGGACCTGGTGTTCCAGGTCTTCGGCGACAAGGAAGTGCTGGATGCGTATGACGAGGCAAAGCGCCATCAACACGATACCGAGATAGAGCTGCAGCGCTTCGAAACCGAGCTGGATTCGGCACAGACGAATCTTGAACGTCTGCGTCTGCGCGCGGCGAACTATCACCAGTGGGAAGGCCTGAACAAGGAACAGCGCGACTTGCAGGAAGAGATTTTGCCGACGCTGCAATACCACGAGATCCGCGAGAAAGCGTCTGCGACCAGCCAGGCGCTGCGCGATTCCAAATCCTCGTTGACGGAACAGGATGCGCAATTGTCCGACAAGCGCGCAGATGTGGCGGAACGCGCAAACGCATTAAGCGCAGCGCACCGGCATGAGACTGCTCTGGAAGAAGAAAAGTCGGTTCTGGAGAAACGGCTGAATGAAATCAACGGCAAGCTGAAGCCGCTCGAAAGCCTGCTGGAACAAAAAGCCCGCCTGCAAAAGCTGGCTGCCGACGCCGGTGCCGACATCGCTGATGTGGCAACGCAACTGGAGCAAAAGGAAGCTGAGTACATGCGCCAGCGCCAGGCGCGTGATGATCTCGCTGCGCGGATTGCGGCAGAACGGACAGCGATTGAGGCGCTGGAAAGCAAATCGGCATTGCCCGATCCGGAAAACGTGCGTTCCATGCGCCGCGCTTTAAGCGAAGCAAAAATTGACCATGCAATGTTGCCGGATATCGTAGAAGTCATCGATCCGCGCTGGCAAGGCGCGGTCGAGGGTGTGTTGCGCGGCTATACCTCCGTGGTGTTGCTGGAAAAGGCGCGCGATGCGACTGCGGCATATCGCATTGGCGAAAAAGAACGCTATGGTCACTTCATCGTATCCGAGCGCGTTACCGCGCCGGAAGTAAAGGACCAGAGCCTGTTGTCGGTAGTGCGTTTTACTGCACCCGCACCAGCATGGCTGATCGACCAGCTCGCACGGATTACTCGCGTCGATTCGATCGATGCCGGAATGAAGCAGTCATCCAGCGATGAATGGATCACGCCGGAGGCATACCACCGTGAACGTCGCGGTGGCCGCTCGCTGTTTGTCGAAGCGGCACGTTACCGTTTCGGTGATGCCGGACGGATTCAACGGCTTGCGGCGCTTCAGCAATCGCTGCCGAAACTGGAAGCGCAGGAAGACCAGTTGACGCTGAAAATCAACAAACTCGCCGGCGAAGTGAGCGCGCTGAAAGCACGCATTGCCGGCGTCGATGCCGCAAAGGAGCTGGTTGCACGCCAAGCGGAATTCGATGAAGCCACACATAGCGCAGCACCGCTGAAAACCGCGCGCACCGAAGTCGGTTCGCGCCTCGGAGAACTCTTCCCGCTCACCAAGAAGGCTACCGAAGACCGCACGCTCGCAGACAACGCCTGGCAAAACGCCAAGCGTGTGCTGGCCGACAGCGAATCCTACGTGCGTCAGGCGCAGAAGCGCCAGCACGAGGAGCGGGAATCCCATGCACAGGCACTGCGCGAGATCCGCAAGACATGGCGGCATTTGCCATTTGCGTGGCGTCAGTCGGCAAGACGCCTGGCGCTGGTGGAAGAACACCAGAATGCGCATCAGGTACATTTGCGCCTGAACCATCTGGCGACCGACCTGGAACGCGACGACTGGGAAAAGGACGCCACCGTGGTGGACCAGCATGTGCGCCTCTCCGGGCTGCTACAGGGCCGGCAGGCGGAAACAGAAGAACGCCGTTATCAGAACAACCGCGCAATCGAAGCAACCAACAACGCACGCGGCGCCTACATCGAACGGTTGCGCTATACGATCAAGACCTACAGCCGCAATATCAAGGAGCTGGGCGAACTGGCTGGCATCGAAGTGCAGACCGATCCGGTACGTCTGGAAAACGACGACGTTCAACTGGCGCAAGCCGGCCTGCATGTACGCTTCAAATTCGATGGCAAGGGACCGATCGGCCTGAACGACGGCGAAGCGTCCGGTGGCCAGCAGGTGATGAAGTCGCTGATCCTGCTGATCGGCTTGTTGAAGTCGGACGACGGCTCGGGCGGCTTCGTGTTCATCGACGAACCGTTTGCCCACCTGGACATCCGCAATATCCAGCTGGTCGGCGAATTCCTGAAGAACACCGATGCGCAGTACCTGATGACCACGCCGCTGACGCACAACACCGACGTGTACGACCCTTCGGAACTGACGCTGATCACCAGCAAGAAGAAGAAGGATACGCACTGGGCGCAGCCGATTTTTGTGTTGCAGCGGCGAATGGGGTAGGCAGCTTAAGCCAGTTTTTGTTCAGCGAGAGGAACGAACAACCTGCCCTGCTCCGCTTCGACCACTTCGAAGCGGCAGCCGAAAACCTGCTGCAATACGGAAGGAATGAGCACTGTCTCGGTCGGCCCCGACCAGTGCCGCCCTTCCGCTAGCGCCAGTACATGCGTCGCGAAGCGCGACACCAGATTGATGTCGTGACAAGCAGCGATGACCGCCTTGCCTCTGCCCGCGGACACCGGGTCGCGCTCGACAAGTTCGCGCGCCAATCCCATTACCGCCAGCTGGGCAGCAGCATCCTGATGCGCGGTCGGCTCGTCCAATAACAGGAGGTCCGGGTTCTGCGCTAGAAGCGTGGCCAGCGCAACGCGCTGTCTTTCGCCGCCGGACAGCTTCATCACATCCTTGCCCGCACTGTGCTCGAGACCGACAGCGCCCAGCGCCCAAGTTGCAATCGCCCGGTCGTCCCTGTCTTCCCAAGCCATCCCGATCTGATAGGGATGACGGCCTGCCATGACAGTTTCCAGCACCGTGCTGGAAAACGCATCGTACTGCTGCTGCGCCAGCAAACCGCGCCGTGTCGCCAGAACCTCAGGCCGCAAGGTGGACAGTTCTGCTCCTTCGATCAGGATGCGGCCTGACTGCGGATTAAGAAGGCCGGCCAACGTGTGCAGCAAGGTGCTCTTGCCTGCACCGTTCCTGCCGATCACGCACCAGAATTCGCCGGAACGCGCTTCAAGGCTCAATCCATCGCATAGCAGCTTTTCGCCGGCCGCGATACGCAGCGATTCTATGCTTAGCAAAACCGTGCTCATACCTTGCTCCTCGACAGCAGCCACAGGAAGGCCGGCACACCGATCAACGCAGTAATAACGCCGACTGGCAACTGGGTCGGCGCCACCACCGTACGCGCAAGCAGATCGGCAAGCGTCAGCACGCTGCCGCCAGCCAACGCTGATGCCGGCAACAGAAGGCGTTGATCGTTGCCGAACAAAATCCGCATAGCATGCGGCACGACCAGTCCGACAAAGCCGATCGTTCCCGCTGCCGTTACTGCCGCCGCGGTTGCTATCGATGCAGCACCAAGCGCCGCAATCCGCAGACGCACCACGCGCACACCCAGCAACTGCGCAAAACTTTCACCGCGCGCCAGCAGATTCAGATTTTTTGCATTGAACATGGCCCAGGTTGTCACTGCCAGTAACACGATCCATGCAGGCAGCACGAATCGGTTTCCTTCTAGGTCGCCAAGCAGCCAAAACACCATGCCGCGTAACTGAGCATCCGGTGCAAGACTCAGCACCAGCGTGATGATCGCGCCGAAGCCGGAAGCGATCATCACTCCGGTCAGGATCAGGCGATGGCCAACCGCATACGGTGCGACCGGCAGGCGTCGCAATGGCTGCCGGACTAGCGCAAACAGCAGAAGCATTGCCGCCGCCGCACCGAATGCGGCGCCTATGCCGCCAGCACCATCCGGCGAAAAACCGAAATAGGATGCAGCAAGCATCGCTGATAGTGCGCCAGCCGCCGAACCACCGGACAGCCCCAGCACATAGGGGTCGGCCAGCGGATTGCGCAACAATACTTGCATCAGCGCGCCGGCGACCGCCAGCAGGCCGCCAACCGCGAATGCAGCCAGCACGCGCGGCGCACGCAGCACCCAGATCACGTCATTGGCAGCAACCGATTGCATGCAACCGGTGCTGCCGCATAGCGTCGAGACAGTCATGGCCAGCATCGCGAACAATGCTAGACCAATGAGGATGATGAGAGCGCGTCGCACGGCTACTTTCTTAGGATTGCCAGTTCACACCGACAAAAACGCCGCGTGGGGGTTGGTTATATCCGTAAGCCGTCTGGTATTCACGGTCGAATAGGTTTTCAATCCTGCCGAAGAGAGACAGACCTTTACTCAGCGTATAACGTGTCGTTGCGTTTGCAGTCCAGTAAGCACCGAGATTTCTCGTTCCATCCGGACGGGAGCCGGTATAGCCGAGGTCACCGCCTACCTGCCACGGCCCGAACGTCTTGTTCGCTGACAGCGATGCCAACACTTCTGCGCGGCGACGTGAACGCTGGTCGGTCGTTTCGTCACGCGGGTCCTGCAAGGTCAAGCTCGCGCGCAGATCAGTATCCTGCCAGTTGCTGCTGATGCTGAGTTCAAGCCCTTCGTTGCTCGCTCTCGCAACATTCTCGAAGCGGTTCGTCACCAAGTCGTACTGCAATTGTTCCCTGATGCGGGTCTTGAACAAGGTTGCGCGCAGAAGTACTGCTGCGGTGGAATACTGAAGGCCCACCTCAGCGGAACGCGCACGTTCCGGCTTCAGTTCCGGATTACCGAAGAAAGGTGCATACAGATATCCGAGCGGTGGCACGCTGAATCCGCTCGACAAGCTGGCTGTTGCCTTCCATGCGTTGGTGAAGTTGAATCCGTATCCGAGATATCCCGTTGTCGCAGAATCGACTCTATCGGTCTGGTCATGCCGGACATTCAATTGCCATTGATGCGCGCCCGTCTTCCCCTGCGCACCGGCAAAGATGCTGTTGGCATTGCGGTTCGTATCAAACAATGTTCCGAATCCATCGTTGCTGTCCAGTTCCTGCCATTGCCGCTCAACTCCTGCTGTTGCTGTCCAGTCAGACGTCAGTGCGATCTCATTGTTCCATTGCAGCATGCGCGTCTTGCTTGCGAAACGATCGTTATTTACCCCGAAAGCGTTTTCATAACGGTTGGCATTCCGATCACGCGATTCCGAATAGGATATTTGCGAGGACCAGTTGGCAGCAAAGCGATTCTTTGAGTACGCCGTGAAGGTATCGACATTGGTCTTGCCAAAATGAAGATCGGTGGGGGCGCCAAAAGTACTGTCGAAATCAAATTTCCCCTCAGACTTGGAGAACCGCATTCCCAGCTCATGGCCTTTTGCCCATTCATTCGACAGGGCACCGCTAACACTGGTATTACGATAATCTTCTCGATCTGGATTGGCGTTACTCAACTGTTTGTTGTTAATTGAGGAGATGCCATCGGTCTGGAAATCCGATGCTGCAAGCGAATAGCGGGTACCGCCGGAGGAGCCATTAAGTCCGGCAGAAACCCTTGTCGTGCCGCGCGATCCAGCTTCTGCATTGGCGCTGATACGCGGTGCGCCATCGCCGCGCTTGGAAAACAACTGGATCACGCCGCCGACCGCACCGGAGCCATAAATACTCGACACGTTGCCGCGCACGATTTCGATCCTGTCGATTTGATCGAGCATTAGATGTTCGATGCTGACGGTCCCCGTTGCATCCTGCTTGGTCAGCGGCACACCATCCAGTAATACCAGCGTCTGCCTGGTTTCCGCACCGCGCACGAACAGACCGCTGGCCTGACCATAACCGCCGTTCTGCGTAAACTGAACGCCCGCTTCCCGCCTGAGCAGTGTTGGCAAATCGACCGCCTGCGAGTTGCGAATATCTTGTGCGGTCAGCACGGTGGTATGCGGCAGCGCCTCAGTCTGTAACTGCTCGGTACGCGACGCAGTGACGACTACGGAAGGCAGCGCCTTGTCATCGGTGACTTGTGCAAAAGCCGATGCAGCACCCAGGCCAGACAATGCAGAAGCAAGCGCGAGCGGCGTCCATACCGCGATGCCGGAACGTGAAGAAGAAAAAATCATGATGTTGTTTTCGAAAAAAGCTCCCGGCATGCTTCCCCGCACGCCGGCTTCAATGAAAGGCATGACGGAATATTCGAAAACGGATGAACGGAAATGAGGCAATGATGCCCAGGACCGATGCATGTTCGCGAGACTCCCCGTCGCAGCACTTTCCCCTGTCCTGGCCGGTATCCGGGCTAACAAGCCAGATCGTCTCACCTTCCCATGCATTTTCTGCACAGTGGCATGAAGAGACAGTCGCTCACTCGTGAAGTGACGCTTGTTTTACCGTTGCGGGGGCAGCACGCGTTAGCCTGAACAACCAGCTCGCGTTTCCCGTTTAACTGCACGCATGAACATGCGCGCGGGCACCAGAACCCCGGCAGTGTATGCGCAGCGCTGGCCTACGTCAAATTGGCAACAAAGCTGTGAACAGCGCCATGAAAGTTTGTTACTCTCAACATCGATCAAGTCGCAAGCCACACATTAGCAAAAAATCAATCGACCGCTCTACGCCATTTATGACTCATCAGACCGACTATTACACCCAGCAATACAACGCCCGTGCAATGATTCCCGATCACCCCCGCATCTTTACGCGCTGGCTGAAGGATTCCGCGCATGTGCGCCGCACGCATGCTGCACTTTTCGATCTGCCCTACGGCGAGGCGAGCGGAGAACGCCTCGACTTTTTCCCGACCAACCGCAGCGATGCACCGCTGCTGGTATTTATCCACGGCGGTTGGTGGCGTTCGCTGGACAAGTCGGACTTTTCGTTCATCGCGCCTGCCTACACCCGGGCTGGCTACAACGTGGCGCTGACCAATTACACCCTGGCGCCGGAAGCCTCGATTGCGGATATCGTGCGACAGCAGTTGCATGCGCTGGCCTGGCTGTACCGCAATGCCGAAAAATACGATTTCGATCCTCGTCGTATCGTGGTTG
>DATFAZ010000239.1:0-25613 GCA_035254105.1 Noviherbaspirillum sp. | reverse complement strand
TAACGCAGTATCTGGCAACGAATCCGAATTATCAGAGTTGCAATGCAACATTCCCGCGCTTCACAAAGCGCCCCGTTTACGTCGATGTCAAAGTACAATCCGTACGGCAACTTCCGGCGATGCTGCATCGACTGCGCGGATAATTTCCTCTTCGATTGCTTACTAAACCCTAACATCATGGCAACCACAAAACCGGGCGAACGCAAACTTCAGATTCTCCAGACGCTGGCTGCAATGCTGGAACAGCCGAAGGGTGAAAAAATCACCACGGCGGCGCTTGCGGCCAAGCTGGAAGTATCGGAGGCGGCGCTTTACCGGCACTTTGCCAGCAAGGCCCAGATGTTCGAGGGCCTGATCGAGTTTATCGAAACGTCCGTGTTCGGGCTCATCAACCAGATCAATGAGCAACAGGACAATGGCCTGTCGCAGGTGCAGGCGATCACCAGCATGCTGCTCAGCTTCGCCGAGCGCAATCCGGGCATGACGCGCGTGCTGATCGGCGACGCACTGGTGAATGAAGATGACCGCCTGCAGCAACGCATGAACCAGTTTATCGAGCGTGTTGAAATGGCGATCCGCCAATCGTTGCGCATCGCGGCCACACAAGGACAGGCCAGCGAGGCCGATATCGCGATTCGCGCCAATATGATCACCAGCCTGGTGGTCGGACGCTGGCACCGCTTTGCCAAAAGCGGCTTCAAGCAAAATCCGGCGGAAGGTGCGAAGGCACAGGTCGACATGTTGCTGGTTTGACTCGGCGCCCTGTAAAACTATCAGTGTTTTTATGCGCTTCCCTCCGAATTTGATTCGCTTCTGAAGCCCATTGGCGCGAACCCGTGCCAGCTTTCCCCGCATTTTGTTCCGAATTGTTTGGCGCATTCCAGCGGTAAATTGCTATCCGCTCTGCGGTGTCATTCCCGATTGCAAGCCATAAAGCGAAGTACTTCAAACCTCAGTACACTCCTGCCTTCGCAACCGGGATGCTCGCACGCATATGACATCGAATAAAAATTTCCCCGCACTGGCGTTCGCTGCGTTGTTATTTGGCGGAATGGCAATCGGCTTTGCCGGCATCTTCATGCGTCTGTCGGATGTCAATCCGATTGCTTCCGCCTTCTGGCGCATGGCGCTGGCAACACCCTTCCTGTGGATCTGGGCACTTACAGTGCGGGCACAGGACCATGCATCACGCAAGCGCACCGATTTCTCGGCGGTGCTCGCGCTTTCCGGGATTTACTTTGCCGGGGACATGGCGTTGTGGCACCTGTCGCTTCACTACACAACGGTCGCCAACGCGACTTTGTTGTCCAATTTTGCGCCGATATTTATTGCACTCTGGATGTGGGTGGCGCATCGGGTGCGTTTTTCCCGCATCTTCATTGTCGGTATGGCGATTGCGTTGATTGGCGCGATTCTCCTGATCGGGCCCAATGCCTCAACTGGTGCATCGGGTGGCTCCGGCAGCGACAACAAGCTACTCGGCGATGCGCTGGGGCTGGGCAGCGCGGTATTCTATGCAGCCTATCAGCTGGTCATCAAGGATGCGCGCAGCCAGTATTCCACTGCGCGGCTGATGGCATGGAGCACCACCATTACCGGCCTGGCGCTGCTGCCTTTCGCGCTGACCGCGCCCGGCGCATTCTGGCCAGCAGATGTCGCCGGTTGGCTGCCGTTGCTGGCATTGGCGCTGGTGGCGCAGATCGGTGGCCAAACCGTGATCGCTTATGCGCTGGCGCACTTGCCCGCTTCACTGGCATCGGTCAGTCTGCTGATTCAACCGCTGACCGCAGCGATTGCCGCCTGGCTGATTTTTCAGGAAGCGATCGGACCGGTGCAAATGGCCGGCGGCGCACTCCTGCTATGGGGAATTTATCTGTCCAAGCGAGGCAGCTAGACCATTTCAAGGGATTTACAATACGCATTCCGGATTTAGTCCCTGCCTTTGTCTGTGCCAGATACTGCCTTGAATTCTTCATTCAATTCTGCTGTCGATTGCTTCGCATTGCTTGATGATTGCGACGCCAGCGCAGCCGATCCCCGTTCGCGCCTGCATACTGGTTATCTCGGCATGCTCCGTTGCGACCATGTGTCGGAATTGCCTGGCTTGCTGGTACAAATGCAGGAAGCGCTTGAGAAAGGCCAGCACGCGGTTGGCCTTTTTACCTACGAGCTGGGGGAGCAGCTGCATGGCATTCAACCGGATGCGGCTGGCCCTTTGGCGCAGGTGCTGCTGTTTTCCCGTTGCCAAGCCATGACCGCAGCACAGGTAGATGCCTGGCTGGCGCAGCAGGATCATCTCTCGCAACTGGCAGGAATTGCGCAGGTAGCGGCCAGTGTCACCGAACAAGAATTCGCCGATGCCGTCGCGCGCATTCATGCCTATATCGAGGCGGGCGACACCTATCAAATCAACTACACCTACCGCATGCGTTTCGATGCGTACGGTTCGCCGATCGCGCTGTACCGTCGTTTGCGTGCGCGCCAGCCGGTGCCCTATGGCGCATTGCTGCATTTGCCGGACGGGCGCGCGGTGTTGTCGCTGTCGCCCGAGCTGTTCATGCGCCATGCCGAAGGGGTCATCACAGCGCGGCCGATGAAAGGCACTGCGGCGGCAAGCGGGAATGTTGAAAGCGATGCCGAGAGCGCATCGCAACTTTCTGCCGACCCGAAAAACCGCGCGGAAAATCTGATGATCGTCGATTTGCTGCGCAACGATATAGGACGTATCGCCAGCATCGGTTCGGTACGGGTACCGAAGTTGTTCAACGTGGAGCGCTACAACAGCGTGCTGCAGATGACCTCGACCGTGCAGGCGCAACTGCGCCCGGATGTCAGCCTGGCGGAGGTGTTTCACGCCCTATATCCCTGCGGCTCGATTACCGGCGCGCCGAAGCGCCGCACGATGCAGATCATCCATGAACTCGAATCCGCGCCGCGCGGCCTGTACACTGGCGCAATCGGCTGGTTCGATCCGCCGCAGCGGGCGAGCACTCTGGGTAATTTTTGTCTGTCTGTGCCGATCCGCACCCTTGTATTGCAAGCGCCGCAAGCCGGTATCCGCAAGGGAGAAATGGGCGTCGGCGCAGGTATTGTGCACGACAGTACTGCAGCGGAAGAATTTGCGGAGTGCCGCCTGAAAGCACGCTTCCTGACCGGGCTGCCACAGGAATTCGAGCTGTTTGAAACGATGCATGCGACCCGGAACGCCGGTGTGCGCCATTTCGACTTGCACATGCAGCGTCTTTGCGCATCCGCTAGTTATTTCGGTTTTCCCTGCAATGAACAAGCGATACGAGCCAAGGTGCAGCAGGTTTGTGAATCGCTTCCACCTGATAGTCCGCATCGCTTGCGGCTGGCGCTAAAGCACGATGGCAGCTTCACGCTGCAAAGCGCGCCGCTGGCGCCGCTGTCGATACCGGTAAGGCTGCTGCTTGCATCTGAGCCAACCGTGGCGGACAACCTGTTCCTGCGCCACAAAACGACCGTGCGCGAGCATTACGACCGTGCGTGGCGCGCCGCTGAACAGCAGGGCGCTTTCGATATGCTTTTCTGTAACGAGCGCGGCGAACTGACGGAAGGCGGGCGCAGCAGCGTATTCGTGAAGCTGGATGGTTGCTGGTATACGCCGCCGCTTGTGTCCGGTGTCTTACCCGGTGTCATGCGTTCTGTCCTGCTCGCTGATCCTGCATGGAATGCGCAGGAGCGGCTGCTCACACTGGACGATCTTCGCGGTGCCCAGCAAGTCATTGCGTGCAATGCCCTACGGGGCGCGTTGCCAGCCGTCATTGTCTGGCCTTGAGATTTCTCGATGTCTTAAAGCTCTGCGCTTCCTGACGGATTTCGGTTAAAGAGAAAGCTCTCGGTATATTCCGCATCCGCCATGTGACTCAACAAATGCGTGTCGACGTTTATTACAGTGGTACGTGGCATTTTTCATAAGTTATTGAATTTATTGAATATTCTTGATTGGCACCGTTATTGCATCTTCGCTATTGGAAACAGCGAAGACACCTTTAAAGGATACCAATCATGAAAATCAAAAAATTATTAGCAACGCTGGCTTTGGGGAGCATGACTTTCTTGGGAGCATCGGCGCATGCGGCTTTTATTCTCGACACTAAAATCGGTGAAGCCAATCTTGCCAACTCCGGAGACGCCACTGAACTTGCCGCGATAGAAGCAGCAACAGGCAATAACAATCTGACCCTGGACTTTAAGCTTGATTTCACTTTGGGGGATGCCATCCTCAATCCGGGCACGACCGATCAGTGGGTACTCGATGTGGCACCAAATACGCCAGGGTACTTTCTTCTGAAATTTGGAATTGGTGGAACCAGCGCTACCGCCAACACGTTCTTCTTTCAAAACATCGGCGAGCTGACAAAGCTGGTGTGGTCTAACGCCGATGTTCAATTCCTTACCGGCGGCAATTGCCGCGTTGGGAATGACAATGCCTGCAATATCGGTCGTCTGAGCCATTACAACGGTTATAACGATGGCGGCGGAGTTGTTCCCGAGCCGGCAACCGTATCTCTGCTTGGCCTTGGGTTGCTCGGATTTGCCGTATCGCGTCGCCGCAAGTCAGCACGTAAGTCGGCCTAAGACTGTATTTGCAGCATCGCTTGACCTGACAATTCTTTGTTTTGACAAAGAGAATTGTCAGGTCCGCTGCTCTTATGTTCAGAGTGGTGGAGTTTCGACCCGCATCTCTTCTCTAAGCTTATCTATAGACGCCAGCAGCAAGTGCTGTATTTGCGAAGGTTGCTGATCTGCGATCTCTCTTCCAGCCGGTATCCCGCTGCAAGTTTCAAGGCACGGCTACGTTCTTTTTACGGCGACTATGTTTGATTGAAATACCACCAGCCAGGTTGCCAGCACAACAAGCGCACAGCCGGTCAGCGTATTGAGGGTAACTGCTTCCTGCAGAAAAACCGAACCCCACATCATTGCAAACACCGGGATGAGAAAGGTCACTGTCAGGGCTTTGGTTGGCCCGACATCGGTAATCAATCTGAAATAGATAAAGTACGCCACTGCGCTGCATAGCAGTGCAAGCAGCATCACAATCAGCGCAATGAACAGCGTGATCTCACCGCGCACCGGCGCTAGCGGCAGAACCGGCAACAGCACTAGTGCCGCGCCGAGTTGCGAGCCGGTCGCCATCAGGGCTGGCGCAATATCTGCCGATTTCTTCTTTGAATAAGCGCCTGCGAGCGCATAGCACAAGGCGGCGCAGACGCAGGAAAGTGCCGCCAGCATCAGTTGCGGCGTGAATTGTGCAGGCCCGAGTCGTACCAGAAAGGCGACGCCGACGATACCGCAGAACAGCCCCAAAAGTTTGCGTGTAGTCAGAGACTCTCCAAGCGCCACAGCGCCGACCAGTGCGCCCCATAATGGACTAGTTGCATTCAGGATCGCGGAATAACCTGCAGGTAGCGTCAGTGCTGCATAAGAAAACAGCGCGAACGGCAGGGCGGAATTGAATGTGCCCAATATCAGGTACTGCCGCCAGTTGGTCTTGAAATGCATTGCGCGTCCTGTTGTCGCCATGAATGCCAGCATCGCAAGGCCGGCAACAGCGACGCGAATCTCTGCAGTCCATAGCGCTCCCAGTACCGGCGCGACAATGCGCATGAAGAGAAAGGATGCGCCCCAGATGGCGGCGAGGATCATGAGGCGAATAAGGTCAACTCTACGCATGCTTATCTCGGGTGTGGACGAATGAATAGGATAGTGGAGGCAGCCGAACCCGGCTGGCCGGTATCGGACATTGCAGCACGCAAGGGGATTACTTTTACGGGCTTGCTGGTTTGGGGCGTGAGGGCAGCAACACCAATCCCATCGCCATCAGAATCACGGCGCCACCGGTCAGCGTCGACCAGCTCACCGCCTCATGCAGGAACATAACGCCCCACAGCATGCTGAACAGGGGGATCAGAAAGGATACGCACATCGCACGCGTCGGCCCGACCTTCACGATAAGCGGAATGAACAGGGCTTGGGCCAATCCGGACGACAACAACGACAGCGCCACCACACAGCTAATGGCAAGCAGGGAGGGTGCGGCTGCTGGCAGGGAGAACGGTACCGTCGGGATCATCATTACACCGCCCAGCACCAGTGAGCCGGCTGCCACGGCGATCGGATGAATGCCATCCGGATGACCCGTTTTTTTGACGATGATGCTCGACAGCGCATAGCAGGCCGCGGCTACCATGCAGGCAACGATGGAAATCAGCGTCGGTCCATCCAGCGTCAATGTCCCGGCACCAACCAGAATCGCCACGCCGATAACACCGAGAATAAGCCCGGCAAGCCGGCTCAGTGTCAGTCGCTCCGACAGCCACAGCATTGAGAACACCGCACCAAACAGGGGGGCAGTGGCATTCAAGACGGCGGAATGGGCTGCAGCCAGGTGCAACGCAGCGAATGAGAAACAGGAAAATGGAATGACACCGGCGAACAGGCCAACCACGGCATAAGGTTTCAGATTGGCGCGCCAGTTCATCGGTACGCCCGTCATGTAGGCAAATACGATAAGCGCGAGTCCGGCCAGCGAAGTTCGCAGTGTCGCAGTCAGCAGTGGCCCGACTTCCGGTACTGCAATCCGAAGAAAGATAAATGAGCCGCCCCAAATCGCGGATAAAAAAATCAGCTTGGCAAGGTCGGCTGCAGACATGGGTTTTGTTGTGCCAAGGAAATAGATCGACCGTTCGATTGTAGCATCCGCTACCGCAACGCGTTGGCACAAAAACAGGGATAAAAAGAGGCAGTCGCAATCCAGTTATGGTGGCATGAAGCGCTTGATACAAGCCAAAGAGAAATTCCTTGGAACGTCAATAATCGTACAAGGGAGAAGACATGTTCAAGCGAAAAGCAAGGCGCACCGCTGCAGCAGTGAGGATAGCGATCGCCATCGTTCCGCTCGCGGCATGCGATGGCAATATCAAAAACGCAGCGACGAAGCAGGCTGAATTTTTCAGTTCCGGCGGCCCCATGCAAAGCAGGCCTGTTGCCGATTTTGTGAGTGCGGCACAGGTGACTTCGATTGAGCATCACCACTTTAATATCTATACCAGCTATCACGCTGCGTTCGACGGCAGCCAGGCGCTTCGTCTGGAGGAGGGGTTTGGTGTTCCCTCCAACGACCACACGAACCCGCGCATCTCCTTAGATGGCGGCAGCTTGCCAGAGACACTCCGAACCTGTTCTGTGCGAACACTTCTCCTGCTGGATTAGAGTGCGCTCCGCAAGTATTCTTAGTTATTTAATGCCCGCAGACCGTGCATGCGACATTGCGCGCGACCTGTATGCTGGTCCATTCCATATGGCGTGCATCCAGGAGCAGCAGACGTCCCGCCAGCGACTCGCCGATACCTGCGATCAGTTTCAGGGCTTCTGCCGCCTGCATGGTGCCGATGATGCCGACCAGCGGTGCGAAGACACCCATGGTCGAGCACAATACCTCTTCAAATTCCTGGTCTGGCGCGAACAGGCAGGCGTAGCAGGGCGCATTGCCATGGCGCGAATCGAACACTGAAATCTGGCCATCGAAACGGATTGCAGCACCCGAGACTAGCGGTACCTTGTGTTCGACGCAGGCGCGGTTGATGGCATGGCGCGTGGCGAAATTGTCTGTGCAATCGAGCACCACGCTGGCTTGCCTTACCAGTTCTGAGAGACGCTCGCCGGCAACACGCTCGGCGAGCGCGATCACTTCGACTTCCGGATTGATCTGCGCCAGCGTCTGCCTGCCGGACTGCGCCTTCGGCTGGCCGACGCGTTCGGTTGTGTGCAGGATCTGGCGCTGCAGATTGGTCAGGTCGACCGTGTCATTATCGACCAGCGTTATCTTCCCGATGCCGGCAGAGGCAAGATAAAAGGCCGCAGGAGAGCCGAGACCGCCAGCACCGATGACGAGGGCATGGGCAGCAAGCAGTTTTTCCTGGCCCTCGATACCGATTTCGTCGAGCAGAATGTGGCGCGAATAACGGAGCAGTTGATTGTCGTTCATCTTGGGTAATTCTTGCGTGTTTGCCGCATTCTAACCGCGGAGACGCCATACTTCCATTCGACCAAAAGAAAAGGCCGCATCACTGCGGCCTTTGGCATTCCTATGCTATGGAGCGTGCGGCTTACTTCTTCTCGTCGCTTCCGTGACCATTGCCGTTTCCGTTCTTGTCACCATTCTTCTTTTCATTGATGGTGTTTTCCTTCTTGCTTTCGACCTTTGCGGTTTTTGACAACTGTACCGGCAAGCCTTTCAGATGATTCAGCGCCTGGGCCAGCTGGAAGTCGTCCTTGCTGCCGAATTCGAGTGGCTTGCGCTTCTTTTCCAGCGCAGCAAGGCGCTGTTGTTCTTCAACTTCGTCGATCTTGCGTGCGGCTTCGTCCTTGTCCTTGTCATTGGTCAGGTGCTTCTGCAAATCCGCTTCGCGCAGACGCAGGCCGTTCAGGAGGTCGCCTTCGGCACTCTCGTCCACCAGCAGATCGGGCACGATGCCTTTGGCCTGAATTGCCCGGCCATTCGGCGTGTAATAGCGTGCGGTGGTCAGCTTGACCGCGGTATCGGCAGACAACTGGCGAATGGTTTGCACCGAGCCCTTGCCGAAGGTTTGCGTACCCATGATGGTGGCGCGTTTGTAGTCCTGCAATGCACCGGCCACGATCTCGGAAGCCGAGGCGGAACCGGTGTTGACCAGTACGACCATCGGCACGGTCTTGACCGCTTCCGGCAGTTTCACCAGCGGGTCACTGCTGGATACACGTGCGGATGTGTAGAACTCGCGGCGAGCATAGAAGGTCTGCTTCGAATCGGCAAGCTGGCCATTGGTCGACACGACCACTACATCCTTCGGCAGGAAGGCGGCCGAGACACCGATCGCGCCCGGCAGCACGCCGCCCGGGTCGTTACGCAAGTCCAGCACCAGACCTTTCAGGTTAGGCTCCTGCGCATAGATTGCATTGACCTTCTTCGCTAGGTCGTCAACGGTCGGTTCCTGGAACTGGGTGATGCGCAGCCAGGCGTAGCCGGGTTCGACAACCTTCGACTTCACGCTCTGTACGCGGATTTCCTGACGCACGATGGTGACGATGATTGGCTTGTCCTCGTCTTTGCGGGCAATGGTGAGGGTGATCTTGGTGTTCGGTTCGCCGCGCATGCGCTTGACCGCTTCGTCCAGGGTCAGGCCCTTGACCGGCGCATTGTCGAGGCGGGTAATCAAATCCCCGGCCTTCAGCCCGGCCTTGAATGCGGGTGAATCTTCGATCGGCGAGATGACTTTGACGTAACCGTCTTCCATGCCGACTTCGATGCCAAGGCCGACGAACTTGCCCTGCGTGCCTTCACGCAGCTCCTTGAACGCCTTCTTGTCCAGATAGGCGGAATGCGGATCGAGCGATGCCACCATGCCCGAGATCGCTTCCGTCAGCAGCTTCTTGTCCTCGACAGACTCGACATAGTCGCTTTTGATCAAGCCGAATACGTCGGCCAGCTGGCGTAATTCCTCCAGCGGTAACGGCGAAGCGCTTTTTTGCGCATTTGCCTCGAATTGCATCGAACCTGCGATGCCCGCTATGACGCCCAAACCGATAAGGCCGAAGTTTTTAAGTTTGCTGCCCATGTCTCACCTAGTAGTTATCCACCCGAGTGGATCGAATGCGCGGCCTTGATACCGCATCTCAAAGTATAAACCTGATTGTTCGTTGCCGCCGCTGTTGCCCGCATTGGCAATGATGTCGCCGGTTTTTACGATATCGCCAGCCCGTTTCAGCACGGCCTGATTATTGCCGTAAATGGTCATGTACTGCCCGCCGTGGTCAATGATGAGCAGATTGCCGAAACCGCGCAGCCATTCTGCAAATACCACCTGGCCGCCGGCGACCGCCTTGACTTCCGCGCCTTCCGTCGTACGGATGAACAAGCCTTTCCAGGCCGGTCCTTCGCCCCGTTTGCTGCCATACCTGGCAATCAGATCGCCGCGCACGGGCAGTCGCAATTGACCGCGCAGAGAAGCAAATGCGCGCCCGTTTGCCCCGTCTTGGACGCCGGACTCTGGCGTGAGTTCATTTCGCCCCAACAATTTTGATGGCGGTTCATCATCGTCGATTCCATCAGGATTTTGGCTGCGTGTCTTGACGGAACTCATTTTTTTGGCAACGGAAGCCTCATTTTTTGCCTTGGCACGCGCAAGTTGTTCCTGCTGCCGCTTTTCTGCAGCGACGGCATCTGCCTTCCGTTGTTCTTCGATTAATTTTCCAAGCCTGTCCACCAAGCCGGCCAGGCGCTGATCGTCCCGTTCAATATTGCCCGCTTCTTTTCGCTGTGCCGCCAGTTTGGACGACAATTGTGCCACCAGCGTGGCGCGCCGTGCCTTTTCCTTTTCCAGCTGCGTTTTCTGTGCGCGCTGCTCCTCCGCGACTTCGTCCAGTTCTGCCTTGGCTTCCTGCGTTGCGAGCTTGTTGCTTTCGATCGCCTGGAGATTCGCCCGCAGCGCGTCAATCAGTCGCGCCTGTGCCTGCGATACGTAGCCCATGTATTGCAGCTCGCGGTTGATGCGGTTCGGGTTATCGCCAGACAGCAGAAGCTTGATGCGGTCTTCATTTCCCGCCATGTATTGCTCGCGCAGCAGCTTTCCCAATTTTTGCTGCTGATCCGTGATGGCTTTGGACAGGCGAATTTGCTCCGCCGATAACCGGGCGATCTTTGTTTCGATCTGGCGCTGGTCGTCGGCCAGTTCGTGCAAGGCGCGGTTTGCCTCCGAAATCGCCGCTTCCGAGTTTGCCAGGGCGTCGGATGCGTGGCCTTTGGCGACTTCGGTTTTGGTAATGTCGCGTTTGAGATCTGTCAGCTTCTGCTGCAGCTCGGCGCGCTCGGCTTCGGCAGCCCGTTTTTGCTTCGTGCGTTCCGTGACCTTGTTGGCGAATGCGGACGTACTCAACAGCAGCGCAGCCATTCCGAGGACGACGAGGGGCCTCCAGCCGGCAGATGTGCGGCGTTTTCTGTGCAAGGAGGCGTTCTCTGGTCCTGGAATGAACTGCATGGGAAAAGCGTTACTTCGCCTTTCCCTGGCTGGCAACCGCTTTCAGCGCGGCTTCGATCGCTTCCTGGTCACCCAGGTAGTAGCTCTTGATCGGCTTCAGGTTCGCGTCCAGTTCGTACACCAGCGGCTGGCCGTTCGGGATGTTCAGGCCGACGATGTCCTTGTCGCTGATGCCGTCCAGGCTCTTGATCAACGCGCGCAGGCTGTTGCCATGCGCCGAGATGAGAATGCGCTTGCCGGCACGGATGGCCGGTGCAATCGACTCATCCCAAGCCGGCATCACGCGCGCGACCGTGTCCTTCAGACACTCGGTCAGCGGAATTTCTTCCTTCTTCAGTCCGGTGTAGCGCGGGTCGTTGTACGAAGTGCGCGGATCGTTGGGCTCGAGCGGATTGGGCGGCACATCGTAGCTGCGACGCCAGACCAGTACCTGATCGTCACCGTACTTTGCCGCAGTTTCAGCCTTGTTCAGTCCTTGCAGCGCACCGTAGTGACGCTCGTTCAGGCGCCAGTCGTGTTCGACCGGCAGCCACATCAGATCCATTTCATCCAGGGTCAGCCACAGCGTGCGGATCGCGCGCTTGAGCACCGAGGTGTATGCAAGGTCAAAGGTGAAACCGGCTTCCTTCAGCAGCTTGCCGGCCTGGCGCGCCTCGACAATGCCTTTTTCTGTGAGGTCGACATCGGTCCAGCCGGTGAAGCGGTTTTCGAGATTCCATGTCGATTCGCCGTGGCGCATCAATACGATTTTGTACATGTTGAATTCAGATTCAAAAAAGAAATAAAGATATTTTTGTCAAACTGCGACTTAAATGTGACTTCGCCTTCTATTTTATAATGTCAGGATTGCTTAAAACCATTGGAGTACCGTGAAATTCTTCATCGATAATATTTGGCTGATTGCGCTTGTCCTGGTATCGGGCGGCGCATTGTTGTGGCCGAACCTGCAGCGTCGTGGCGATAAAGTGTCAACTTTGCAGGCAACCCAGCTGATCAATCAGGGCAAAAGCCTGGTTCTTGACGTGCGGGAGCCGGAAGCCTTTGCCGCCGGCCATTTGCGTGATGCAAAGAATATCCCCCTGAAGGACTTGCCGAACCGGATCGGCGAACTGGACAAGTTCAAATCCAAGGCGGTAATCGCCGTTTGCCAGACTGGCGTGCAGTCCGCGAAGGCGGCAGCACAACTCAGGAAAGCCGGATTTAACGAAGCATTCAGCCTGGATGGCGGTGTCAGTGCGTGGCAAGCGCAGGGACTGCCGGTCGCAAAGTAATGGAGATCGAATCATGACTGCACGTGTCGTAATGTACAGCACCGCCGTCTGCCCGTATTGCGTGATGGCAGAGCGGCTATTGAAATCCAAGGGCGTCGAAAATATCGAGAAAATCCGGGTCGATTTGCAGCCCGAACAACGCGCCGAAATGATGCAAAAAACAGGCCGCCGTACCGTGCCGCAGATTTATATCGGTGACACCCATGTCGGCGGCTTTGATGATCTCAGCGCGCTGGATCACGCCGGCAAGCTGGACCCGCTGCTGCAAGGCGTATAAGCTGCGGCGTTAGCAATTTGAAGTGTTAGCATTATCGCAGTGGAGGGACGGCGTGCGTGCCGTCCCTTTTCCTTCTGACTCTCACTGAAAGCACCCCATGTCCGAGCAAAATCAACAACCCGTATTCCAGATCCAGCGCGTGTACCTCAAAGATCTGTCGCTGGAACAGCCGAACTCTCCGGCAATCTTCCTTGAGCAGGAAGCACCGAACATTGAAGTGGCAGTCGATGTCGGCGTCGAGGCGCTGGCGGAAACGATTTTCGAATCGACCGTGACCATCACCGTGACTTCCAAAATCAAGGATAAGGTCGCGTTCCTGGTCGAAGGCAAGCAGGCAGGCATTTTCGAAGCTGCCAACATTCCGGCGGATCAGCTGGATCCGCTGCTGGGCATTGGCTGCCCGAATATCATTTACCCATACCTGCGTGCCAACATCGCCGACATGATCACGCGCGCCGGTTTCCCGCCGGTGCACCTGGCCGAAATCAATTTCGAGGCGTTTTACCAGCAGCGCATGCAGGCACTGGCGCAACAGCAGCAGGAACAAGGCGGCGGCTCGGGTATCGTCATGCCGGACGGCTCGTCTGCCAAGCATTAATCGCAAGCCCGGGCAGGATTCTTCAGGTGCAGCAACCGACTGCCCGAGGAGTCCGGCCATTGTGAAAAATCCGGGAGGATGAGGATGAAAACTGTGCGTCTGCTCGTGTTGTCCGCCGCTATGCTTGGTGCCGTGAATGGCGCCCATGCGCTCGAATTCAGGTCGGTCGGTGCTGCGCCGGCGATACTGTACGATGCGCCTTCGGTGAAAGGCCGCAAAGTGTTCGTTGCGCCGCGCGGTATGCCGGTCGAATTGGTGCTGACTTACGGCGCATGGACCAAGGTGAGGGACGCTGTCGGCGATCTGGCATGGGTGGAATCGAAGATGCTGACCTCCCGGCGCACTGTCGTGGTGAATGCGGCGAGCGCGCGCGTGCGCGAAGCTGCAGCAGATTCAGCCGCCCTGGTTTTCACCGCTGACAAAGGCGTGCTGCTGGAGCTGGTCGATGCGCCGGCAGCCGGATGGGCCAAGGTGCGGCATCGCGATGGTCAGAGCGGTTTTGTGCGCGCCGGCGAAATCTGGGGCGAATAACACGCCATGTCAGAAAATCCCGTCTCCCAAAGTAACATCCCTATGCCTGTCACCCTACTGGGCGCGGGCGCATGGGGTACGGCGCTTGCGATCGCGCTGTCCGACCGGAACAAGGTCGTCCTGTGGGGGCGTGAAGAAGGCGCCATGCGGGAAGCCGCTGCCAGGCGTGAGAACGCGGCGTATCTCCCGGGATTTCCCCTGCCCGCTGGCCTGGAAGTGACATCTGATTTTGACATGGCTGTTGCGCATGTGGCCGATGCAGGCAATGAAGGCTTGCTGATAGTCGCCTCTGCGGTTGCCGGCCTGCGTCCGCTGGCACAGCGCCTGCAGTCCAGCCATATTCCAAATATTGTGTGGCTGTGCAAGGGTTTCGAGGAAAAAACGCAGTTGCTGCCGCATCAGGTCGTGCGCGAAGTCTTGGGCGACACTATCCCGCACGGGGCACTCTCCGGACCCTCTTTCGCGCAGGAAGTTGCACGCGGCCTGCCTTGCGCCCTCACCATTGCTTCCGATACGCCGGCCTTGCGTGAGCGCGTGGTCGGAGCGGTACATGGTCGCTCGATTCGTGTATATGCGACTGACGATCTGGTTGGTGTGGAAGTCGGTGGCGCAGTCAAGAATATCCTTGCGATTGCCACGGGCGTCCTCGATGGTTTGGGGCTGGGCCTGAATGCACGTGCAGCACTCATTACCCGTGGGCTGGCAGAAATTACCCGTCTCGGCGTCGTGCTTGGTGGTCGGCCCGAAACCTTCATGGGGCTGGCCGGTATCGGCGACATGATTTTGACCTGTACCGGTGACTTGTCGCGTAATCGTCAGGTCGGATTAGGATTGGCGCAGGGCAAGACACTAGCGACGATCGTGGCTGAACTCGGCCATGTAGCAGAAGGGGTACGCTGCGCACAGGCGGTACGTGATCTTGCCCAAAAGAATGGCGTCGAAATGCCGATTACAAATGCGGTTGCGGCAGTCTTGTTCGATGGCGACTCGCCGCGCGCGATGGTGGAGCGGCTATTGTCGCGAGATCCCAAGAACGAAGTGCATTAGTCAACAATCTGTAGCATGAGCCCGGGTCATGCTGTAATAAACCTCACACATAAACCTCACACCGTGACCTGCTTGGCTTCGTGGTTCTTGCGCAGCATGGTTACAAGGATTGCCGAATTTTCCAGCGCATACAGCGCATGCGGCACGTCACCTTGCAGGTAGACAAGATCACCAGCATGTAAGGCCTGCGTTTTGTCATGGGCTTGCAGCTCTACCGTTCCCTCCAGGCAATGTATCGTCAGCTCACCCGGGATATGGTGTTGTGGTACGGATTTGCCAGTGGGCAATATCATCCGCATGACTTCAAAGTCATCAGTCCTGACCAAGGCGGTCGACGGCGTGTCTAGCAGCTTATCGCCCAGCGGGCGGATATCGATCAGTTCCCCGGATTTCACATGAGGCAGTGCCATGGAAGGCCTCCTTTTCAGGCAGCATGCAAGGAATGTACTGTTTATCCAGACTACGGTGACTCGCCCTTTGTTCCCGTGCATCTATTCATCCTTAATACGTTCGCACTGAATACAAATAAAGGGAATCATCCGTTCTATTTCCATATGGAAATGCAGTTTGTGTCGGAACGTTTCATGTGAACTCTGCTTCGCGCATGGTGATCTATCTTACGTCGATTTATTTTTACTGTGCTGGATCAATATGCACAGCCGATGGCGGCTGCAAGATTCCTTAGGGCACTTTTTCCAGTTGACGCTGTCTGTAGGAATAACGCATTCGGAGGCCGGCTATTTTTAATAATAAAAAAACCGCATCGGCCTGCGAGTTTCTTTCGTTTTTCACTTTCCTTTCCTATGCATAAAGCCTCTTTCTGTTCTCGTCCTTTCCTCGCACGTACCATACAGCGCGGTTTTACCCTGATCGAAATCATGGTCGTAGTCGTCATCATGGGCATTCTTGCTGCCTTGGTAGTGCCCAAGCTAATGGGGCGTGCCGACGATGCGCGCATCACTGCTGCCAAGCAGGATATTTCGACGCTGATGTCGGCGCTCAAACTTTACAAGCTCGATAATCATCGCTACCCGACGACCGAGCAGGGGTTGCAGGCATTGATTGCGAAGCCAACCAGCGGCCCGGCCGCCAACGGCTGGAAAACCGGCGGATATGTTGACAAGCTGCCCAAGGATCCTTGGGGCGGCCAGTATCAGTATCTGTCGCCCGGCGTGCGCGGCGAGGTCGATGTCTTCTCTTATGGGGCCGATGGCCAGCCGGGTGGGACCGGCAATGACGCAGACATCGGTTCGTGGGAGCTATAGTCAATAAGCAACTAAGTTCATCCTGGGGCGTGCCGCTTTTCTGTCGGGCACGCGGATTCACCTTGCTTGAGCTGCTGGTCGTGCTGGTGATCGCCGGCCTGCTGCTGGGAATGGTCGCATTCAATGCGATGCCCGGACCGCGCAAGGCGCTCGAAAATGAAGCGCAACGCATCGCATTACTGTTCCAGCTGGCGCGCGACGAAGCGATTGTGCGCAATCGTCCGATCGCTTTTGAGGCGGACGCCGAACGCTATCGCTTCCTGATACGCGACAACGACAAGTGGCAGTCACTGCCGCAGGATGATTTGTTGCGCGAACGCGAATTTCAGCGCGCTCCGATTGCACTTGCGATATCCCCTGCGGTTGTCGCTGCGCAGACTAATCCGCTGCGAATCGTCTTTGGTCGCGAACCGGTCGACAAGCCGTTCGTAATGACCATGACTTTCGGCAATTCCAGTGTGTCGATTCAGGCCGATGGTATCGGCCATTTCGAGGTGAAGTGACATGCGGTATGCTGACCGGCTCCCTGTCTCTCAAACGCGCAAACATGGCGCGGGATTCACTTTGCTCGAAGTGCTGGTGGCGCTGGTGGTGGTCGGCACTGCATTGGGCGCCAGTTTGCGTGCCATCGGCAGCCTCACAAGCAACAGCAGTGCACTGCGGGCATCGATGATGGCTACCTGGTCCGCTGAAAACCGGCTCGCGCAAATCAGGCTGGCACGCGAGTTTCCTGCGTTTGGCAAGCGCAGCTTCGCGTGCCCGCAGGGCGAGCTGCGGCTTACCTGCGAGGAAGAAATCCTGGCAACGCCAAACCCGTTCTTCCGACGAGTCGAAGTCAGCGTGTACGATGTCGACGAACCCGGTCGCCGCATCATCAAGCTGGCGCAAATCGTTTCCGGCACCTGACTCATGACGACCCGGCGCCGCGGCTTTACGCTTGTTGAATTGCTGGTTGCGATCAGCATCCTGGCCATCGTCGCGGTGCTTGGCTGGCGCGGCCTTGACAGCATCATCCGTGCGCGCACTTCGCTTAACGACGATCTGACCGAGACGCGCGGCCTGCAACTTGCGTTTGCACAGATGCAAAGCGACTCCAGTCATATTGCGACTCCGGAAAGCATCGGTACCCGTCCTCCATTACTCGCACAGCCCGGACGTCTGACGCTGGTGCGCATGGTGTTTTCCGAAAACCAGCCATCGCGCGTGCAAGTGGTTGCCTACCGCCTTCGTGACGGTGTGCTCACGCGACGCGAATCTGTTGCAACGCGCGATCTGAAGGAATTGGATACGGCATGGACTGCCGCCTTGGGTGATGCGGATCCGACGCCGGCAGTAACGCTGCATTCAAGCATAAGTGACATGGTTATCCGTACCTGGATTCCGGGTGTGGGTTGGCAAGCGACGGGCGGTGATGCGGCGCCAGTGCCCGCTGCTCCGGTGCCTGGTGCGCAGGCCGTAACTGGTTTGGAAGTCGCGCTGCAGTTGCGCGGCCGGCCTGCCAGCCTGACCAAGATATTTCTGCTGGGGGCGGCATGAAAGCCCACTGCATGGCACGGCAGCGCGGCGTGGCAGTCGTAACCGCATTGTTGCTGACCACGCTTGCAATCACGATCGTTGCCAGCCTGTTCTGGCAGCAGCAGGTGCAGGTGCGCTCGATCGAGAACCAGCGGCTGCAATTGCAAAAGCAATGGATCCTGCGCGGCGCGCTCGACTGGACCAGATTGATTCTGCGCGAGGACAAACGGATCACGCCGAATGTGGATCATCTGGGCGAACCGTGGGCCGTTCCCTTGGCCGAGACCCGGCTGGATGAATATGTCGAGAAGGGAGGCGCCAATACCGATGTGCCGGATGCCGCACTATCGGGAGGCATCACCGATGCCCAGGCGCGCTTCAATCTTACAAACCTGCTTCAGAACGGGGCAGTCAATCCCGTGGAAGTCGCAGTGCTTGGCCGGCTGCTGAGAAATGCGGGGCAAAGCCCGGCATTGGCCCAGGCGGTCGCGGACCTGATGGTATCTGCACAACGCAAATCTTTGCAGGAGGGGAGCAATCCCGGCTCATCCGCAGCGCAGCCACTGAATATTCTGTATGTGGATGACCTCTTGGCCGTGACTGGCTTTACGCCGGAAATCCTGACCAGCATCCGGGACTTCATCGTGGTTCTGCCGCGTATGACGCAGATCAATGTCAATACTGCTCCGGCTGAGGTGCTGGCGGCAAGAATTGATACGCTGTCACTGTCCGATGCCGCAGCATTGGTTGCCTCAAGGAAAAACACATGGTTTCGCAACGAAGCCGAATTCGGGCAGCGTTTGCAGGCACAGGGAAAACAGTTAGGGACGGGGACGGGCCAGATTGCAGTCAGTACCAATTATTTCCTCGTGAACGGTAACGTGCGCCTGAATCGCGCGGGGATGCAGATGCAGGCGCTGATCGACCGCAGTGCCGCTAATCCGAAAGTCCTGTGGATTCGGGAAGATTAAAAAGAAAAGAAAGAATGAGACTTTGAGCACACTGTATATCCGCCTGCCATCCCACTCCGCTGCTGAAGACCTGCAACCCGGCATGCCTTTGTATTGCGAGTTCGCGCTGGTGGCAAATCGCGGCGTGATCGAGCGCGAAGGCGTGGTTGCCCTGTCGGAAATGTCGGAAGTCGTAAAACGTGCGCAACGCGTGGTGCTGCTTCTGGCCGCCAGCGACGTCACGCTCTTGCGTCTGAAAATCCCGCCGATGTCGGCTGTCAGGCTAAAAACTGCACTGCCCAATCTGATCGAAGACCAGGTGATGAGCGATCCGGCCGAATGCGTGGTGGTCGCCGGTGAAATGCATAGTGAGTTGCGCACGGTTGCCGTGGTTGCTCGCAGCTGGCTTGAAATTTTGCGCAAAACGTTGCTCGGGCTCGGCGCAAAAAGTATGGTCGCGCTGCCTTCCCAGCTATGCCTGCCTTTTCAGCGCGGCACCGTAAGTGCGGCCGCCAGCGAACACGGCGCCGATATCGCCATCGCGGTACGCCTTGCGGAACAGGATGGAGTGGGGCTCGCCATCATGGCGGACCAGCCGGAATCGGCTGCCTTTGAAGCAATGCAGTCGCTTGCTGCAATGGTGCCGCATGCGCCGATCGAGTTGTATGTGCCGACGACCCGGCTGCGCGACTACGAAGAATCGCTGCATATCGCTCCGGCCCTGCAGGAACGCATCAAATTGCATCCTGACAGTTGGCAGCGCTGGATTGACAGCGCCGATCGGGTTTCACTCGACTTGATGAGTGGGCTGGCAGCCTCAGGGCCAAAACTTGACTGGCGGCCGTGGCGCTGGCCGCTGATATTGGCCGCTGCAGTGCTTGCCATTAATGTGATTGGCTTGAACGTCTCCTGGCTACGGCTTAGGAATGAAGCGGAAACCTTGCGCACCAGCATGGTTCAGGCCTACAAAATGGCATTCCCAAAAGAGACGGTTGTCGTCGATCCGCTGGCGCAGTTGCGACAGAAGATGGCGGCCGCCCAGCGCGACTCGGGGCAGATCGCGCCGGATGACTTTCTCGGCCTTGCTGCAGCGTTTGGCGAGGCATGGGCACGCAGCGGCCAAGGGACTGCACCCGTAGCGGCACTGGAATATCGCGAGCGTACCCTGACGGTCAAGCTGAAAGCAGGTAGCTCAATATCGATTGAACAAATCGAAAGCGCGCTCGCTGCACAAAATTTGTCCGTGGTGCAGTCGGGTGCTGGCGTATGGCAAATCAGGAGGGCCAAATGAACCCGGATAACCTGAAGCAGTCACTGGCGAGTTTCTGGAGCGAGCGTAACAAGCGCGAACAGAACATGCTCGTCGTCGCCATCGCAGTCGTCGTGCTCGGGCTGCTTTATCTCTTGCTGATCGACCCGGCGCTTAGCGGCCGCGCGAACCTGGAAAAACAATTGCCGGCGCTGCGTCAGCAGGCGGCCGAAGTGCAGGCGCTGTCGAAGGAGGCATCTGCTGTCGGCAGCAAGGCAGCTGCGATACCCCAGCCGATGACGCGGGAAAGTATCGAATCGTCCTTGGCCCGTAAGGGATTGAAGCCGCAAGGCGTCACGCTGAGCGGCGACCTGGCCAAGGTACAGCTGAACGCGGTGGCGTTTGCCGATACCGTCCAGTGGCTTGACGACTTGCAGAAAACGGCGCGCATCTCGGTGGTGGAGGCAAACATCGACGCGCAGGAGCAGGTCGGCACGGTGAATGCGTCATTCATATTGCGCCAGCAGGGAAGCGAGCAGGCCCGATGACACAGGCAGCGGTGGGGATGAATGCCGATGACAGGGTGATGGCGTGCGTCGGTTAACCCTTTGGTTGCTCGCGGCAATCGTCACCATTGGGCTGACCGTCCTCGCATTTTGTCCGGCTTCATGGATGGCTGTCATCGTGGAGTCGCAAACCGCCGGCCGGCTGACGCTGGGCGATGCACAAGGCACGCTATGGCACGGCTCCGCCTTCATCGGTGGCGCGCCGGGCGCGGGCGATCCTGTAACGCCGCTGCTGCCTGGCCGTTTTTCGTGGCGGCTGTCGCCGATGGCGTTGCTCGGGCAGGTTGAAGTAGATCTGGAAAACCCGCAAGCGCTGTCGCAACCGGTCAGGATTACCGGAAGCTGGTATCAGTGGCAAGTCAGTCCGGCCGCAGTCTCTTTGCCGGCAGAGCGGCTGGCCAGTCTGGGCGCACCGTTGAACACGATACAGCCTTCGGGGCAGATGCGTCTCTCGTGGACTCCGTTGCAGATCACGCGACAGGGCAATGCGGCGGCGCTGAACGGCACGATGACCTTGTTGATGGACGACATTGCGTCGCGTCTGTCACCAATCAAACCGTTGGGCGCTTACCAATTGATAATGGATTGGGGCGGCCAACAGGCGCAACTTGCGTTGACGACAATCAAAGGGCCGATGCTGTTGAGTGGTAAAGGCACGCTAAAGAATGGACGATTGCAATTTTCCGGAAAGGCACAAGCAGAAGAGGGGCAGGAAGAACGGCTGGCAAATTTGTTGAATTTGCTGGGACAACGCCGAAGAGAAGGCGACAAGGATGTTATCGCGCTAGAGTTCAAATGAAAAAAAATCAATCAGCAGAAACATTACACAATCAGGCCGGATGGCGCCGCTGGGGAGCAACCGCGATGTTGCTGTGCGCAATAACGACAGGCATGCCGCCTGCGTGGGCGCAGGATCCTACTGAAAGTCAGGCCACGCTCAATTTCGTCGGCGCCGACATTGAATCGGTGATCAAGGCAATCGGGCATTACACCCGAACCACCTTCGTCATTGATCCGCGTGTCAAGGGCACGATCAACCTGGTTTCGGAAAAGCCCGTCAGCAAGGCACAGGCGACGCAGATGTTGGCATCAGCATTGCGGCTGCAGGGTTTTGCGATGGTCCGAGGCGACGGTTTTACCAAGGTCGTGCCGGAGGCGGATGCGAAGTTGCAGGCCGGCTCCACGAAAACCGCCGAGATACGCGGCGACCAGATTGCGACGCAAATCTTTCGTCTCAATTATGAATCGGCGAATAACCTGATCCAGGTTCTGCGCCCGCTCATCTCGCCCAACAATACGATCAACGTCAATCCCGGTAACAACAGCCTCATCATTACCGATTACGCCGACAACCTGAAGCGGCTCGGAAGAATCATTTCAGCGCTTGATGCGCCGGCCGTGGGCGACCTGGATGTGATCCCGATCCAGCATGCAGTTGCGAGCGATATTGCGGTGATGGTCAACCGCCTGATGGAGCAGGGCGCCGGGCCGGTTGCGGGCGGCGATTCCGGCCGTGTCACCATGCTGGCCGATCCCCGCACCAATTCGGTCATCCTGCGTGCGCCGTCTCAGGCGCGCGCTACTCTCGCCAAGTCGCTGGTGGCCAAACTCGACCAGCCGACATCCCAACCTGGCAACGTGCATGTGGTCTATCTGCGCAATGCCGATGCGGTAAGGCTGGCCCAAACCTTGCGGGCCGTGGTCGCGTCGGACAGTGCTTCGCAACCGGGGGGCGCAAACCAGCCGGCGGCGAGCCCGCAGCCGCCGCAGATTTCGCCGGGCCAGCAGGCAATGCTCGGTGGCAATGGTTCCCAACCACTTACCTCAACCCCGGCCCCGACTGCGCTGCCGACAGGCGGGCCGGCCGGCTTTATTCAGGCCGACCCGGCGACCAATGCGCTGATTATTACCGCCAGCGAGTCCGTCTATCGGAACTTGCGCGCCGTTATCGAGCAGCTCGATGCGCGGCGCGCACAGGTATATGTCGAGTCGCTGATTGTTGAAGTGACTGCGGAACGTGCCGCGGAATTTGGTATCCAATGGGCAGGACTTTCAGGTGATGCATCAAGCAGATACCGCGTCGGGGGCGCTACCGGGTTCACCACGCAAGGCGGGGGTAACAATCTGATTAGCCAGGCAATTTCCAAGGCAACAGAAAATACACTTCTGCCACCTGGAAACGGATTAAGTCTCGGGATATTCCGACAGGTCGACGGCTCACTCAATTTGGGTGCGCTGGCGCGGGCGCTCGAATCCGAAGGCAATGCCAACATTTTGTCGATGCCGAATCTGATTACGCTGGATAACGAGGAAGCGCGGATTATCGTTGGCCAGAACGTGCCTTTCATTACCGGCAGCTTCACGACCACTGCCGGGAGTAACCAGAACCCGTTCCAGACTATCGAGCGCAAGGACGTCGGTTTATCGCTGCGCGTGCGGCCGCAAGTTTCGGAAGGTGGCACCGTCAAGATGGCGATTTATCAAGAAACGTCAAATATCCAGCCGACCAGCAATGCCTCGGACATCATCACGAATAAACGTTCTGTCGAGACGAACGTATTAGTCGACGATGGTCAAATCATTGTCTTGGGCGGCTTGATTGAAGACAGGGTGAACGACGGTATCGAAAAAGTTCCGGGACTGGGTGACATTCCGGTGCTGGGCAACTTTTTCAAGTATCAGACGCGCAAGGGCAACAAGACCAACCTGATGATCTTCTTGCGTCCGACAGTCATACGTACGGCAGAACAGAGTGTGAATGTCGTCAATGATCGCTACGATTTTATTCGCGGCGTACAGGCCGGCGCACAGCCGCCTCAGACGCTGGTTCTGCCGAACATGAACGCACCCTTGTTGCCGCCACTGCAGGATGGCCGGCCGTCGGCTCCGCCCCTGCTCGATGTGCGCCCCCGCAATGGCGGTGGCGTGCAACCCATTCCATCGGTGACCGTGCCCATGCCGGCCCCCAATCCCGCACCAGCGAACGAGCCGGTGCCGGAGCAGAACGAAAGCAGATAGCAATGAGCATCACAATGACCGACGCCCTGTTGCCTTACGCCTTTGCCCGCGACCATACCGTGCTGGCAAGGCGCAGCGACGCGGCAAAGAATGCGATCGATGTGTGGGTTTCCGAGGCAACGGCCCCTTCCGCGATCGCCGAAGTCAGCCGCCGCTTCGGGCGTGTGAGGCTGAAATCCCTGTCACGCGAGGACCTTGAGGCTGCCATTGCCAAGGCGTATGCCGGGTCTGGCGGCGATGCTGCACAAGTCGTCGGTGAAGTCGAGTCCGATCTCGATCTGACCAAACTGATGCTGGACATGCCGGCGATTGAAGACCTGCTGGAATCAGCCGACGATGCGCCGGTAATCCGCATGATCAATGCGCTTCTGACGCAGGCGGTGCGTGAAGAAGCGTCGGATATCCATATCGAGCCATTCGAACAGGTGTCGGTGGTGCGTTTTCGTGTCGATGGCGCGCTGCGCGATATCGTGCGGCCGAAGAAGGCCATCCATGCTTCGCTGATTTCGCGTATCAAAATCATGGCGCAGCTCGATATCGCGGAAAAACGCCTGCCGCAGGATGGTCGCATCACCCTGCGTATCGGCGGCAAGCCGGTTGATGTGCGGGTCTCCACCTTACCGACGGGGCATGGCGAGCGTGCGGTGCTGCGCCTGCTCGACAAGGAGGGTGGTCGGATGGATCTAAGCCACCTTGGCATGGCATCGGATACGCAGAAGAAATTCGGCGAACTCATCGGCCAGCCGCACGGCATTGTGCTGGTAACCGGGCCGACCGGCTCCGGTAAGACCACCACCTTGTATGCAGCGCTGTCGCAATTGAATGCGCCGGATACCAACATCCTGACGGTCGAAGACCCGATCGAATATGAATTGCAGGGCGTCGGCCAGACGCAGGTCAATCCCCGCATCGACATGACCTTTGCCAAGGCGCTGCGCGCCATTCTGCGCCAGGACCCGGACATCATCATGATCGGCGAAATCCGCGATCTGGAAACTGCGCAGATTGCGGTGCAGGCATCGCTCACCGGCCACCTTGTTCTGGCGACGCTGCATACCAATGATTCCGCGGCGGCCATCACCCGCTTGCTCGATATGGGCATCGAACCGTTCCTGCTGTCGTCATCACTGCTGGGCGTCGTTGCGCAGCGTCTGGTACGCAAGCTTTGTCCGGTATGCCGCAAGCATGAAGGTGGGCAATGGCATGCAGTCGGTTGCGACAAATGCGGGCAGACCGGATACCAGGGGCGCGTCGGCATCTATGAGCTGCTGACCACCACTGCCGAGATCAACGCACAGATTCATGACCGCGCATCGGAAGCCGATATTCGGGTAACGGCACAGCGCAACGGCATGCGCACCATGCGTGAAGACGGCGAGCGCTGGCTCGCCGATGGCACCACCACGCAGGCCGAGTTGCTGCGTGTGGCAAAGGAGTAAGTAAAGAAAATGCCGGCATTCCGCTACGAAGCCGTCGATGTCGCAGGCGCGACAAAGAAAGGGGTCGTCAACGCCGACAGCGCCCGCTCAGCGCGTTCCGATCTGCGTGCTCAGGGACTTGTACCTGTTGTCGTCGATGCGATCACCGCGCAGGTCGATGAGCTTGGACACGCAAAACGCCGTGCGTTTGGAGACAAGCTTTCAACCACGGAGCTGGCCTTGTTCACGCGCCAGCTTGCCAGTCTGCTGGAAGCCAGCCTGCCGCTGGAACAGGCATTGACGGCATTGCTGGAGCAGGCCGAGCGGCCGTATGTGCGCGATCTGGTGGCATCGATCCGTTCCGAAGTGATGGGTGGCGCGTCGCTGTCGGACACGCTGTCGCGTCATCCGCGCGATTTTGCCGACATCTACCGTGCGCTGGTCGCATCCGGTGAACAGATCGGCCAGCTGTCGCGCGTGCTGTCGCGGCTGGCCGACTATATTGAGCGCCGCAATGCATTGGTGCAAAAGGTGCGGCTCGCATTTACCTATCCCGCAATTGTGACCGTGGTGGCATTTGCGATCGTGATTTTCCTGCTTGCTTACGTGGTGCCGCAGATCGTATCGGTATTCGCCAACACCAAGCAGAAGCTGCCCCTGCTGACGGTCATCATGCTGGCGATCTCGGATTTCGTGCGCAGTTACGGCTGGATCGTGCTGCTGCTTCTGGTGATTGGCATCATTGCATGGCGCACGGCGCTGAAAAATCCCGATATCAAATACCGCTGGCACCGCTGGCTGCTTTCCGCGCCCTTGTACGGCAAATTCGAACGCAGCCTGAATACCTCGCGATTCGCCAGTACGCT
>DATFAZ010000238.1:0-2966 GCA_035254105.1 Noviherbaspirillum sp. | reverse complement strand
ATACGCCTTTCCTCGGCTACGAATTGGCAGGACAGGTGAAAACAACCATCATCTCCGGCCATATCGCATTCGAGCGCTGAGCACGACGCATGGCCGCTTTCCGTTTGCTGCGCGTGATGTTGCACCTGTTTGCGGGACTCGTCACCTGCGCGCTGGTATTTCCATTCATCGGCGCGCCCGCGCGCACCGCGCGCATCCGGCGCTGGTCAGTCAAGCTGCTCGCGCTGTGCGGCGTGCGGGTGGAGTTTCGTGATGTCGGCTCACGCGAGGCAAACCGTGCGCTCATCGTATCCAACCACGTGTCGTGGCTGGATATTTTCGTCATCAACTCCCTGCACCCGTGCCGCTTTGTGGCCAAGTCCGACATCCGTGGCTGGCCCCTGATCGGATGGCTGAGCGCGCAGGCAGGCACGATTTTCATTGCGCGCGGCAAGCTGCGGGATGTGCGGCGCATTTACCAGGGATTGGTCACTGCTTTGCACGCCGGTGAACATGTCGCGTTTTTTCCGGAAGGCACAACGTCGGCGCAAGGTACGCTGCTGCCTTTCCATGCCAATCTGTTCGAAGCGGCGATCGAAGCCGAAGTGCCGGTACAGCCTTTCGCGTTACGCTACCTCGACAACGACGGGAAATTGCATACGGCCGCCGACTTCATCAATGACATGACTTTCGTGCAGAGCGTGCTGGCGATTTTGCGCGCCGGGAAAATGACGGCGCAGCTGACCGTGCTGCCGCCGATTCCGACCGGTTCGGCCTCGCATCGGCGCGAGCTGGCCGACATGGCCCATGATTCGATTACTCAGGCGCTCGGTTACGGCGACGCGGCGCCGCACCCTCAGATGCTGCCGGGGCGCTGATACTGCGGGCAATCGACCTGGATGACGCTGCGGTCTTCCAGGCAGACCGCGGTCAGCTTGCCACCCCATAGGCAGCCGGTATCGAGGCTGATGATATTGGGGCGCATGATCAGGCCCAAGGTCGACCAGTGACCGAATACGACGGTCGTCTCCTCGGTCTTTCGTCCCGGCACCTCGAACCAACGCATGTATCCCGGAAGCTCGGTTTCCACCCCCTTGGATGCAGTCAGGTCCATGGTGCCGTCCGCAGTGCAGAAGCGGATGCGTGTCAAGGCATTGACGATGCAGCGCAGCCGGTCGGCGCCTTGCAGCTTGTCGTCCCATTTCGCCGGCGTATTTCCATACATTTGCTTGAGGAAACTCACCCATTGCGGGCCGCGCAAAACAGCTTCCACCTCCTGGGAAAGTTCCAGCGTCTGCGCCACCGTCCATTGCGGTACGACCCCGGCATGCACCAGCAAATGGCCACTCTCGAAAATCGCTAAAGGCTGGCGGCGCAGCCAGTCCAGCAGCTCGTCGCGATCAGGAGCTCGTAAGATGGCATCGAGCGTGTCCGAGCGGTGCGCGGCGCGGATACCTTGCGCAACAGCAAGCAAATGAAGGTCGTGATTGCCAAGAATTACTCTTGCCGAATCGCCTAGTGCGCGAACTTTCCGTAGCGTGGCAAGGGAATGCGGTCCGCGATTGACCAAGTCGCCGACAAAGACCAGCCGAGCTTGTGCAGACGCTGTTTGTATGCTGTGTAGCAACTCCTCAAGCCGTTCATGGCACCCTTGGACATCTCCGATCGCGTAAGTTGTCATGCGTAATGTTTTAATGAAAAGGTAACTGGCACGCCATTTGTCTAATAACAATAAGAGCTTGGGTAGCGTGCTCTATAAAGTGAGAGTGTCGTTTGGCCTGCGTGGCCGAGTCAATGCTCACTTATACCATGTTAACTCCAGTCATTCTTTCTGGTGGCGCGGGCACGCGCCTTTGGCCTGTATCCCGCGAAGCGCATCCCAAACCCTTCATGCGGATTGGCGACGGCAAGAGCCTGCTGATCAAGACCTACGAGCGGGCGCAGGCGGTGTGTGGCGATCGTGTTCCGTTGATCGTTACCAATCGCGAGTATTACCTGCGGACGCAGAATGAGTTGGCGAGCCAGGAGCTCAAACCGCATTATCTGCTTGAACCCGTCGGCCGCAATACCGCCCCGGCCATTGCATCGGCTGCACTATGGGCAGCGGAACAGGATACGAATTCCTGCCTGCTCGTCATGCCGGCTGATCACCTGATCACGGATACTACGTCCTTCCAGATGGCGGCAGAACATGCTGCAAGCCTGGCACGCGATGGCTTCCTGGTGCTGTTCGGCATTCGTCCCACCGCTCCTGAAACCGGCTATGGCTATATCGAAATGGGTAACCAGATCAGCCAGCACGCGAATACAGTGCAGCGCTTCGTCGAAAAGCCGGATGCCGCGACCGCAATCAGCTATCTGGAGCAGGGGAACTATGTCTGGAACAGCGGCATATTCTGTTTCAAGGCCAGCGCTATCTTGGACGCGCTCGCCGCCTACAATCCGGCATTGCTTGAATCTGCACGCACGGTCTGGCATGAGTCCAAGGCAGACGGCGACAAGGTTGAGCTGCACGCGAGCTTTGCACGTCTTGAAAACATTTCTATCGACTATGCAGTCATGGAGATGGCAAAGAATATAGCAGTAATTCCCGGCAACTTCGGCTGGAGTGACATGGGAGCTTGGAGCGCCGTGGCCGATGTCACGCCGGCCGACGAGAACGGGAACAAGATAAACAGCCACGATGCGATTGTCATCGACAGCCACAATACCTACATCGATTCCAAGGACCGATTGGTTGCGGCCATCGGTCTGGAAAACATGGTCGTCATCGACACGCCGGACGCCCTGCTGGTGGCTGATCGCTCCAAGAGCCAGGAGGTGCGTCAGGTCGTCAGCCGTCTGAAGGCCAGCGGCCATGAAGCACACAAAATCCATCGCACTGCTGTGCGTCCATGGGGCACCTATACGGTACTCGGCGAGGGACAAGGATTCAAGATCAAGCGCGTCGTGGTCAAGCCCGGCCAGTCGCTGTCGCTGCAAATGCA
>DATFAZ010000237.1:0-2582 GCA_035254105.1 Noviherbaspirillum sp. | reverse complement strand
GGCGCTCTCTGTGGTCCGGCGCGGGCGCCTCGGCCATCCCTTTATGAAGTTCGTTCTTTTTCCGTTCGTGCTCGCCATTCCGGCGTTTCGCCTGCACCAGCACATTGCCTTTGGCAGCGGTTTCGGCGAGTACTACATGTTTGGCCTGAAAGCCTACCTTATTGCCTTCTCGCTCTGGTGGGCCGCCTGGACAATCGGGGTCGTGCTCAGCGCTGCGGCGTTGCGTGCGGCGATTGAAGCCGGCACGCTGCTGGCGGTGCTCTTGCGCCCTGTACGAACAATCGAAGTGCGGCGCTCGCTCGAACATTTCACCCTAGCGTTGCTCTACCTCGGTCTGCCGTCGTGGCTGCTCCTTCGCGTTTACGGTGGCTGATCCCGGTTTGCAACGATGCTGAGCAGCTACCTCAGTTCAGTTCGAGATCATCCATGATTGCCGCAATACCGGCCTTGGCACACGCATCGTCCGCAGCGCCATTCGGCGCGCCCGAAACGCCGATGCCGCCATAAAGCGCCCCGCCCGCCTCGATCATCAAGCCGCCGCCGATCGCAAGCACGCGCGAGATATTGCGAATGCCGCTTGATTCCTTCCCGCTTTGCGTCGCTTCCGCAAATTGCGAGGTATTGGACTTGAAGCTGACGGCAGTCCACGCTTTGTTTACTGCCGCTTCCGGCGTATGCATGCCAGCAAAGCGGTCACGCAGCAGCACCTGCGTCTGGCCGGTGCGGTCGACCACGGCAATGGCGACCTGATATCCGCCTTCCCGGCATTTGTTCAATCCTGCCTGTGCGGCCTTGAGCGCGGTTTCGGATGTCATCAGCTTGATCGCGTAAGTGGCGTCCGCTGCGTTGGTGACGTTGGCTGTTGCGCTGGCGAACATGCAGGCCGCAACTATGCTTGGTCGAATTTTCATGTTTAGTCTCCGCTGGTATGGGGCCTCTGGCTCCCGGTTAGTTTTTTTGATGCTTCTGCAAATGCATTGTCGAGATAGCCGCCATACAGCCCGGCAGTGTCGCCGCCGATGATTGGCTGCGCGAGTGGTCTGCCAGTGCGGTCGAGGAACACCACTGTGGGTGCGAATCGGGCGTCGTAACGTGCGGCAAAGCCGCTGTGCGTGATACGAACGCCGTCAAATCCGGTAAACGATGCACGGCCGTTGATGCGGACTTCCCGGATCACGGGACGGTCCTGCTCCGGCAGGTCACGTACCAGCGGAACCAGATAATGCTGGCGCACGACATCGCAGTAGTGGCAACCCGGCAATGAAAAAAGAATCACGACGGGCTGCCTGCGTGCAGCTGCCTCTGCGCCATCTCTTGCAAGATCGACCGGCGCCGGGAGCAGCGTTCCCTTTTCTGCACTGCAGGCTGCGGCGGCCAGTGCAAGCAACAGTCCTGTTGCCAAACGCAGAAAGAGCGGAGCCGTCTCGATGCGCATCGATTCGACAGGCGAAGGTTCACTGTGCAAGTCGCGCGATCTCATCGAAGTCCTCGTCGAAGATTTCACCCACATCGATTCGCACTACCTTGCCGTGACGGTCGAGTACTTGATTGACAGGCAAACCCTTCAGGCGGCCGACGATCGCTTCTATTGGTTCATATTCGGTCGTCACCGGAAACGTCAACTTGTACTTGTCTACCCACTGGCGCACCTTGCTACGCTGGTCAGGATCATTCTTCTGGATATTCACGCCGATCACGACCAACCGGTCCTTGTTGTCGCGGTACAGCTTTTGCAGTTTCGGCGCTTCGTTCATGCAGAACGGGCAAGTCGTCGCGAAGTAGCTGATAACCACGACCTTGCCGCGCAACGCAGCCGGATCGATCGTGCCGTCGTTGATCGTTTGCACGGCGGGCAGGCGCGGCGTGTCGCCCACGCGCAGTTCCGAGGCATGCAAGCCTCCGGTCATCAGCCACAGTGCCATGAGCCACAGCGCCCTCCAGTGACAAACCAGTTTCACGTTATGGCCTCAGTACTTCGGAAAATAAAGTTTGTTCTTGTCGAGCTTGTAGGTCCATGGCAGGCCGGCATTCTTCCAGCCATTGACGACACGCTGGTTGGCGTTCGGGCCATCCTTGGCCAGATCACCCTCGAAACCGTCGACCACGCTGTACACCTTGCGATAGCCAAGTTCATTGAGGAGGCTGGCCGCGCGGGCGCTGCGGTCACCGGAGCGGCACATGAGGATCAGCGTATCCTCCTTGCCCAGTCCGCGCTCTGACAGGCGTCGCGCCAGTTCCGGGCCAAAGTCGCTGTTCACATCCAGTTTGAAGCGACCTGCCTTGTCATCCCAGGGCGCATCTTCCGGGTGCTCCACGTAAGGAATGTTGGCATCCGCGACTGTCGGCATGCCGACATAGGCGACCTCGTAACGCGTGCGCACGTCGACCAGGTAGGCCTTGTCGCCGAGCTGCTGCTTCAACGCATAGGCTTCGGGGGCATACAGGTAAAGTGCTTGCTTGGTGCGTTTGATCTCAGGCACCTTCGCGGCATCCAATGCAAAGGCATTGGACGCAGCTGCGAGCAGAGCGAAAAGTGTTGCCGCGAACACGGCGGTCGGTTTGAATTGCATGATGTCTCCTCG
>DATFAZ010000236.1:0-4503 GCA_035254105.1 Noviherbaspirillum sp. | reverse complement strand
CCCGATCAGTTCCGGCGGCAGCTTGATGTCGGCGGCCGTATACAGTTCTTGGCCAATGCGCCAGCCGAATGTAGTCGCGCGCGTGCCGGCGGACAGCGTGTGCGCCTGGGTATAGCGCATGCCGCTGGTGTAAAAGCCGTCGTTATCGTTCAACAGCAGCGTGTCGTTGTCGATGTCGACAATGTGTGCGGTCTTGCCTTCGGTGCTGACCTTGCGGTAATCGGCCAGCACGCTGTCGGAACTGTCAGCCAGCGCCGCCGCGCAAACGACGAATAGCAGGTATCCGGCAAGCGGTTTCAGAAATGTATGGCGCATAGTGGACTCAGGATTGAAGCAGTGACTGGATCATCGCATGAACGGCACGGGCCGCGATGGCCGGCGACTCCATCGGGAACAGGTGGCCGCCAGGCACCTGCGCGAAATGCCGTCCGACCAGGCGCCGGGTTGCGGCAAGACCGGCCTGGCGGCATTCGACGGACTCGGTTCCGCCGACGAACCCGACCGGCACCGGCAATCCATGCCGCAGCTGGGCACCGATGTGATGCGGCAGGCTGCGGTAGACCGCAGTTTCCGTCTCACGTGTGAAGCGCAGGGTTACGCCCTGCGGATGCGGCTTGATCCCATGCTCGATATAGTCGCGCAAGACCTGCGGCGGCCAGGCGGCGAACATCGCCTTGGCTGCGTAATGCCGGTATGCTGCCTCGGCGTCAGGCCAGAGGTGACGCCGGTTTTCCGAGAACTGCGCAGGCGAGAATTTCTTGTCGACGCCGATCCGCTTCGCCACGCCCAGCAGCAGCGCGCGCCAGCCGGCCACCACAGGTGAATCGAGCATCACGACACAACGCACCAGCTCGGGACGTGCCTTGGCTGCCATCAGGCTCAGCATGCCGCCCATCGAGTGCCCGACCAGGATCACTGGTTGCGTATAGCGCGCCGCCAGTTCGTCGGTCAGCTCGCACGCCAGTGCGGCCCAACCGTCGCGCACCGGATAGGCCGGATTGTGCGCGTGTATGTCCAGCGCCTGCACGTCGTAGTTCTTTGCCAAATGCTTGAAAAACATGCGATACGTCCCGGCGGGATAACTGTTCGCATGGGCGAAATGAAGAATCGGTTTGGTCATTGTTTGTTATTGGACGGCGAACAGACATTGCCGCGATGCAAAGTCTGGCCCAGATTGTAATGGGATTGGAGGATGGCGGCGTCGCCGTCGCGCTAAGCCAGACAGCAGCGAAGACAACCTGTCCGCTGCGGTCACTGCGCCGTGGCGATCTACGTCGCAGCTTTCACCTGACACGCGCAACTGCCACAACTGCCATTCTGACAAAACCGGCAGTTCGACGCGCACTCGGCCGCCTTCCCGGAGCCAGCAAAAAAGTCAATAAAATTAGTCACTTACAAGACGCCGATCAGCCATCGCCGACTGGCATGCATGTTGCCTGATAGAAGCCAAAGAGGATCGCAAGGCGAGCCGGGTGCACGTTTTCGGCTTCCCGTGTAGCAGATTTACCCACTCATTCAGGAGTCGATCATGCAAGCATGGAAGTTATTGTTTTCGTCCGATGTCGGTCTATTTTCGGTCGCGGTCTTCATCGTCATGTTCGCGATGATCGGCTACTTTCTGTGGCTGTTCAATTTCAAGAAAGACGCGACCGAAGCGCGAAAATAGACTAGACGACGCGCGCTAACGGCCATACCAGTAACGCGCATGCTCGCGCCGGTATTCGGTCACCTCGAGACCATCGGCAAAATGCAGATCGACGGCTCCCGAGTCGTCGCTGCGCAAGCGCTTGATTCCCATCTCGCCGTAGCGTTCGTATATTTCTGGCTTCGGATGGCGGTAGCGGTTGCGGTAACCGACCTGGAATAGCGCGATCTGCGGCTGGACCGCTTGCAGGAAGGCCGGCGTCGACGAGGTGCCGCTACCGTGATGCGGCGCAAGAAGCACCGCGGCGCGCAGCTGCTGCTCGCCGCCCTCGACCAGCTCCGTTTCTTGCACCGCCTCGATATCTCCAGGAAACAGTATCGACTTGCCACCCAGCGTGATCTTGAGGGTGCAGCTGCGCGCATTCGGCTTCCACTTCGTGCTGTCGTAGCTCGCGGCGGATGGATGCAGCATCTCGAATGCCGCACCATCCCAGGACCAGGATTGACCCGCCTCGCAGCGCCTGTGGTTTACCGCCTTCCGTCGGACCGGATGATCCGATGGAAGCGACGAGGATACCCAGTCGATCTCGATTTCCTCGAACAACGACAGCGCGCCGCCGGCATGATCGGCATCGCTGTGCGACACGATCACGCCGTCGAGAGACCGAATGCCGCGCGCCTTCAGGTAAGGCAGGATGACACGGCTGGCCCCGTCGGAATCCGGCGCATAGGCGGGTCCGGTGTCATATAACAGGCGATGGTGTACGGTTTCGACCAGCAACGCCGTTCCCTGGCCGATGTCGAAGGCTGTTACCCACATTTCACCTTCGCGCGGCTGGGCAGGAACACTCAGTACCACCGGCAGCAAGCCGATCGCCCCGAGCCAGCGGATGGGCCAGCCGGCGGGCGCCAGCAGCCACAGCATCCCGACCAGGGCCGCCGCAAATGCCCACCACGACGGAATCGGTGCAGCCCAGACCGCCGCAGGAAAGGCTGCCAGCCAGCCGAGCAAGTGCGCAAGCTGTTCGACCAGCAGGTGTGCGAAGCCGAGTATCCAGCCGCCCAGCGGCGCCGGCAGTACGCTTCCCGCAAGCGCAGCCGGTGTCACGAGAAAACTGACGATTGGAATCGCCACCGCGTTGGCGATCGGGCTGACAAGGGAAATCTGGCCGAACAGCAGCAGGGTCAGTGGCACCAGGCCGATCGTTACCGCGTACTGGGTGCGGATAGCGGACTGTGCCGCCGCCCGCCATTTGTCCGGGCCGGACGACTGTTCGGCATGCGACCGTACGCGGCCGACCGATGCGAACAGGATCATCGCCACTGCGCCGAACGACAGCCAGAAGCCGGGCCACAGCACCGCCCACGGATCGAGCAAGACCACAACGCCCAGCGCCGCGCACAGCACATGCGACACGCTGGTGAGGCGGCCGAACCAGAGCGCGGCAGCCACCACCGACAACATGTACAGCGTGCGCTGCGCCGGTACCCCGAAGCCTGCCAGCAGCACGTACAGCAGGGCGGCCAGCGCGCCTGCCAGTGCAGCCGCCTTTTGCGCCGGCAGCAACAACGGCAGGTCAGCGCGGGTGAAGAAAGAACGCCGCCACAGCGCAAACACCAGGCCGGCGAACATCGCGGCAATCATCGTGACGTGCAGGCCGGAGATCGAGATCAGGTGCGATACGCCGGTACGGTTGAATACTGTCCAGTCGGACTGGCTGGTCTATGACATTAAAGTCTTGGTCTGTGCCAATAAGTTCTGTTCTGGCAACTTTGTGACAATAAGTCCTAGCCCACAGCGGCTTTGGGGATGAGAAAGCGTGACATTAAAGTTCTGGTCCGCCTCGCTACGCAGCCTGTTTTCACCGAGCCTACTGTCAGGAATAAAACGCCTTCCTGGCTGAGGATCTGTATCTCTCTCAGCCCCAAAAAGGAAGAAATCTGGAGATTTGCTCATTCTTTGAGCAAATCTGCGAGGTTATGACAATAAGTTTTGATCCAAACTTCGAGATGACATTAGAGGTCTGGTCCAGAATGACCCGGCAGCCAGGGCCGATTAGCCACACATTTAGCGTGCTAGGCACGGTCCGCGGCGCGTAATTCCCGCAGCCGTACTGCAAGGCTTGGGCGCCCAGCCCTCTCAACTCCGTCCGCGACAGCATCGAGCAGATTCGTTTTCGACATCAAGTGATGGACGTTCGCTCTCGTGATCTCTGGTCCGAACGACTTTATGGCTCTTGCAACGAGAACTTCGTAGTGCTCGCCGTAAGTACGATTCCGCCCCAGATAGAAGACTGTTTCCAAGTCCGCAAACTCCTCCAAGGTAAGCAGCTCCAGCGCTGCTCTATCAAGCCGGTCAGACTGCTCAGCCCACTCTTTATGCTTTTCCCAATCACGTTCGAAGAAGTCGAGCCCCAGTCCATCATCCCGGTCTTTTAGGGGATTCGCATCCACCCATAGCTTCAGCACTTGGATCGCCTTTTCGTCCCCGAGATAATTGAGACTGGACTCCAGGCCAACCAATGCAGCGAGAGGACGTGATTTCCGAATAGCATCGATGGCGTCCGAGAATTTACCGCTGCTCAGGCCAAACTGTGCCATTACAGTCTTCTTTTTCTCAAGGAAGCTGGCTTCTTTCCAGGTCGAATTGTCTCCAATGATTTTAGCGATCTCTATCAGGTCCTTGCGAGAGCAGTTTGCGGTGTAGATTTCGGTGTGTCGCTCATCTTCAATGTCCTGAACACGGTGTTTCAGGCTCTGAAGCAAACGACTTAGCTTCTGAATACTTTGATGCACATGGACGAGGTTGACGATCGCCTTCCCGGAGAGGCTTGTTTGACCGTCCCGATTCTCTGCGTA